>JBBWZD010000020.1:0-17884 GCA_039648875.1 Actinomycetota bacterium
CTGGCCTGCACGATCTCCATCACCGCGAGCCTCGCCGGCCTCGGCATCAAGCCGGGCGCCGGTCTCTACTCGCTCACCGGCCTCTCCGTCTACCTCTTCGGGAGCGGCACCTCGATCCCGGACACCCGCGTCGCCCTCGGCGTCTCGAACCAGGCCGACTCGACCGCCGCGCTCGACCAGAACGGCACCGGCACGACCGCGGCCACGCCGTAGGAGCCGGCCGCGCGGAGGGGCTGCCGCAGCCCCTCCGCGCGGCCGCCGGTGCGGACGAGGTGCACTATGCGCCCCACCAGAAGCTGGCTGCGATCACGACGTAGAGCCCGACGAGGATCGTCCCCTCCTCCCAGGTGCTCTCGCCGTCGTAGACGACCAGCGCCCCGACGCCGGCCGCCAGCAGCAGCGCGATCGCCAGCAGGGTCGGAAAGACGAGCGTCAGTGTCGTGGCGAAGGCGAGGCTCGCGAAGACGAGGACCGGCGTCAGCAGCAGCGCCACCTGCAGCGCCGAGTTGATGATCACGGAGATCGCGAAGTCGGGCCGGTTGCGCGCGGCGAGCTGCACGCCGACGACGTTCTCGACCGCGTTGCCCGCGATCGCGACCACGACGAGACCGGCGAAGTCCTGGCTCATGTGCATCGCGTGCGTCGCGGGCGTGAGCGCGGCCACGAACCAGTCGCTCGTGACAGCGGCGGCGAGCCCGGCGCCGCCGAGCACGGCGACGGTGACCGGCAGCGTCCACCTCGGCGGCTCGCCCTCCTCCCCGTCTCCGCCCGCGAGGAAGGACGGCAGCGTCGCGAGAAAGAGCACGATCAGCACGCCCGCGCAGATGAAGCTCAGCGCCCGCCCGTGCGCCGCCGCCGGCGTGTGGAAGGCGGTGGCGAGCGTCGGTATCGACAGGATCGCAGCGGCGAGCATGGTCAGCGTCGCGATCATCCGCGCCCGCGGGGAGTCGAAGCACTGCGTGCCGTTGCGGATGCCGCCGACGACGAAGGCGATCCCCAGCACCAGCACGCCGTTGGCGATCACCGAGCCGACGAGCGCCGCCTGCACGACCCCTACGAGCCCCTGGTGGAGGGCGAAGAGCGCGATGAAGAGCTCCGGGAGGTTCCCGAGCGCCGACTGCACCACCCCGGCCGCCGACGAGCCGACACGGCCGCCGAGCTGGTCGGTGGCGGTGCCCACCAGCCGCGCCAGCACCGCGATCGCGGCCGCCGCGGCCGCGAACGCGACCACCGCCGTCACGTCGAGGAAGTGGCAGGCCGCCGCCACCCCGACGAGAAGCGCGGCCAAGCCGACCTGTCGCACGTCGCGCCGGTTCATGCGGCGCCGGCGAGCTTACTTCCTGCCGGCCGCCGACCTGACAGAAGCTTTACCTGGGGCAGGCATGGGACGGCGCCGGATGCGGAATCCTCCAGACGCCACATTCCGCAGGCAAGGAGGTTCGAGATGCGCAGGATAGGCGCAGGTACGCTCGCCGCGGCAGCCGCCGCCGCGGTCATGGCGTCCGCGGGCGCGGCCGCCACCATCACCGTCCAGATCAGGAGCTCCGGCTTCTCACCGAGCACGATCACCATCGGCCACGGCGACAGGGTCACCTGGCACGACGCCGACCGGGTCAACCACCAGGTGGTCGCCGACGACGGCTCGTTCGCCTCGCCGATCCTGCATCCGGGCAATTCGTGGACATTCACCTTCACCCGCGCCGGCGTCTTCCGGTATCACGACGCGCTGGCACCGAAGCTGAGAGGGAAGATCACGGTCAAGGGCCCGCCGCCGTCCGTCTCGCTCGCGCTCTCGGAGCCGATCGTCGACTACGGGACACAGGTCACGGTGAGCGGCTCGATCTCGAGCGGCGCGGCGAACCAGTCCGTCGAGATCGACCAGCAGCCCTGGGGTCAGCCGTCGCCGACCCAGCTCGCGATCGTCAAGACCGGCGCGAACGGCACGTTCGCGTACCCCGTGACGCCCTCCCTCTACACCACGTTCGTCGCCCGCTGGAACAACACCGCGAGCGGCAACGTCGTCGTGCAGGTGGCGCCGAAGCTGCGGCTGGTGGTCGGCCGCAACGGCTACATGAAGGCCGCCGTCTCCGCACCGCGCTCGTTGTGGCACCGCCACGTCTACCTGCAGCGCCGCTCCGCCTTCGGGCAGTGGGTCAACGTCGCCGCCCTCACGCTGGGCCGCAACAACGGACGCGTCTTCCGGCCGGCGGACTACCTGCGGAGGCGGGTCTCGCACATCCGCGTCTACCTCTCCGTCAACCAAGCCGGGAACGGACTCCTGGGCGCGCACAGCGGCACGCAGACCGTCCGCAGGCGCTGAGCAGCCGCAAGCGCTCTACGTGGCCCGGCCGTCGGCGAGGTCGCCGGCGACGAGCGGTGCGAGCTGGCCCTCGACGAGCCTCGCCTTCTCGACGAACGCCTCGACACCGGCCCGCTCCGCGCGGCGCCGGTCGGCGGGGAGGTCGGAGCTCGTGAGCATCACGACGCGAATCTCGGGCCAGTTCCGCTCGATCGTCTCGGCGGCCGTGATGCCGTCCAGCACGGGCATCTTCAGATCGAGGACGACGACGTCGGGCTGGCGCGAAGCGACGGCGTCCAGGCACTGCTGCCCGTCCGCCGCCTCCACGACCTCGAACTCGAGCCGGTCGTCGCCGGAGAGCGCGGTCGCGACGGCCAGCCGGAAGAGCGGGTCGTCGTCGACGATCAGGACGCGCACGACGTGCTTCTCGCCACCATCGCTCACAACGTTCCTTTCTGCGCGAAGACCATGTTCTCCCAGTATCGGGCTTTGTGCTGCTCGCCATGCGGCCGACGCGGCTTTCGGGCGCCGCCGCGCGCGTCGCGAGTTGCTTGACTCGCGGCGACGCGGCTCGTACCGTGGCCGCCGATGGCTCGCGACGTCGTGTGCATCTCGTACGCCTCGGGGGCCGGCGGCGAGCAGGTCGGGCGACTCGTAGCCGAGCGGCTCGGCTTCCTCTACGTCGACGAGGAGATCGTCGCGCGCGCGGCCGAGCAGGCGGGCGTCGACCCCGGGGCGGTCGCCGACGAAGAGCGGCGCAAGTCCATGTTCGAGAACCTGATGGAGGCGATGGCGCACGGAGGCGGGGCGACGGGCGCAGCGCCGGTCTTCGCCGACGAGGTACCGGGCGAGCACGTGCGGGAGTACATCCGCGACGCGGTGCAGGAGGTCGCCGAGCACGGAAACGCAGTGATCGCGGCGCACGCCGCGTCCTACGCCGTACGGAGCGGGACGCGGCAGCTACGCGTGCTCGTCACGGCGCCGCGCGAGACGCGGACGGCGCGGCTGGCGCTGGCGCAGGGGCTCGACGAGGCGGAGGCGGGCAAGATCCTGAAGCGGTCGGACGCGGGCCGAGCGGACTATCTGAAGCGCTTCTACGGCGTCGGCGAAGAGCTGCCGACTCACTACGACCTCGTGCTCAACAGCGAGACGATCTCGATCGAGGACGCAGCAGCGCTCGTCGTCGAGGCGGCCGTCGACCGGCCGTCGAGCGAGACGAGCTCCGTCGGCGCGCGAAGTCGCTGACGTGGGCGCACGGCGCCTGCTCCCACTCGGCATGGGCGTCACCGCTCTGCTCGCCGTCGCCGGCATCGCCAGCCACGGGCGCCCGCTCTCCGGCGCGTCGCGCCGCGCGGGCCCGACGGCGGCGTTCTTCGACTACGTCTGGACGACCGCCGTCCTGTTCGGGGTCGCGATGACGGCCGTCCTCGCCTACGCGCTGCTCTCCGGGCTTCCGGAACGGCCGAACGCCCGCGTCCGGCGCTTCTACCTGCTGAGCGCGATCCTGTCCATGTTCGCCGCAGCCGCAGTCGCGATCCTCCTCCTGCACACCGGCTTCGTCGACCGCTTGACGCGCGCTGCGAAACAGGAGGCGAAGGCCGGTCAGCGGGGCGCGCCGCGGCCGACCGCGGCACGGCCCGCCGGCAGGGACGTCCGCAACCCCCGCGCCCGCTGGGACGAGATCGGCATCGTGCTCGCGCTGCTCGGGGGGACGGTGGTGGTGCTGCTCGCGCGCAGGGGTGCCCGCCGCGCCGCCATGCCGCTGCGCCGTACGGCGCAGCAGGCGGTCTCCCTCGCCCTCGACGAGTCCCTGGACGACCTCCGCGGCGAGCCCGACGTGCGGCGCGCGATCATCGCGGCGTACGCGCGGATGGAACGCGCGCTCGCCGCCGGCGGCATCCCACGCGCCCCCGCCGAGGCGCCGTTCGAGTTTCTCGAGCGCGCGCTGCGCAGCCTCGACACGAGCGCTGCTGCGGTGCATCGCCTCACCGACCTCTTCGAGTGGGCGAAGTTCAGTCAGCACGAGCCGGAGCCGGCGATGAGAGACGACGCGATCGAGGCGCTCGTCGCGGTGCGGGACGAGCTGCGCCGTCCTGTCGAGGCGGCGGTGGCGTGAGTCGGGTCGTCAGCGGAACGGTCGTGGCGACGCTCGCGCTCGTCGTCGCGCTCGCCGCCGGCCTCCTCACGCCGGGGAAGGTGCTCGGCGCCTACGTGCTCGTGCTCGCGGCGATCGCGCTCGCGGCGCTGACGCGGAACGCCCGCGAGGCGTCGGAGTGGAGGGAGCAGTCCCTGTTCGAGCACGCGCTCCGGCCCCGCGAGCTCACCACGGTGCGGCCGCCGGAGCTCGTACGCATGGAGCGCGAGATCACCCTCGGCTCGGCCCGCGTGGCCCACCTCGAGTCGCGGCTCCTGCCGATCCTGCGGGAGGCAGCGGCCGCTCGGCTCTCCGCGCGTCACAACGTCGAGCTGGAGCGGCGCCCCGAGGCGGCGCGCCGTCTTCTCGGCGACGACGCGTGGGAGCTGCTGCGGCCCGACCGTGCCGGAGCCGCCGATCGCAGCGCCTCGGGTCTGCCGCTCCGCCGCATCCGGGAGCTCGTCGAGAGGCTGGAGGAGCTGTAGTGGCGGCGATGCCGCTCGCGGAGGTGCGCGCTCGCGGCGCCCGGGTGATCGGCGAGCTGGAGCGCGCCGTCGTCGGGAAGCGGGAGGCCCTCGAGCTGATCCTGCTCGCCCTCCTCTGCGACGGCCACGTCCTGCTCGAGGACTACCCGGGCCTCGCGAAGACGCTGATCGCGCGCTGCTTCGCGCAGGCGACCTCGCTCCGGTTCGGCCGCGTCCAGTTCACGCCCGACCTGATGCCCTCGGACGTGACCGGCTCGTCCATCTTCGACCAGCGGCGGGCGGAGTTCACGTTCCTGCCCGGCCCCGTCTTCACGAACCTCCTCCTCGCCGACGAGATCAACCGGGCGCCACCGAAGACGCAGGCGGCCCTGCTCGAGGCGATGCAGGAGCGGCAGGTGACGATCGAGGGCGAGACGCGGCCGCTGTCGCCGCCGTTCCTCGTGCTCGCGACGCAGAACCCGATCGAGTACGAGGGCACCTATCCGCTGCCGGAGGCGCAGCTCGACCGCTTCCTGATCCGCACCAGCATCGGCTACCCGAGCCGTGAGCACGAGATCGAGCTGCTCACGCGCCGGCTCGACCGCGGCGCCGACGAGGTGGAGCTGACGCCGGTGATGGACGGCCCGGCGCTGGTGGCGATGCAGCAGGCGCTCGAGCAGGTGCACGTCTCGAGCGCGATCGCCGGCTACATCGTCGACCTCGTCGCCGCGACTCGCGCCTCGTCCCGCCTCGCCGTCGGCGCGAGCCCTCGGGGCAGTCTCGCGCTGCTGAAGCTGTCCCGTGGGAAGGCGGCGCTGGAAGACCGCGACTTCGTCGTGCCGGAGGACGTGAAAGCCGTCGCCGTGCCGGCCCTCGCGCACCGGCTGACGCTGCGCCCCGAGCTCTGGGTGCAGCGCATCCGCGGCGAGGACGTCGTCGCCGAGGCGCTCGAGACGGTCCCGACGCCGCCGGCGGAGGACGTGCTCGATATCGCTGGATGACCCGGATCTCCTCGCCGCGCCGCGTCGCCTACCTCGGCCTGGCGGGGGCCGCCCTGCTGGCCGGCCTCGCCCTCGGCCGCGTCGAGCTGGTGGCGATCGCCGCGCCGTTTGCGCTCGGAGCGTTGGCGGCAGCCGCCTCCCGGCGCGAGCCGCAGCTCGCGGCGTCGCTCGCGCTCGACCGGGAGCGTGCGCTGGAAGGCGAGGAGCTACAGCTCACGCTCGAGCTGCGCTCGACCACCGGCGCCGACCGCGTCGACGTCCTGCTCGAGCTGCCGTCGGGCCTGCACACGCGCGCCCGAAACCCACGCGCGGTGCGGCTCGAGGCGGGGGTGCCGCGCGTCCTCCAGGTGCCGCTCCATTGCGACCGCTGGGGCGCCTATGCCCTCGGGCCGCTCTTCGTGCGCAGCCGCGACCGGCTCGGCTTCCACTCCTGGGAGGCGAAGATCGGCGGGCGGACGCCGCTCCGCGTGTACCCGCGCGCGGAGACGCTGCACGCGCTCCTGCCGCCGCTCGAGACGCAGGTGTTCGTCGGCAGCCAGGTGTCGCGCTCGCGGGGCGACGGGATCGAGTTCGCGGACATCCGCGAGTGGGCGCCGGGCGACCGCCCGCGCCGGATCAACTGGCGCGCGAGCGCGCGTCGCGGCGAGCTGTGGGTGAACGACCAGCATCCGGAGCGCAACACTGACGTCGTCCTCTTCCTCGACACCTTCACCGAAGCCGGCCGCGGCGGCCGCGGCACGCTCGACCTGACGATCCGTGCGGCGGTGTCGCTCGCACATCGCTACCTCGAGCGGAAGGACCGCGTGGGGCTCGTCAGCTTCGGCGGCTACCTCTCCTGGCTCCTGCCGGCTTCGGGGACGCTCCAGCTGTACCGGATCGTCGACTCGCTGCTGCAGATGGACATCGTGCTCAGCTTCGCGACGAAGGGCGTGGACGTCCTGCCGCCGCGGAGCCTGCCGCCCAAGGCGCTCGTGCTCGCGCTCACTCCGCTGCTCGACGCGCGCTCCGCGCGGGCGCTGCTCGACCTGCGCGCGCGCGGCTTCGACCTGGTCGTCGTCGAGGTGTCCCCCGTCCCGTTCGTCGACCCGGGCAGCGGCGAGCTGGCGAAGCTCTCGTATCGCCTCTGGCAACTCTCCCGCGAGTCGCTGCGGGCACGGTACGAGCAGGCCGGCGTGCCCGTCGTGGAGTGGCGCGACGGCGTCCCGCTCAACGTCCCGCTCGAGGAGGTGGCGGCATTCAGGCGCTTCGCCAGGCCCGCGCGCGCCTGATCCTCGGGGCGCTGTCCGCGCTCGCGTACGCAGGCGTCGTCGCGTACGCGGTCGCGCGCGCCCGCGTCTTCCCCGTGCTACCGGCCGCCCTCGGCGCCGTCGGGGGGCTGCTGCTCCTGCTCGTGCTCGCCCGCGGCGCCGACGAGGTCCTGCCATGGGCGCTCGCGATCCTCGGCGCGGCGTACACGGTGTCGCTCGTCACCCACGGCTCCGGAGTGGACGAGGGGGTGCCGCTCGTCGCGGTCGGGCTGCTGCTCAGCGGCGAGCTGGCCGCGTGGTCCCTCGACGAGCGGCACGCGATCGCCGCCGAGCGGAAGGCGGTCGCGCTGCGAGCGGGCGCGCTCGCCCTCCTCGCCGCCGCCGGCCTCGTGGCCGCAACCGTGGTGGTCGCGCTGAGCGCCGCGCCGGCCGGCGAAGGGCTCGCCTGGACGGTCGCCGGGGCCGCCGCGGCCGTGCTCGCGGTCGGCGTCGCCGACCGGGTCGCGCGCCGTTAGCCGCAGGCTCGCCGCTAGGAGCGGTCGCGCTCGCGGCGCTCGTCCGGCGAGAGATCCTCCTGCGGCGCCCCCGCGGGCCCGGTCATCGCCACGCCCTCGGCCTCGACGATCTGCTCCGGCTCGGCGTGCCGGTACTCGTCGCTCTGGACGCCGCCGCGCGGGTCTCCCTCCCGGTCGAGCGCGTGCACGTCGCCCTGCTGCTTCGCGGCGCGCGTGTCCTCCTTCTTCCTGCGCCAGCGGCCGAACACGGGCCGGATGTGCCCGCATCGCGGCTACACTAACCGGCGTTCCAGGCGCATTCGTCTAGTGGCCCAGGACACCGCCCTCTCACGGCGGCGGCACGGGTTCGAATCCCGTATGCGCCTTTCTCCATTCAGGCTACGCGTTCCAGCTTGCGCTGCAGATGCCGTGCAGAAGGATGCGGGTCTTGCCGCCGGAGAACGGGATCGACTCGATGTTGCTGGAGCCGCAGTCCCTTCTGAAGCGTGTGTCAGCGGTGGTCGCGAGGATCTCGACGCCGTCGCTGCTGAGGTCGAGCGGACGCAGTCCCGTTCGCGGGCCGGTGATGGCGCGACTCCTCCCCGAAGGCGCGTCGACCGCGAACAGCCGCCCCACGGCCGGGCCCGGCGAGAAGCTCCAGGTGAGGAGCTGCCTCCCGGCGCCCGACCAGGCGACGGGGACGACACGGGCGGAGGTCAGCCGTCGCGCCTCGGCGCCGTCTGCGGGCAAGAGCCGGATGCCGGGAGCCGCGGCGAGGTAGGCGATGCCCGGCCGGCCCCAGATCGGGTTGGAGGAGTAGTCGCCGAGGAGCAGCCGTGGCGCACCGCCCGCGGCCGAGACCACTTCGACCTCGTGCAGGAAGGCTCCCTGCCCGTCTGCGCGGGTGACGGGATAGGCGAGCCATTTGCCGTCGGGAGAGATCGTCGGCCCGTAGGCGATGTCGTTGGTGCTCGACGGACGGAGCGCCAGCGGCGCGCCGCCGTCGATGCTCAGCTCGAAGAGTCCGCCCGACTCGGGGGCGAGCAGGCGACGCGAGTCGGGGAACCAGCGCAGATCGAGCGCGCCGTCGCTCGAGCCGAGGACGGTGCTGCCCGACGCGAGCCGCTGAAGCACACGCACGCGGCCGCCGACGGACCGGATCGCATCGAGCTCCTTCTGCTCCCCGGTCGACGTCTCGCGCAGATAGACGATCCAGCGTCCGTCCGGAGAGATGGCCGGCGCAACACCGTGCACGAGCCGCACACGGTGCGAGCCATCCGGCCGCGCGCGCCATACCCAGGCACGATCGGGGCTGACGGTCGGCCGTGGCGGAGCCGTCTTCGCCGGCACCGCGCCGGCGGTCGAGTAGACGAGGAAGCGGGAACCAGCGCTTTCGGTCTGGCCGTCACTCGAGTGGGCTCCGCCCGCGAACAGGCACGCCGCCGCGACGGCAACGGCGACGGAACGCGCCCGCGGCGCCACACTCCTCACGCAACCTACGACGGGAGGAGCTGTCCCTTGTTTGCCGACCGGCGCGCGGACCGCGCGGTTGCCACGGCCTCCGTCCGGTGTGATCATGGACTTGTGAGCACTGCCGCGCCTTTGGCCTTCGAAGTCGGGCGCGCCGGCTCGACCATGGGCGGGTAAAGACGTGTCGTCGGGGCAGCGGGCGCGGCGGCTCGCTGCCTTCGCGATTCCAGTCGGCGTGATGGCAGGGACACTCGCCGCCGCGGGCGCCGCCTCCGCCGCCTACCCCTGGCCGGTGCCGCCGTTCTCGGCGCAGCATCCGGTGCGCGCGGACCTCGACGACCCCCGCATCACGATGGGCTCTCTCGACTCGCACGACCCGCGCAACCACTCCGCGTTCCACTCCGGCATCGACATCTCGACCCCCGACGGCAGCGGCGTCTACTCGGTCTCGTCGGGCGTCACGCTCGTCGCGCGCGCCGACGCGGTGAACGTGGTCGACGGCGGCGTGACGTTCACGTACTGGCACGTGCACCCGGCCGTCCCCGCCGGGGTCTTCGTGCGCGAGCACCAGCTCCTCGGCACGGTGACCAGGGGCTGGGGGCACGTCCACTTCGCGGAGCGCGACGGCGGCGTCTACGTGAACCCGTTGCGCGCGGGAGCGCTCACGCCGTACGTCGACGGGACGACCCCGGTCATCCGCGACGCGCTCGTCTACCAGTCCGGCAAGCTGAGGTCGATCCAGAGCGGGCCCTTGCGCGGGGTCGTCTCGCTCGTCGCCGACGCGTACGACACGCCGCCGCTGGCGCCGCCTCCGCCGTGGGACGCGACGGTCCTGCCGCCCGCGTACGTCTCGTGGCGGCTCGACGACGCGAGGGGCAACGGCGTGCTGCCGCAGCGGCTCGTCGCCGACCTGCGCTGGCGGCTCCTGTGGGATCCGCTCGGTGCGGTGTTCGCGCCCGGTACCTTCGAGAACGACGCGCACTATCCGGGCATCTACCACTTCTGGCTCGCGCGCCACTGGGACACCCGACGGCTCCGCAACGGCGACTACGAGCTCTGGATCACCGCAGGCGACATCCGCGGGAACGAGCTGAGCGAGAGCTTCACGTTCACGATCGCGAACGCGTGACGGCAGGTCCGCGCCGCACGGCGCGCCGGAGCGTCGCCGCGGTCCGCGTCCTCGCGCGGGACGGCGGCGTGCCGCGCTGGCTGCGCGGGCTCGTCGGCGTGGGCCTCCTGCCTATTCCCGGCCCGTTCGACGAGGCGGTGCTGCTGCTGGCGGCCGCGATTCTCTGGCTCGGCTACCGCGACCGCCTCCGCGCGGCCTGGCGCGAGGCCGGCCGGCAGTTTCCGGCCTGAGGCGCGCGGGAACCAGCGTCTTCGTGACGTCCAGGGGGACGCGCCGGGGGCGCGCGGGACGGACGCGACGGAGCCACCGGCAGAGCTTCAAGGAGCTCGTCCGCCTGTGGGTCGAGCTGTTCGACCGGCACAACCTCCTGACCTACGCGAGCGCGATCGCCTTCCAGGCGCTCGTCGCGCTCGTCGCGCTCGTCCTGCTCGTCGTCGCCCTGCTCGGGGAGATCGGCCGCGCCGACGTATGGACGAAGCACATCGGCCCGCAGATCCAGCCGAAGGTCCTGCCGGCCGTCTACTCCGGCATCGACGCCACCTTCGAGAAGATCTTCCACACGAGCTCGGCCGGGTTGATCGCCTTCGCGGCGGCGGTCGCGGTATGGGAGATCTCCGGCGTCGTCCGCGCCTGCATGGGCGCCCTCTCGCGCGTGTACGACCGGGACGACGGCCGCCCCTGGTGGGTGCGGTTCCCGATCTCGCTCGCGCTCGCCGTCGCCCTGACGGCCGCACTCCTCGGAGCCCTGCTCCTCGCCACGGTCGGCCGCAGCCTCGTGCACGGTGCGTGGGGCGTGCCCTTCGCGGTCGCGCGGTGGCTGCTCGCGATCGTCCTGATCACCGCCGCCTTCGGCGCTCTCGTCCGCTTCGCCCCGGCCGAGCGTCGGACGAAGAAGTGGGCGAGCTCCGGCGCCGCGCTCGTGGTCGTGGCCTGGCTCGTCCAGTCGCTGATCTTCGCCCAGTACCTCCAACACCTCGCCAACTACCGCAGCCCCGCCGGCAGCCTGCTTGGCGTCTACTTCCTCACGACGTACCTCTACGTCGGTGCGATCGTGCTGCTCGTCGCGATCGAGCTCGACGAGCTGCTGCGCAAGGACGTCCAGCACGACGAGGAGCGCGGGATCCTCGAGCTCGTCCGGGGCGTCCTCTAGCCTCGCTCGCGTGGCCGCCATACGCCGCCATCACGGCGCCTTCGGCGACGACACCTTCGGGCGCTTCGCGGAGAAGACGGCCCGCTTCTTCGGCACGCCGCACTACATCCTCGGCCAGACGGTGGTGGTCGCTTTCTGGCTCGCGCTCAACTCGATCGCGCTGATCCACCACTGGGACCCGAGCCCGTTCATCATGCTCAACCTGATCTTCTCGACGCAGGCCGCGTACGCCGCGCCGCTGATCCTGCTCGCGCAGACGCGCCAGGCCGACCGCGACAAGGTGATGGCGGAGAAGGTCGACGCGCGGCACACGTCGCTCGAGGAGGGCATGAAGACGGAGACGGACAAGCTCCTCGAGCTCCTGCAGTCGAACACCGCCCTGACGCAGCAGGACAAGGAGCTGACCGAGCAGGCGGGCGAGCTGACGCGGCAGATCCACGCGCTGCTGACGCAGCAGAGTCAGCCGAGCTGAGCCGCCGCACGGGTCGTCCCGGCCCGCTGGTGCCGGGCGACGACGCGCACCTCGCCACCGGCCGGCGCCACGACCACCCACTCGAGCTTCGCCAGGTCCCCCGTCGACCAGTCGTTGCCCCACCAGTAGGTGGAGCGCAGCAGGTGCCGGCCCGCGAGCTGGCCGGCCTCGACCTTCGGCTCGCCGGCCGCGAGCCTCGCCCCCTCGGGCAGCTCGAGCTCCACCTCGATGGGGCGCACGGCCTTGCGCTCCACGGCCTTCTTCGTCACCGACGTCGGCAGCCAGCCGGAGTTCTGGAGCACGAGCCGCAGCCGCCACGCGTCGCCGCCCACCGCCTCGGCCTCGAAGGAGCGGATCTCGAGGAGCGGGGAGATCAGCGCCGACCAGATCGCCCACTCGGTGTGCGGCTCCAGGTGCTCCTCGAGCCGCTCGAACGGGATGTTCGACCAGTAGCCGATCCGGTCCCAGCCGCCCAGCTCCACCGACCCGAGCTGCGGGTGCTCGAACGGATACCACTCGACGTAGGCGCGGCCCGGGAAGTTCTCGTCCGCCCAGCGGATCAGCGCCAGGTCGTCGTCCGGCGGGTGCCCCTTGAGCCACTCGATCGCGTTCGACACCTCCACCCCGGCCTCGCGCGGCGGGCTCCAGAACTCCGTCGTCCAGGTGACGAGGCCGAGCTGCTCGTAGAGCCAGTCGTGGACGCCGCCGGTGATCGACTGCTTCGGGTCGTACTTGAAGCCGTGGTAGATCGAGACGGCGGGGTAGCCCGTGAGCGACGTCGCCTTGGCGCCGATCTCCAGGAACGTCTGCAGGTCCTCGGTGGGCAACGCATCGTCCGGCACGCCCGCGTGCGGGCGCAGATGGACGCCGCTGAACGTGTGGTACGAGATGTGGCCGGTGATGTTCGGTCGCTCGGTCACCGCCTGCACGTACGCCCGAATCTCCGGCTCCGACGTCGGGTACGGCCCCGCGCCGCGCTGGATGCCCTCGCTCTCCCAGCCGTAGGGGAAGTTGCGGTTGAGGTCGAGCCCCTCCAGCGGCGGCGCCACCCTCACCGTCACGCCGTCGTAGTTCTCGATCTCGCCTTCCGGGAAGAGGCGGTAGTAGACGCCCCCCACCTCGTCCGGCTCGCGCGGGACCATCATCCTCGGCTCCTCGGGGTGCGGCTTCCACGCCCCGTTCTCGTCGCGGATCCGCATCTGCAGCACGCGGCGGTCCCCGTCGACGTCCCGCACCCGCAGCCCGTCCGGCTGCTCCTCCAGCGGCCAGGGGCGCACGCTCGAGCGGATGGGCCGGCCCTGGAGCAGCGCGTGCTCGGCGCCGTCCGGGTTGAGCCGCGGAACGACGTAGAAGGCGCGGCCGTCGAGCAGGCGCGTCACACGCTCGTCGGCGCCGTACCCGTCGACGAGCCGGCGCAGCAGGTGCAGCGCGCCCGCCGAGCCCGTCCACTCGATCGAGTGGATGTTCGCCTCCACCAGGAACGCCGGCTTCTCGGCCGCCGGGCCCGACGAGGCGTTCGTCACGGTCACCAGCCAGATCTCGCGCCCCTCCCAGGAGCTGCCGATGCTCGACACCTCGACGAGGCCGGGGTGCTCGTCCCGCCACTCGTGCAGGAGCCCGGTCAGCTCCTCGTAGCCGAGGAAGCGGTCGAACGGGACGGCCGGCACGCCGGCTAGGCCGCCGCGAGATCCGCCACGAGCGGCGACGTGTCGAGCGGGTCGAAGCCCAGCCGCACGGCGATCTCCTCGCTCGTCGGCTGCGTGCCCTCGGCGAAGAGGTCGCGCAGCATGTCGCCCGTGCGCTCGCTCCGCCACCAGTCGTCCCCGACCTCGCGGGCCAGGTGGGCGCGGAGCTGCGCCGAGCGCACCCAGGCGCGCAGGTAGTCGGCCGAGTAGAAGCCGGCGTCCATGTCGGCGAGATAGCCGCGCGGGTCGTAGCGGATCCCGGTTGCCTCGGTCAGCAGCGGGGCGTAGTCGCGCGGCGAATCTCCGTGCTCCTCCGCGAAGCTCGACCAGAAGCCGAGCTCGTAGCGCAGCTTCGCCGTGTAGCGCCGGTAGAGCAGCGCTTCGAGGAAGAGGGTGGCTTGCGCGTTTTCCTGCGCCTCGGCGTCGGAGAGGCCGAAGTGAGCGGCATGCCACTCGGGCTCGCGCGTGATGGCCTCGAAGATGTACGAGTAGATCTCCGTCAGCGCGTGGTCGCGCGCCAGGCGCCGGAAGGTGTACGGCAGCCGCGGGTCGACGCCGGCGTAGTGCAGCGCATGCCCCGCCTCGTGCATGAACGCCTGGTAGTCCGCGAGGCCGCCCTGCGCCCGCGTGATCAGGTGCACGACCTCCGGCGGATCCGACGCGATCACGCAGGCGCGCGGATTCTTCTGCGGCCTGTCCTCGATGTCGAGCCTGATGTTGGGGATCGCGGTCATGTCGAAGCCGAGCGCGCGGACGCTCGCGAGGCAGACGTCGACGGCGCGCTCCTTCGTATAGGTCGACTCGAGCGGCGAGAGGCGGCGGAGGTAGCGCACGTGCGCGTTCGTCGGCTGGTCGTCGCGCTCCGGACCGAGCAGCCTGTCGAACCAGCAGTCGCGAAGACGTCCATAGGCCTGGCTCGTCGCATCGGAGGCCTCGACCAGCACCCGCTCGAGGTCGCGCAGCGAGATCGCCTTCTCCTCCTCGACCCGGGCGACCGGGTCCGCCTCGCCGGAGAGCTCCGCGTCGAGCGTCTCCCACGCCCCGATCAGCGCGAGCCGGTCGGGGTCGAGCCGGGACGATGCCGCACGCTCCAGCTCGCCGAGCTCCTCGCGCTCGCCGTAGCCCTCGAGCACGGCGAGCCGCGCCTGCGCCGCCCGCAGCGGCATCTCCTCGCCCCTGAACGTGACGCGAGCGGCGAGGGTCGCGTTCTCGAAGGCGTCCTCCTGCTCGGCCAGCTCGGCCGAGATCAGGCCGGCCTCGCACGCCTTGCTCAGCCGGTACAGGCGCTCGCGGTCGGAGCCGCCTGCGGCGTCCTCCGCCTCCCGCAGCGCCTCGAGCTGGGGGCGAGAGAAGAGGTCGTCGTAGCGGGCGACGATGGCGGCCTGCTCGGAGACCTCCTTCTCCCCCACGCGCACCGCACGCGACTCCTCGGCGCGCTCGAAGTAGTAGCGCTGCAGGCGCGCCTCGTACTCGGCGGGCGTTCGGGCCGCGGCGATCGACACGGGTTCCAGCCTAACGGCGGGCGGAGCCGTGCGCGGCGAGCGACCTCACCGTCTCGAGCAGCGCGTCGATGGTGAACGGCTTCCCGAGGACCGCGTCCGCCCGCATCCGCTCCCCGGCGTCGAGCTCGGTCGAGCCGGTCACCACGGCGACGGGAATCGGCGGGTGGTGCTCGGCGAGCTCGTCGAGCAGCGTGTTGCCGCGCTCGTTGCCGATGTGCATGTCGAGCAGCACGAGCGCGGCGCCGCGGGTCGCGAGCACGCCTCGCGCCTCCGCCAGCGTCGCCGCCTCGGCCACCTCGTACCCCTCGAGCTCGAGGTTCACGCGGCAGAGCAGCCTGATCGCCGGCTCGTCGTCCACGACCAGCACCAACGGCCTGTTCTCCCCCGTGACCACGCGGCGGCAGTCTACTCCGCCGGCGCCGTATCCCCTCCTCGCCGGCCGCCGTTTAACTCTGAACATGAGCAGGGGCGCGGGCGACACCAGCAAGCTCGCGGGCCGGGGGAGCGAGTCGAAGGAAAAGCCACTGCCGTCGCCGACGACGCAGTTCCGGCGGCGCGCGTGGCTGGCCTTCCAGCGGGCGCTCGACCCGCTGGCGCCGCCGAAGCCGCTGCCTACGAAGAAGCTGCCGCGCTGAGGCGGGCGAGCGTGCGCTCGCGCCCCAGCAGCTCGATGCTCTCGAACAGCCCCGGCGAGACGCGGGAGCCCGTGACGGCCACGCGGATCGGCTGGAAGCCCTGCCGCGGCTTCAGTCCGAGCCCCTCCAGCACGCTTCGCAGTGCCGCCTCGATCGTCTCGGCCGTGAAGGGCTCCAGGTGCGCCAGCGCCTCCCGGGCCGCCGAGACGACGGCCGTCCCGCCGACGAGCTCGGCCGGGTCGGGCTCGACCTCGTGGAAGAGGAAGCCGGCGAAGGCCGGGAAGTCGCCGAGCTTCGCGATCTTCTCGTGCACGAGCGGAGCCGTTCGGAGGACGAGCTCGGCGTCCCAGTCGTAGCCCTGCTCGCCCAGCCAGAGGACGAGCCGGCGCGCGAGCTCGTCGGGCGCGAGCGCGCGCAGGTATACGCCGTTCATCCAGTCGAGCTTGTCGTAGTCGAACCGCGCCGGGCTGGGACTGACGCGGTCGAGCGAGAACCGCTCGATCAGCTCCTCGCGGCTCATGATCGTCGTCTCGCCGTCCGGCGCCCACCCCAGCAGCGCGAGGAAGTTCAGCAGGGCCTCCGGCAGGTAGCCCGCCTTCCGGAACTCCTCGACGCCCACAACCCCGTGCCGCTTGGAGAGCTTCTTCCCGTCCGGGCCCAGCACCATCGGCACGTGCGCGTACACCGGCACCTCGCCGCCCACGGCCCGGATCACGTTGAGCTGCTTCGGCGTGTTCGAGATGTGGTCGTCTGCCCGGATGACGTGGGTGATCCCGTCCCAGACGTCCTCCAGCGGCGAGGCGAAGTTGTAGGTGGGCCGCCCGTCGGAGCGGACGATCACGAGGTCCTCGAGCTGCTCGTTCGGGAACTCGATCCGGCCGCGCACCTCGTCGTCCCAGAACGTCGTGCCCTCGTCGGGCATCCGGAAGCGGATCGCCCCCTCGTCCTCGTAGGCCTTCCCGTCGCCCAGGAGCTGCTCGGCGACGGCCCGGCAGTCGTCCATCCGGTCGAGCTGGAAGGTCGTCGGGCCGTCCGAGTCGAGCCCGAGCCACCGCAGCGAGGCCTGGATCTGGTCGACCGCCTCGGCCACCTCCCGGCTCGTGTCGGTGTTCTCGATCCGGAGGCGGAACTCGCCCTGCCGCCGGCGCGCGAAGAGCCAGTTGAAGAGAAACGTGCGGACGCCGCCGACGTGCAGGAAGCCGGTCGGGCTCGGCGCCATCCGGACGCGGACGCTCACCGGGGTAGCGTAGGCGGCGTGCGGACGCTGACGCTGCGCGAGCTGAACCGCGCGACGCTCGCCCGGCAGCTCCTGCTCGAGCGGCGGCGCCTGGCCGTGCCCGCGGCTGTCGAGCGCCTGGCGGGCCTGCAGGCCCAGTGGCCGCCGGCCCCGTACGTGGGCCTCTGGTCGCGGGTCGCAGGCTTCCGGCGCGAGACGCTGGAGCGCGCGGTCCGCGACGGCAGGGTCGTCAAGGCGACGGTCATGCGCTCGACGCTCCACCTCGTCACCCGGCGCGACTACCCCCTCTTCTGGACGGCGCTGCACGACATCCGCTCGTGGTTCGACGAGGCGGCGCTCGCCGACGCGCTGCAGGCCGCCCCGGCGCTGCGGCGCCTCGCCGAGCAGGGCCGCCTCCCGCTCGAGGCGGCGCTCGAGCACCTCGCGCGGGAGCACGGCCACGTCGACATCCACGGCCGGCGCGTCTGGCACGCGATCCGGCTGCACGCCCACGTCCTGCACGCGCCGGAGACGGCGCTCTGGGGCGCCCGGCCGCAGGCCGTCTACTACGCGCACGAGACGCCGGAGCCGGTCGACAAGCTCGCGGCCACGACCGAGCTCGTTCGCCGCTACCTCGCCTCCTTCGGACCGGCGAGCCGCGCCGACCTCGCCGACTGGTCCGGGATGCGCGTCGGCGACTTCGCCGCGGCGCTCGAGCTGCTGGAGCCGCTGCGGCGCTTCCGCACCGAGGAGGGACGCGAGTTGCTCGACCTGCAGCGCGCACCGCTCCCCGCAGCGGAGACGGCCGCGCCGGTGCGCTTCCTGCCGAAGTGGGACAACCTCCTGCTCGGCTTCGCCGACCGGCGGCGCGTGCTGCCCGAGGAGTACCGGAAGACGGTGATCGCGAAGAACGGCGACGTCGCGCAGACGTTCCTCGTCGACGGCGTCGTCGCCGGGCGCTGGCGGGCCGGCAAGGACGGCCGCGT
>JBBWZD010000043.1:0-13590 GCA_039648875.1 Actinomycetota bacterium
GGAGCGGGCGGTGCGGCTGCGGCCGCGGGCTTCGGTGGGGCCGGCGGCGGCGGCGCGCTCGCCTTCGGCGGATTCTTCGCCGGCGGCGGGATTGCGGGCGCCTCTGCTGCGGCGGGCTCGCGAGCAGGACGACGCCCCTGTCCGACGCCGTCCCCGGGACGACCACGACGAGGGCGTCGTCGCCGATGACGCCGTGGAGCTCCTCGAGTTGCAGCGCAGTCGAGGTAGTCGAGCCCGCACTGCTTCGAGAGCACCCGCGCGACGTCGTCCTCGGTCGCCCGGCCGCGGCGGACGATCACCTCGCGAACGCGCTCGCCGCTCAGCGCGTCTTCGACCGCTGATTTCTTGAGAAATGGAGTCACGTGTGTGCGCCTGCCGGCGTGTTTTCGGCTTCCGGCCGCTCCGGCTTACGGTTGCCTTCCGGAAGCGCGTCCGCGGCTACAGTACGAGCCTCAGGGCGCATAGCTCAGCGGGAGAGCGCTCGCTTCACACGCGAGAGGTCCCTGGTTCGATCCCAGGTGCGCCCACTGAACTACGTCGTGCGCGAAACCATGCCGGCGAGGATGCGGTAGGTCGGCGGGATCTCGCGCCGGCTGTTGACAGGCCGCGGCGTTCGCCGGATGATCGTTGGCGTGTAAGTCCTCGCGCGTATCCGGAGATGCCTGGCGCGTCCGCCGGCGCGGCGATCGTGCATGCGGGCGAGTGACGACACGCAAAGGAGCTTTCGATGATGACGCCGCAGACGTGGCACCACGGGTTGATTGCCGATTGGTGGGCGAGCATGAACGTCCACGCGCCGGAGGTCGAGCTGTACCGCCGATACATCGACCACGACCGGCCGATACTCGACGCTGGGTGCGGCGCCGGACGGCTGCTCGTCCCGTGGCTTCGCGGGGGCTTCGACGTCGACGGCTGCGACGCGTCCGCCGACATGATCGACCGCTGCCGCGAGAGAGCGCGCGCCGAAGGCCTCGAGCCGAGGCTCTGGGTTACGCCGCTGCATACGCTCGGACCGCCGCGGCGCTACGCGACGATCGTCGTCTGCGGCGTCTTCGGCCTCGGTAGCACGCGCGCGCAGGACGAGCAGGCGATCCGTGCGCTCTACGAAGCGCTCGAGCCGGGCGGCACGCTCGTGCTCGATAACGAGCTGCCGTACTCGCAGGCCCGCCAATGGAGCTGGTGGGCCGAGCGGCCCGAGCTGCCTCGACCATGGCCGAGTGAGCCGGATCACGGCATGGCAGCCGACGGCACCGAGCTCACGCTGTGGAGCCGCACCATCGACGTGCATCCGCTCGACCAGAGCCTACGTCTTCAGATTCGAGCCGAGAAGTCGATCGACGGGGCGGTGGTCGCGCGCGAGCAGCACGAGCTCACCATGCGCATGTGGTTTCGCGACGAGCTCGTGATGGCGATGCGGCATGCTGGCTTCCGCTCCGTCGACGTCTCGCCGGGCGTCGGCGAGCGCATCCTCGTCTACGTCGCCCGGAGGTGAACCCCGACGCCCGAAATGATCCCGTGATGGCCGAAGACGTTGTGTACGTGGCGGGTGCTGCGAGGGCGGGGCGTGCGGCGGCCGCAGCGGCCGGTGCGGCGATCCTCCTCCTCGCCGGCTGCGGCGGCGGCACGCACAGCCCGGCAGCGAGCTCGGCCCCGAGCGCGGCCGCGACGATCGTGAACGTCGGCCACGGAGCGCCAGCGTGGATCGTGCACGAGCTTCGGCACACGTACGAGCCGTTCCCGCGCTGCCCGCGGCCCTGCCCCGCATTTCTGCGCCGCTCGCGCGAGCACGTCCTGCTGCTGCACCGCTCCACCGCCCTCGCGCCCGGCACGCTCCCGCGCGCCGTCGCCGAGGCGAGGCTCCTCGACGGGCAGAGGGTGACCTTCTACCTCTACCGCTCGCAGACGGGGCAACTCTGCGACGACGTGTCGGTCACCTCGGGCTCGCGACCGGTGGCCGGCGGGCTGACACCGGGGCTGCCGTGCGTGCCGGGCGCGCCGTGCGGCGCGATCTGCCTCGAGCAGATCCACTGCTGCGGGGTGAATGTGCTCGTCGGAACCGTCGCGGCTCGCGCGCAGGAGCTCGGCGCCGCCTTCGACGACGGCGCCGCCGCGGCCCGCTACCGGCTCGACGAGCCACTCGTCCCCGGGCGGGCCGCACGCCGATTCTTCGTGCTCGACCTGCGCCCGCACGGCTACGCGGACCCCGTTCGCCTGTACGTCGGTCACAGGACGATCGCAACCGGGAGCGTGAGCGGACTCGGCTGATGCGTCGCCGCGGCGCGGAGCGGCTACTTCCCGCCGGCGACGAACGACACGAGCTCCGCGAGCTGCGCCTTCGTCAGCTGCTGCCCGAAGTTGTGCGGCATCACGCCCTTCGGGTAGCCGGGCGAGACGTAGGCGTCCGGCTTCACGATCGACTCCCGCGTGAAGGCGGCCAGCGCCATGTGCGCCTTGTGAGCGTCGGGCGCGAGCTTCGTGTCGAGGTCGGGGCCGACCGTCGCGGTCGCGCCGGCAGCCTTGAAGGTGTGGCAGGCGCCGCAGCCGTTCGAGGCGAAGACGGCCTTGCCCTTGGCCGGGCCCGCCGCGGCCGGGGCGGCCGAGGCGGTCGTCTGCTTCGTGCTCGTCGTCGCCGGCGCCGTCGTCGCGGCAGCCGTGGTCGCCGCGGCCGTGCTGCCCGCGGCCGTCGCTCCCGAGACGGTGACAGTGCGCGTATGGCCGCCGGCGTAGCGGCCGATCGCCCAGCCGACGACGCCGGCCGGCAGCAACAGCGCCACGAAGAGCAGCCACACGAGGATCTCGCCGAGGACGGGCCCTGCACTCCGTCGACTGCGATCGGCCACCACGGGACGCTACCGGACCACCTATGCCGCCAGCCCCTGCACCGTGTCCGCGGCGTCCTGCGTGATGGGGTCGCCGTGACCGACGCTCACGATGTGCGCCTCGAGGGCGGCCATGCGCCGCAGCGACTCGTGATGCTGCTTCCGGTTCAGGTTGAAGGCGGTCCAGCCGGCGCAGAGCTCGGGCCAGGTCGCAACCGCGTCGCCCGCGATCAGGAAGCTCCGCTCCGGCCAGTGGAACGCGAGGTGGCCCGGCGAGTGACCGGCCGCGAGGAGCACCCGCAGCGGCCCGACCGCGTCGCCCTCCTCGAGCAGCTCGTCGACGGGGCAGGGGACGTGCTTCGGCCGCCCGAGGAACAGCCCGACCTGGAACGGGAGCAGCCGCACGGACTGCCTGGGAAGGAGCGTGACCTGCTGCGCGCGACGGTCGCCGCCGACGATGTCCGCCTCCCACGCGTGCGCCAGCACCGTCGCGCCGCTGGCGCGCTTCAGGGCGGCGAGCCCGCCCAGGTGCGAGCGGTGGCCGTGCGTGAGAGCGATGCGCTTCAGGTCGGACGGGCTCCGGCCGAGCGCGTGGATCGCCTGGAGCACGAGCCGCGCGTCGCCCTCGAACAGCGTGTCCACCAGCGTCAGCTCGTTTCCGTCCTCGATCAGCACCGCGTGGACGTGCCCGCCCTTGCCGTGACCGAGGCTGTGGATGCCGGGGGCGAGCTCGATCACGAGGACGCGGCCGCGCCGGCACGCTGCCAGGGGGCGAAGGGGTTCGCGACGCCGTGCAGCGCGGGCTCCAGCTCGGGGAAGTGCCGCAGGAGAAGCGTCCGCATCGAGTTGCGCTCGACCCAGTCGATCCCCTCCTTCGTGTAGACCTCGGGCCGGTAGTCGCGCGTGAAGAATCGGTCGCTCTCGAGGCGCCGCGAGGCCATGAGGATGAAGATGCGGAAGGCCGTGTCGCTGAAGCCGAAGCCCTGCGGCTTCCGCTCGGCGTACATTCCCACCATCGTGTCGACCTCCTCCGGGTCGCTGTAGACGCGGCGCAGGTCCTCGGCGTGCTTCGACGTGTCGGCCATCTCCTCGAACGTCTCGAACGGCTTCAGGTGCAGCAGCCGCCGGAACTCGTTGTAGCGCGGCACGCCCCGCTCGCGCACACGCAGCACGTCGATCGAGGCGAGGTCGATGCGCGTCCCGTCGGCGCGGTGGAAGTCCTGCAGGAAGCGCGGGAAGTTGTGCAGCGTGATCGCGCCGGGATGCGACGTGCCGAAGGAGTAGAGCGCGTCGGCCATCGACATCTCCGTCAGCCGCTCGCGCACGTGCAGGACGCCCACCTCGGGCAGGGTCCGCTCCTGGAGCAGCGCGTCGCCCGCCAGCGAGCGGAAGCTGAACTCGTCCGGGATCAACGGGTGCATCCGGTACACGCAGACGAACTCCTCGGTCAGCGAGTACGGGACGCCGTGCAGCGCCGTCGGCGAGCCCGGGATGCCGCGGATGACCTCGTTCGAGGTGCGCCGGCCGATCAGCTTGTCGAGCCGCTCGCCCTCGAGCCCCCACCAGTTCGTGCGCAGCGCCGTCACCGTCGTCGGGTGCGCGATGATCGCCGGCGTCCAGTCGACGGTGTGGATCTTGGCCATCAGCGCCGCGACCACCAGCCGCGCCTTGTCGTAGAGGTCGTCGTCGGAGAGCTCCGGTCGCGTCTCGTGCAGGTGGTCGCAGATCGCGTTGTGCTCGCGCATGAAGAGCGAGTGCAGAAGCGCGAGCCCCACCCAGAAGTTGCCGGCGACGCCGGAGAGGTCGACGTGCGACTCGATCTCCTGCGGGATCAGCCCCCGCTCGTCGACGTGGAGCTTCCCGTGCTCGCCCGTCCGCAGCGCCTGCGCGAACGCGGGGTCGCGGCCGTAGATCTGCGAGCCGTCCCACCAGTGGGTGTCGTCGGTGACGAAGGTCGGCGGGCCGTCGTGGCTCGCGCTCGGGTCGCGGCGTGTGCGCGGGATCTGCATCGGGTGGTCGGGCCAGGGGTCGTCGGGATCGAGGGGCACGATCCACGGGCTCTCGTCGTCGTTCTTGCCGTGGCTGAACCAGTCGTGCACCTCGAACTGGATCCAGGCGCCGGCGAGCAGGTTCAGGGTCGTCGCGGGGATGAACTCGTCGCGCGTGAGCAGCTCGCGGCTGACGAGGCGCGGGTTCGGCTGGAGCGGATCCTTCTCCCGCACCGTGTACTCCAGCGGGACGTTGCGGCCGAAGCGGCTGCCGAGGCTGCCCATCAGCGGGTCGTCGAGGTTGTTGAAGGTGCCGTCGAGCGTGCGCGCCGTCAGGTGGCGCGGGTGGTCGTCGACGTCGGGCCGGTCGAGCGGCCCGCGGCCCGTGTCGTAGAGGTTCTTCTTCCGCAGGATGTTCCGCAGGCCGATGAGCACGAGCATCGCGAGCGGCAGCGGCAGCTTGTCCCAGCCGAAGCGGCGGTCGAGCCTCTCGGCGGCGTCGTCGTACAGGCGGGGCATGGGCGCGCTCCTCTCGGGCGACTGGCGGCGAGCCGATGTAACCATTCCTGGCCGGGGCCGTCAACGTAAGCCTCGTGCGGAGGGGCTTGCGGTTCGCAGCCCACGAGCTGCTCCACCCCGACCGCACCGACTACCGCTGGACTGCTCCCGGCACCTACTGCTTCAGCGTCTCGGCGTGGCGACCGGGCGGGCCAGCGCGGCTCGACGGCGAGCTACCGCATCACGCTGCGCTGAGCGGCAAGGCCGTACGCTGACGTGGAATGGAACCAGAAGAGCCGCAGCTGGAGGAATTCGTGCAGGAGGCGATCGACACGCTCCCCGCCGAGCTTCGCGACCGCATGTCGAACGTCGAGATCGTCGTGCAGGACGAGCCGCCGCCCGGACAGCGGCTGCTCGGCCTCTACCAGGGCGTCCCGCTCACGCGCCGGACGAGCGGGTACGCCGGCGTCGCGCCCGACAAGATCACGATCTTCCGCGGGCCGCTCGAGCGCATCTACGGCGCCGACCCGGAGCGGCTGCGCCGCGAGGTGGTGCGGGTCGTGCTGCACGAGATCGCGCACCACTTCGGCATCAGCGACGCACGGCTGATCGAGATCGACCGCTACTGAGCCCGGGCGGGGCGGTCAGGCGTCGCGACGCGCCGTCCACCACCGGCCGCCGCGGAGGAAGACCGCCGCCCAGACGAGCAGGACGAGCACGGCCGTGACGGCCGACATCGGCACCTGGTGGTGGATCGCGTGCTCCGGCGCGAAGTGCTCGATGGCCGCGACGTCGATCCCCTTGCGTGCGCCGCCGAGGCTCCCGATCGCCATCAGCAGCTGCGCGACGATCGCGTTCCACGCGATCAGCACCCCGACGACGACGCGAGCGCTGGCGAACGCCGCGAGGCCGGCCGCCAGCACGACGTCCAGCACGGCGAGCGACGCGACGTAGAGCACGTAGTGCCCGACGTCGTCGGCCGTGGGGTGCGGCAGCCCACCGGCCGCCAGGAACGACACCCCGGTGACGAGCGCGAACCCGGCTGCCATCATCGGCAGGAAGACGAGCAGCGCGCCGGGAACGCGGACGTTGAAGAGCGTGGCGCGGGGCCGGCCGGTGACGACCAGGTCGCGGAAGACGCCGTTGGCGACGTCCTGGGTGCCCGCGGTCGCGCCGATCAGGATCGCCGCGACGTTGCCGAGGCCGCCCAGCAGCAGCACCAGGTGCTCCATGTTCGACGCGCCGCCGGGCGGACCGTGGTGTGCCGGATTCACCGCGTGCAGGACGACGAGGACGACCTCTGCGATCACGACCGCGCCCACCGTCAGGAGCACCGACCACGCCATCAGGCCGCGCCGCCGGACGAGCTTCAGCACCTCTGCCTGGATCAGCCTCACGCGTTGGCCCCCAGCCGGGAGGTGAGCTCGAGGAACTTCGCCTCCAGCGTCGCGCGCGCCGGCTCGAGCCGGGAGACCGCGATGCCGGCTGCGACGAGCGCCCGGTTGACGTCGGCGGCCCCGAGGCCGTCGCTCAGGGTGACGCGCAGCTCGCGTCCCTCCCCCTCGACCTTGGCGACGCGCGGCTCTGCGCCCAGCACCCGCCGCGCCGCCGCGGCATCGTCGACCGCGAGCAGCACCGTGGGGTCGCCCGTCGCGGCGATCTCGGAGACGCCCCCCTGCACCACGACCTTGCCCTGGTCGACGATCGCGACGTGGTCGCAGGTCTTCTCCACCTCGTCCAGCAGGTGCGAGGAGAGGAAGACGGTGCGTCCCTCCTCGACGAAGGCGCGGATGAGGTTGCGCATCTCGAGGATGCCGGCCGGATCGAGGCCGTTCATCGGCTCGTCGAGGATCAGGAGCGCGGGGTCGGCGAGGAGACAGCGGGCGATGCCCAGGCGCTGCCGCATCCCGAGCGAGTACGACTTGACGCGCTCGTCGCCGCGGTGCCCCAGCCCCACGCGCTCGAGCGCCTCGGGAATGCGCTCCGTGGCGGCCCGGTCGCGCGCGGCCGCCACGATCTTCAGGTTCTCGCGGCCCGTCAGGTGCGGATGGAACTTCGGCTCCTCGACGATGGCGCCCACACGCGCGAGCGCCTCGCGGCGCTTCGCCGGCTGCGGCAGCCCGAGCAGGCTGATCTCGCCGGACGTCGGCTGCGTCAGCCCGAGCAGCGTCCGGATCAGCGTCGTCTTGCCCGCCCCGTTGGGGCCGAGAAAGCCGAAGGCGGTGCCGGCCGGAATGACGAGGTCGACGCCGTCGACGGCGGTCCGCTGGCCGAAGCGCTTGGTGAGCCCCGTGGTGCGGATGACCGCGTCGCCGAGCGCCTCCATCACGTGCAGGCTACGGGGACCGCGGCCGAAGCGCACCCCCACGGGGCCACCGCTCCGGCAAACTCCGGCGCGTGGGCACCGATCAAGAGCTCGTCCGGCTGCGGGAGCAGATCTCCGCCCTCGACCACGAGGTGCTCGCGGCGCTGAACCGGCGTCTCGAGCTGGTGGCGCGCGTCCGGGAGCACAAGCAAGGCGCGGGCGCGCCGCTGATCGACGCCGAGCGCGAGGCCGAGCAGCTACGGGGGCTCGCCGCCGCCAACGACGGCCCGCTCTCGGCGCGCGCGGTGCAGTCGGTGTTCGCAGCCGTCCTCGACGTGATGAAGCAGGAGGTGCGAGGCGGCCCCCGGCAGGCGGAGCGCGCGCCGCAGCGGTCGGCGCCGGCAGAGGTCGCCGCGCTGGCGGTCGTCGGCACCGGCCTCGTCGGCGCCTCGGTGGGGCTGGCCGCGAAGCGCGCCGGAGTCCCGAGCGTCACCGGCTGGGACGCCGACGCCGACAGCCGGCGCGAGGCCGCGGCCGCGGGCGCGATCGACGCCGCCGCCGGCTCCCTGGCAGAGGCGGTCGCCGCCGCGGAGCTCGTCGTCGTCGCGGTTCCGGTCGGGTCGCTCGTCGGCACGACGCGCGAGGTGCTCGAGGCCGTCGCGCCCGGCGCGACCGTTACGGACGTCGGCTCGACCAAGCGCGGCCTGACGCAGATCCACGACCCGCGCTTCGTCCCCGGGCACCCGCTGGCGGGCGGCGCCACCGGCGGCCCCGCGCGCGCCGCCGCCGACCTCTTCGACGCCGCGACGTGGTTCCTCGCGCCGCTGCCGACCACCGACCCGGAGCGCGTCCGGCTCGTCGAGCGGTTCGTCGGCGCGCTGGGGGCCCGCGTCGTCCGGCTCGCGCCCGACGAGCACGACCGGCTGCTCGCCCTCACGAGCCACCTCCCCCACGCGCTCGCGAACCTGCTGATGGGCCAGCTCGCGCGAGCGTCGGCCGACGACGACGACCCGCTCGCCTACGCGGGCGCCTCGCTGCGGGAGATGACGCGCGTCGCCGGCGCGAACCCGGCGATCTGGGCCGACATCTTCGTCGAGAACGGCGACCTCGTCGCCGACGCCCTCGCCGCGCACCGCGAGGGCGCGGCGGAGGTCGAGCGGGCGCTGCGCGATCGCGACCGGTCGTTCCTCGAGCGCTGGATCGCGGGAGCCGCCGAGGCGCGCGCCCGCATGCTCGGCTTCGCCTACCGCACCGACGCCCGCTCGCTCAGCCGGATCAGGATCCGCGTCCCAGACAAGCCGGGCGTCCTGGCCCGCATCACGCAGACGCTCGGCGCGGCCTCGATCAACATCGAGGACTTCGAGCTGCGGCACGTCTCGCCCGAGTACGGGGGCGTGCTCGTGATCCTGGTCGCGGGCGCCGACAACGCCGCGCTCGCGCGGACGCTGCTCCGCCGCGAGGGCTACAGCGCCGCCTGAGCGAGGTGGACCCGGGGGGCCGCGCCGCAGTCGGCCCCCCGAGCTCGTTTCCCCCTAACCGACGACGAAGTCGGCGCTCGGCCCGGCCGAGTCGACCGGCTCGAGCGGGCCAGCGAGGAAGCCCTCGCGCACGTACGCCTGCGCGCTCGGCTGGTGGAACACCTGCCCGACCGCGGGGCCGCCGACGTTCGCCAGCGGCACGTCCACCTCGACCGTGCCGTTCGGCCCGGGCGTGATCGTGCCCGTGTCGACGTGGAGCTGCTGGTATCGCGTCTCGAGCGACGCGTGCACGATCTGCCCGTCGTAGGCCTGCACGGCGCCGCCCGGCTCGACCGCCAGCTGCGTGAAGTACTGCACGCCGTTGAGCGTCCACACGAAGTTGTAGTCGTTCTCGGCTCCTCCGGTCGGGATCGTCGTCGAGAGGTTGCTCACCGTCAGGATCGTCCGCAGCGTCGTCCCGTCCGGCGTGAGCGCCATCTGGCCCGAGACCAGGTCGAGCTGCGGGTCGGCGCCCTTCGCGCCCAGCGTCTGGTTCTCGACGACGTACGAGTCGTCGCCGGCGGCGTCGGTGAAGAGGGTGCCGCCGGAGGAGACCTGCGCCGGCGGCGTGGCCGGCACCGGCGGCGCCGTGTTCTTCACCGGCGTGACGCGGCCGGTGAGGTCCTGCATCAGGTGCGCGACGTCGGGAGCACCCCAGCCGGTGGCGTTGTCCCAGCCCGGCGTCGCCGGGTACGGCTGGTTGTCGCCCACGGTCACGTCGTAGAAGTCGCTCCCGTAGCTCGCGCCCTTGCCGGCCTTGTAGAGCGAGTAGTTCGCGAACCCGAGGCCCTTGCTCTTCGCGGCGGCCTGGATGCGCGTCCACATGCCGAGCCAGAGCGGCGACGAGAGGCTCGTGCCCGCGCCCTGCTGGTCGGTGCCGTTGTCGTCGGTGATGAGCATGCCGTTGCCCGTCGCGACGTCGCCCGAGATGGCCGCGACGTCGGGCGTGGCGCGGCAGAGGGGCGCCGTGCCGGGCAGGTAGGGGTTGCCGCTCTGGTCGGTGACGCAGTGCAGCGGCGCCACGCCCTGCTGATAGGACGCGGCGGGCAGGTTGGTGCTGTTGCCGCCGCCGCCGAACTCCCACGCCGTCTCCGAGAACCGCTGCGGCGGGTTGCCGCCGTCGCTGTTCAGGACGGTGCCGCCGACGGCGACCGCGTACGGGCTCGCCGAGGGGTAGTTCAGCCCCGGGTAGACCTGCGTCGCGACGCCGTTGGTGCCGGCCGGGACGATCGGGCACGAGGAGCCGGTGTCGCCGGTCGAGGAGAAGAGCGTGCGCCCCTCGATCGCCGCCTGCTTCAGGGCCTGGTCGCCGGGAACCTCCATGCCGTCGACGCCGATCACCGGCTCCGCGGCGGGGATGTTCTCGCACTCGCCGTACGAGGCGCTGGCCTGGAGCGGGCCCCGCCGGTCGTTCACCCAGCCGACGAGCGACGCGAGCACGTCGGCGTCGCTGTTGTGGTGGCCGAAGTAGAGCGTCTCGCCCAGGACGTTCGGCGCCATGCCGGTGGATGCCTGGGTGTCGAGCTCCCACTCGACCGTCGCGCCGTCGCCGCTCGTGTCGGGGGTGCTCGTGGAGCCGTAGAGCTTGGTGGAGATGGGCACCTGCGGCAGCCCGTTCTCCTGCTCGAAGCTCCGCAGGTCGTTGACGACGCCGTCGGTGACGCCCCAGCCGAGGATGCCCATCGTCTGGCCGTTGCCGAGGTTCGTGGACGGCTGGTCGTAGATCGACCAGAGTGTCTGCGGGCTCAGCGAGCCCGTCTGCGGGACGCTGCTGCCGGTCGCGGCGGCGGTGGTCGTCGTCGTCGGACCGGTCTTGCCGACGCGCGGCGTGACGAAGAAGGCGTAGTCGTTGAGGCCGAGCACGGTCTGGATGGGCAGCGACGCGGGCACCGTCGGCGCCAGCGTGTTCGCGTAGAACGTCCGCCCGCCGGCCGAGTAGCGGTTCAGCGAGGTCCCGAACGCCGCCGAGACCTGCGCGGCCGTGCCGGTCGCGAGGACGTAGGTCGTGGCGCCCTCGACCGGCGTCACCGTCAGACCTGCTCCGCCGAGCCAGCTCTGCACGGCCTGGAAGGTGGTCCCCGGGACGCCGAACTGCTGGTTGAACTGGTCCGGGTCGAGGAACTGCTGGTAGTTGCTGCTGCTGGGGTCGTAGAGCTGCGCGAGGTACGCGTCCTCGGCCGCGCTGTTCGAGTTGTTCAGCACCACGCCGACGGTGATCTGCTGCGCTCCCGGCACCGGGCCGACCAGCGTGGCGGCGTCGAGGTGGTGGACCACGTCGGTCGTCAACACCCTGGTCGTGCCGACTGCGGGCGAGGCCGAGCCGGCGAGCGCCGCGCCTGCGAGGAGCGCGACGACGAGCATGGGCAGGAGGCGGCGCCTCCGGATCCGGAGGCCGCGGCGTCCGAGCATGAATCCTCCTGTGCGATTGGGGGGTCGGAAAAGCGAGCGGAGTATTACCGCAAAAATTTCGACCCGCAACCTCAATTGTTGTTCGTAATTGACTGACGAATCAATCGAGATAGAATTCGTCGGAGAACCTGCCGAAAGCTAGGTCGCGGGCAGGATGCGGCCGCGCACCTCGCCGAGCTCGAGCGTCCCGGCATGCGCCCGCAGGACGACCTCGTCGCCGTCCTCGAGAAACGTGCGCTCGGAGCCGCCGGCCAGCCGGAGCGGCTCCGCGCCGTTCCGCGTCAGCTCGATCAGCGAGCCTTCGGAGCCGCGCTCGGCGCCGGAGATGGTGCCCGAGGCCATCAGGTCTCCTGTCCGAACCGAGGCCCCGTTGGAGGTCGCGTGCGCGAGCTGCTGCGGCATCGTCCAGTAGAGGGTGCGGGCGTTGCCGCGCGAGATCACCTCGCCGTCGAGCTCGACCTCGAGCGCGAGGTCGAGGCCCCAGTCGCGCCCGCCCGCGAGGTGCGGCAGCGGCGCCGGCTCCTGGGCCGGCGCCTCGACCCGGTGCTCCTCGAGCAGCGCGAGCGGCGTCACCCAGGCGGAGATCGAGGTCTGGAACGACTTGCCGAGGAACGGGCCCAGCGGCACGTACTCCCACGCCTGGATGTCGCGCGCGCTCCAGTCGTTCACGAGCACGACCCCGAACACGTGCGCGGCGAACACGTCCGGCGGCACCGGCTCGCCGCGCCTGCTGGGGACGCCCACGACGAAGCCGAGCTCCAGCTCGATGTCGAGGCGCCGGGTCGGCGCGAAGACCGGCTCCGGCGCGTCCGGCGGCTTGAGCTGGCCGCGCGGCCGCACGACGTCGGTGCCGCTGACGGCGACGGTGCCGGCGCGGCCGTGGTAGCCCACCGGCAGCCGGCGCCAGTTCGGGAGCAGCGGCTCGGCGTCGGGCCGGAACATGCGCCCCATGTTGGTCGCGTGCTCGAGCGACGAGTAGAAGTCGACGTAGTCGGCGACCTCGAAGGGCAGGTGGAGCGCGGCGTCGACGATGCGGGCGCGCGGGCCGTCGTGCCCCCGCGCCGCCGCGACCGCCTCGCTCCACACCTCGGGGCCCAGCGCCATCAGGGCGTTCAGGGACGGCTGCGCGAAGACGGCGCCGATTCCCGAGAGGTCGACGACCTCGGGGCCGTCGCGCCACCCCACGCGCGGCTGGCCGCCCGCGACGGAGAAGACGCCGAAGCCGCTCAGGACAGGATCCCCAGCGCCTGCAGCTCCTCGACCGGCTCGAAGAAGGAGCAGCTGCCGATGGAGTGGAAGAGCGTCTCGCGTACGCGCGCGAGCTGCCTCGAGGACGCGATGCGGCCCTGCCAGCGGAAGGAGCGGTCGTCGAGCTCGAAGTCGCCGGGGCGCGCGCGCAACGCCTCCTCCTCCCGCCCGAAGACCGCGGCCGCGAGCAGGTTGAGGAAGCCGTGCTCGCCCGCCTCGGTCGGGTAGGCGTGGTGCAGCCCGGCGGTCGCCTTGAAGACGAGGCGGCGCGCGCGGCAGCCGCGGACGAACGCCGCCAGCTCCTCGACGGGCGGGACGCGTTCGCCGCCGCAGCGCACCTTGGCGCGCAGGCCACGTACCGCGACCAGGTCGAGGGATACGCCTTCCACGTACACCTCCCCGGCGTAGCGCCCGAGCGTCCGCGTCTCGAGCGACTCGATTCGCGGGTCGTCCGCCGGCGCATCCGCCACCACGCTCAGGGCCCGGTTCTCGTCCCCCAGCTCCGCCAGCTTCGAGGCCGGGCAGACGAACCTGCCGAGCATCCACGAGTACCTGCTCTCGCGGGCGCGCCTGTCCTCCGCCAGCGCCTCCGGCATCGGGAGGCTCGCCGGCGGGAAGAGCGCGGCGTGGTCGATCAGGCGGCCGAGCAGCGCGCGGCGGGCGTCCACGAGCGTCACGCACGTCAAAGCTACACTGCCGCCGGGCCAGGCTCCGCGCAGTGGGAGCATGTGAACCGCGTCAGATCCGGAAGGAAGCAGCGCTAAGCATTCCCTTCCAGGTGCGCGGTCAGCCTGGCCCTCTAGCTC
>JBBWZD010000071.1:0-7698 GCA_039648875.1 Actinomycetota bacterium
GGCGGCGAGCTCGTCCGCTCGCACCACGCGGCGCGCGAGGACTACTACCGCCTCTCCGTCGGCCTGATCGGCGCCGAGGCGATGCTGCGCCTCTACCCCGAGCAAGAGGCGAACCCGCGCGCCTTCACGGCCCTCACCCGCTTCCTCGACCTCCTCGACGAGCTGCCGTCGCAGGCCACGGCGCGGCCGCCGCTCGATCCGCTCGCGCTGTCGTTTCAGCTCAAGCTGCTCTGGCTGTCGGGCTACCTACCGCACCTGACGAGCTGCGCGGAATGCGGAGCGGGCGACGCGAGCCTCGTCGGCTACTCCCCCCGCGCGGGCGGCGCCGTGTGCGGCGCCTGTGCGGCGCAGAGCGAGGCGGCCGCCCTGAGCCCGGAGGGGATCCGCGGCAGCGAGGCGCTGCTCGCGAGCCCGCTGGGCGACGCCGTCTCGCTCGGGCTCACGCCGCGTGCGACCCGCGACGCGCTGAGGCTGATCCAGGTGTCGTACGAGTACCACGGCGGCTTTCGCATGCGGACGCTCTCGGCAACCTAGCCGCCCTTGGGCGACGACCAGGGCCGCTCGAGCGCGTCCTCGAGCCACGCAGCGACGCCGCCGAGCGGCAGCCGCTCCTGCGCGAGTGAGTCGCGGTCGCGCACCGTGACGGTGTCGTCCTCGAGGGTCTCGTCGTCGATGGTGAAGGCGAAGGGCGTGCCGATCTCGTCCTGGCGGCGGTAGCGGCGGCCGATCTGGCCGCCGTCGTCGTACTCGACGACGTGCCGGCGCCGCAGCTCCCCGAAGAGGCCGCGCGCCTTCTGGACCATGTCGCCGTCGCGCGGAATCAGCGGCAGGATCGCGGCCTTCACCGGCGCGACCTCCGGATGCAGGCGCAGCACCGTCCGCTCGCGCTCGGCGACCACCTCCTCGTCGTAGGCGTCGACGAGCAGCGCCACGAAGATGCGCTCGATGCTGACGGCCGGCTCGATCACGTACGGCGTGTACCGGTCGCCGCCGTCCCCGACGAACTCGAGCTTCGTCCCCGAGTGCTGCGTGTGCTGCGTCAGGTCGAAGTCGCCGCGGTTCGCGACGCCCTCGAGCTCCGACCAGCCGATCGGATAGAGGTACTCGATGTCCGTGGTGCCGCTCGAGTAGTGCGAGCGCTCCGCCGCCGTGTGCTCTCGCTTGCGGAGCTTGCTCTCGCGCAAGCCGTACTTGAGGTACCAGTCGAAGCGCTCGTCGATCCAGTAGCGGTACCACCGCTCGGCGTCGGCGGGCGGGACGAAGAACTCCATCTCCATGTGCTCGAACTCGCGCACGCGGAAGAGGAAGTTGCCCGGCGTGATCTCGTTGCGGAAAGACTTGCCCACCTGTGCGATCCCGAACGGCGGCTTCCGGCGGGCGAGCTGCAGCACGTTCTTGAAGTTGACGAAGATGCCCTGCGCCGTCTCGGGACGCAGGTACGCGGTCGAGCTCTCGTCCTCGAGCGCGCCGACCTGCGTCCTGAACATGAGGTTGAACTGCCGCGCCTTGGTCAGGTCGCACTCCTGCGTCTGGCCCGGGCGCCTGCTCGGCCTGCGGCCGCAATTGCTGTCCTCGAGCTTGTCGGCGCGGAAGCGGAGCTTGCACGTGCGGCAGTCGACGAGGGGATCGGTGAAGCCGGCCACGTGCCCCGATGCCTCCCACACGGCGGGATTGAGGATCACGGCCGAGTCGAGGGCGACGACGTCGTCCCGCTCCTGCACCATCGCCCGGAACCAAAGCGAGCGGATGTTGTTCTTGGCGAGCACGCCGTAGTGGCCGTAGTCGTAGGTCGAGCCGAGGCCGCCGTAGATCTCCGAGGACGGGAAGACGAAGCCGCGCCGCCGGCAGAGCGACACGATCTTGTCCATCGTCACCGGTTCGGTCGTCTCCGCCACCGGCCGGAGGTTATCGAGCGCGATGGCTACGCTCCCCCCGATGCCGAGCGCGCCCGTCGAGCTGCACGTCGTCTCCGACGCCACCGGCGAGACGGCGGCGCGCCTCGTCCAGGCGCTCGAGGCGCAGTTCCCCGAGCAGGAGTTCGTGGAGATCCGCCACCCTCGCGTCGACTCGGAGGACGACCTGCACCTCGCCGTCAGCCGGATGAAGGGCCGCCCCGCCGTCGTCGTCTACACGCTCGTCAAGCCCGAGCTGCGCGACGCGATGCGCACGCTCTGCCGCCGGGCGCGGCTCCACTACTGCGACCTGCTCGGCCAGCCGATCGACGCCGTCGCGCGCGTCTCCGGCATGGCTGCCCGGATGACGCCGGGGTCGCGCCCGCCGCTGAACTCGGCCTACTTCAAGCGGATGGAGGCGATCGAGTTCGCCGTCCGCTACGACGACGGCGTCGGCCGCGGCCTGCACGACGCGGACATCGTGCTCGTCGGTGTCTCTCGCACCTCGAAGACGCCGCTCTCCATCTACCTCGGCTACCTCGGCTACAAGGCGGCGAACGTGCCCGTCGTGAAGGGCATCGAGCCGCCGCCGGAGCTCCGCGACATCGACCCGCGCAAGATCGTCGGGGTGACGATCGACCCGAACCGCCTCGTCGAGATCCGGCGGGCGCGCGTGCGGACGATGGGCGCCGGCGCGCGCAGCCGCCAGTACGCCGAGCTGATGGAGATCTACGAGGAGCTCGACCAGGCGACGAAGCTCCACCGGAAGCTCGGCTGCCCGGTGATCGACATCTCCGAGCTCTCGATCGAAGAGACCGCCCACCGGGTGCTGCGCGTCGTCGAGGAGCGCCAGGCCGAGCCCGCGCCCGCATGAACGAGAAGGGGACGGTGCCGCTGCGGTACTGGGTCCTGTGGTCGGCGATCCTCGCCGTCGCCGACTTCACCTTCTACGTGCTGCTGACGCCGATCTGGCTCGGGCTGCGCGCCGTCGCGTGGCTGGCCGAGTTCCGCGCGCGCCGCCGGCGCTCCTGACGTCAGAGCGCGAGGGCGCGGAGCTGCAGGATCGGCCGGTCGTGGAAGGTGATCCGGATCCCGTCGCGGTCGCTCTCCCAGGTACGCCGCAGCCGAGGTCGAGCGTCGCGCGACCCGGCGGCGGCAGCAGCTCGAGGAACGACGGCAGGTTCAGCTGCTCGTGCGCGCGGTCGTGACCGGGCGTGCGCGCGAAGCGCGCCCAGACCTCCGCGTTCTCGTCTAGAACCCCCGCAAGCTCACAACTGCCTCGTCTCGAGCGGCCGCTCCCCGTCCGGGCCGACGAGGTAGCCGCCCGCGCCGGGCCGCGCCGCGACCACCTCGCGCAAGTCGGTGCCGACGAAAAGGGCTGCCGCGGAGTCGTCGAGCGCGAGCCCCTCGGGGAAGCCGTCCTCGCTCACGAGCCGCCGGTACACGGGACGTCGCAGCTCCTCGCCGTCGTAGTGCGGGCAGGCGCTGCCGGCGAGGAAGCCGAGGCCGTCGCGCATCCCGTCGAGCTGCGGCCCGAACGAGTCGGTCACGCCCGCCTCGAACCAGCAGATCATCCCGGCGCTCCAGCCGGTGAGCAGCACGCCGCTCTCCCACGCCTCGCGAAGCACGCGGTCGAAGCCGTGCACCCGCCAGACGGCGAGCATGTTGGCGGTGTTGCCGCCGCCGACGACGATCACGTCGTGCGCGAGCGTGAACGCCCGGAGGTCGGCCGGCGGCCACGGGTTGAAGCGCAGGAACGAGACGGGGCCGCGATCCTTGAGCTGCTCGTAGACGAGAAGGGCGGAGCGCGGATCCTCCATCCCCGCCGTGCCGACGAAGAGCAGCCTGCGCCCGCGCGCCAGCGCGAGGACGTAGTCGAGGATCGCGGTGTCCAGCCCGCCGCCGACGGGCACGATTTGCGGAGAGTCCATTGTCCTATCTATGACAAGATCCGCGGTCATGCCGCGCTATGTGTACGCCTTCGACGAGCCGTGCGAGGGGGGTCGGGAGCTGCTCGGCGGGAAGGGCATCGGGCTGGCGGAGATGACGCAGCTCGGGGTGCCGGTGCCCGCCGGCTTCACGATCACGACCGACGCGTGCCGCGCGTACATGCACGGCGGCGGCGGCCTTCCCGAGGGGCTGGAAGAGGAGGTCGGCCGGCACATCGCGCGGCTCGAGGAGCAGGCGGGGAAGCGGTTCGGAGACACCGAGGACCCGCTGCTCGTCTCCGTGCGCTCGGGCGCTGCCGTCTCGATGCCGGGGATGATGGACACGATCCTCAACCTCGGGCTCGGCGACGAGGCAGTCGAGGGCCTCGCGCGTACCACCGGCAACGCACGCTTCGCGCGCGACTCGTACCGGCGGCTGATCCAGATGTACGGCGAGGTCGTGGACGGGATCGGCGGCGACCGCTTCGAGCGCGCCCTCGGCGACCTGAAGCGGGAGCGCGGCGTGCAGCAGGACGTCGACCTGAGCGCGGAGGACCTCGCGCAGCTCGTCGAGACGTTCCAGGGCTTCTACCGGCAGGAGACGGGCGAGGAGTTCCCGCAGGACCCGCGGGAGCAGCTCCGCCGCGCGCTCGTCGCGGTCTTCGACTCGTGGGGCAACCCGCGGGCGCGGGTCTACCGCCGCACGTACGGGATCCCCGACGACCTCGGCACCGCGGTCAACGTGGTGCAGATGGTCTTCGGGAACAAGGGCGACCGCTCCGCCACCGGCGTCTGCTTCACGCGCAATCCGTCGACCGGCGAGCAGGGCGTCTACGGCGAGTACCTCGTCAACGCCCAGGGGGAGGACGTCGTCGCCGGCATCCGCACGCCCCAGCCGGTCGAGGAGATGCGCGAGCGCCTGCCGGAGGCCTACGAGCAGCTCCTCGAGACGATGGCGCGCCTCGAGCAGCACTACCGCGACGTGCAGGACATCGAGTTCACGGTGGAGGAAGGGCGGCTCTACCTGCTGCAGACCCGCTCCGCGAAGCGGACCGCCGCAGCCGCCCTGAAGGCGGCGGTCGACATGACGAGCGAGGGGCTGATCGACCGCGAGGACGCCGTCGCGCGCATCGACCCGCACCAGCTCGACCAGCTCCTGCACCCCATGCTCGACCCGGGCACCCGGGTGGAGGTCGCCACCCGCGGCCTCAACGCCTCTCCCGGCGCCGCCTCCGGCGCGATCGTCCTCGACGCCGACACCGCGGCCGAGCGCGGCAAGGGCGGCGACTCGGTCATCCTCGTCCGCTGGGAGACGACACCCGACGACATCCACGGCCTGATCCACGCGAAGGGCGTCCTCACCGCGCACGGCGGCATGACGTCCCACGCAGCGGTGGTCGCGCGCGGGATGGGCAAGCCGTGCGTCGCCGGCTGCGAGGGGCTGTCGATCGACGTCGGCGCCGGCACCGTCCGCATCGGCAGCCACGACCTGCGCGAGGGAGACACGATCACGATCGACGGGGGTACGGGGCGCGTGATCGTCGGGGAGGTGCCGCTCGTGCCGCCGCAGATCAACGAGGACTTCGAGACGGTGCTCGCCTGGGCCGACGGGCTCCGCCGCCTCAAGGTGCGGGCGAACGCGGACAACCCGGAGGACTCGGCGAAGGCGAGGGAGTTCGGCGCCGAGGGGATCGGCCTCTGCCGCACCGAGCACATGTTCTTCGGCGAGGAGCGGCTGCCGGTGATGCAGGAGATGATCCTCGCGTCCGACGAGCAGGGGCGGCGCGACGCGCTCGACCGGCTGCTGCCGTTCCAGCAGGCCGACTTCGACGCGATCTTCGAGCGGATGGCGGGCCTCCCGGTGACGATCCGCCTGCTCGACCCGCCTCTGCACGAGTTCCTGCCGCCGCTCGAGGAGGCACGGGACGAGCGGATGCGGCGTCGCATCAAGGCGCTCTCCGAGTCGAACCCGATGCTGGGGACGCGCGGCTGCCGCGTCGGCATCCAGTGGCCGGAGATCTACGAGATGCAGGTGCGGGCGATCGCGCGGGCTGCGAAGGCGGTGCAGGAGCGCACGGGCGAGACGCCGCTGGTGGAGATCATGCACCCGCTCGTCGGCTTCGGCGAGGAGCTGCGGCGGCTGCGAGAGCTGACGGAGCACGTGATGGCGGAGGAGGCGCCGGAGCTCGAGTACCTCTGCGGCACGATGATCGAGCTGCCGCGCGCGGCGCTGCGGGCCGACGAGATCGCCGAGGTGTCCGACTTCTTCTCCTTCGGCACCAACGACCTGACGCAGACGGCTCTCGGCATGTCCCGCGACGATGCCGAGGGCAAGTTCCTCACCTTCTACCTGGAGGACGGCGTGCTCGAGCGGAACCCGTTCGAGACGCTCGACGAGGGCGGCGTGGGCGAGCTGATGCGGATCGGCGTCGAGCGCGGCCGCAGCGCGAAGCCGGGCCTCAAGCTCGGCATCTGCGGCGAGCACGGCGGCGACCCACAGTCGGTCGAGATCTGCCACGGCCTCGGGCTGGACTACGTGAGCTGCTCCCCCTACCGGGTGCCGCTCGCGCGCCTCGCGGCCGCGCAGGCGGTGCTGAAGGAGGCGCACCGCGCGGAGTACGTGGTCGCGGGAGGCTAGCGCTGGCGCGGTACGAGCTGCTCGTCGACGGGGAGAAGCAGGCGCGGGCCGCGTCGGACGACGAGGCGCGCACGTGGATCCGCGGCTATCGCGCCGAGCACGAAGCGGACGATCCCGACGCCACGCATGTGCAGGTGCGCCGACTCTCGGCCTGGTCGTGGCTCACCGGCGGCTCGCTGGTGCCGCGCGAGCGCTTCCTCGACGAGCCGCTCCGCTCGATCGCCGGCCGGCTGGCGGCCGAGCAGGAGGAGGCCGGCGACTAGAATTCGTCCGGCAGCCGGTCCATGATGTTCCTGTCGAAGGCGAGAGGAGCGGGCCGGTGGGCGCACTGAGTCAAGGTCGGGCGGCGGCGCTGGCGGGCGTCCTCTTCGTCGTCCTCGCCGCGATCGCGACCTTCATCGCGGGGTCGCCGCCGAAGGTGGACGACTCGGGCGCGAGCATCAACTCCTTCTTCCTCGACCACCACAAGGTGCTGCTCGTGGCGGCGGTGCTGAGCAGCGTCGCCGCGCCCTGTCTCGTCTGGCTCTTCGCGGGGCTCGCCGGCGCGCTGCGGCGCGCGGGAGAGGGGACGCTCGCCGCGGTCACGTTCGGCGTCGGCGTGGGCGCGGTCGTCCTCGCGACCGCGTCCGACGCGCTGTACGCGACGCTGACGCAGCTCGCGTGGGTCGGCGAGTCGCAGTTCGTCAAGAGCGGCTACGAGCTCAGCGGGTTCTTCGTCCAGAAGGCCTTCTGGTTCGGCGCCTTCGCCGCGCTCGCCGTTTCGCTGGCGGTGCGGCGAGCGCAGGCGCTCCCCCGCTGGTACGAGTGGACGACGGTCGGCGCGGGCGCACTCCTCGCGCTCGGCGGGATCGCGATGAAGCCGGACGGGTTCTTCGCCGTCAACGGCGGCATGGCGCTCGTCGCTTTCCTCGCGCTGCTCGCCTGGGTGCTCGCGACGAGCCTGGTGCTCTGGCTGGAGCCGGCGCCCGCGGAGGTGCCCGCCCCCGCCACGACTCTCGGCTAGGCGCATACCGGATCTCGTAGGCGGGGAGCGCCTCTGACTGAGGGCCGCGGCGTCCCGCGGCGCGGGCACAATGCATTCGTGCCCCGGCGCGTCGCCTTCCTCGCAGCAGCCGTGCTCGCCGTCGCGGCCCCGGCCCAGGCGGCCGTGAGGCCGGGCCAGCGGGCGACCGTCGACGTGGCCGTCGCGACGCTCTGGAAGGCGCCGAACCTCTACCGGGCGATCGACCGGCCCTCGCTC
>JBBWZD010000123.1:0-12689 GCA_039648875.1 Actinomycetota bacterium
TTCTCTCAGCCAATGGCTGAGGCATCCGCAGGAAGCTCGATTGTTAACACACTTCCACCGGCGTTCAGCGTGGTCACGCCTCGAGGAGTTTCCGCTTCGCCGCTGCGAACTCGTCGTCAGGCAGGAATGCCGGCCAAGCCGGGTGTCGCGGTTCGAGTCCCGTCGTCCGCTTTCCGCAGCCCGCACGGAAAGGGCCGTTTGCGGGGAACTTTCTTCAGGATCCGCGGACGTCGCGGCTCCGCCACCCGGGTGAAGCGGCGCAAGGAACCCCCCGAAGGGTGTCGAATGAAGTGGGGCGTGAGGACGACAACGTGAGCATGATGCTCGTGTCCGCCCTTCTGATCGTCCCGGCCATCGGCGCGTTCGGGCGCATTGCCCTCGCCTGGGCCACATCGGACTGAGTCTGTTGGCGGCCGCGGAACTCCCGGACCTGGACGAGCTCCTCGGAGAGCTGGTCCGCCTCGAGCGCCAGGAGGCGGAGCTGTCCGACCTCCGGCGGAGGCTCCACCAGCGCATCGACCTCGGCTTCCCCAACGAGGTAACGGTAAGGCGTGAACGGCAGGTCTCCGACGAGCGCCTCGCGCTGCACCGCCGCATCGACTTCCTGCGCGCCCAGCTCGGGCCCGTGCGCCACCGGCCGTAGCGCAGCCGAGCTGCCCCTCAGCCGCGGCGCGGTAGCCGAGTTTACCGGCGACCTTCCGCGAGCACCTGGCCACTCCCGTGGCGACGCTTGAACACGCGCCGTCAACGGGCTACAAGCAACGTGGGGATACAGGGAGAGAGGAGTGACGAGCTTGAGATACCTGACGCGAAAGGTGGTATGCGTCCTGGGGCTTGCGGCGGTCCTGGCGGCGGGCTTCGCCTTCAGCGGCGCCTTGTCGGCCGGTCCGAGCGCGGCACAGGCGGTCGCGGCCACGACCATCGGCGCCGTGACCTGCGACCTGCCGACGTACAACCCGACCCACTTCGCCATCCAGCCGGGGCAGACGATCACCTGCACGATCTCCGACCCGAACCTGGTGGTGAACGGGGCCGTCAACGTGAACATCCAGAGCAGCGACTTCGGAAACACGACCGTCGGCGGCACCGGCAACACCGCCACGCACACGATCACGTTCACGTACACGGCCGTGGCGAACGGCTGCAACACGAGCGCGATCACGTACGACAAGACGGCGGACGGCGGCGGCGGCGGCGTCCAGTCCACCGGTGCGGGCTTCGCATTCGTGGACGTGAACGGCCAGTCGATCAAGTGCGGCGGATCGACGACGACCGGAACGACGACGACCGGCACGACCGAGACGACGACGACGACCGTTCCCGTGACGACGACCGTCACCACTCCCGGGACGACCACCACCGTCGCAGGGACGACCACGACTGTGTCCGGCGGAACGACGACCGTACCGGGCTCGACGACGACGGTCGCGGGGGCGACGACCACGCTGCCGGCCCAGACGACCACGGTCACGAAGACGGTCACGACGGGCGTTCTGGGAGCCTCGACGACGAAGAAGGGGCGCCCGAAGACGACCTCTCATCTGAAGCCGAAGGCAACGGGCTAGCCGCTCCGCGCAGCGCCCGGCCGGCGTCATCACGAAAGCGGGAGGGGGCGGCTCTGGCCGCCCCCTCCTCGTCGCTGCAACGAGTTGCTGCTGCGCGCGCTAGTGCGAGAACACGCCGTTCGGCGTGCCGAGGCCCGTCACGTTGTCCCAGCCGGCGTTCGTGTGCTGGGTCGGCGAGCCCGAGTAGTCGTCGAACGTCCGCAATCGGTCGACCGTGCCGTCTGACGCGTCGACCCCGTTGACGTAGTTGCGGCGGGCGACGGCCGTCTTCACCGAGGTCACGTCATAGAACGAGCCCCGATTCGCGTAGAACACCGGATTCGCGAAGCCGTGCGGCGCTCCCGCCTTCTGGTCCGCCAGCGCCATGAGGCCGGCGAAGACCGGGCTCGCGAGGCTCGTGCCGCCGATCCGGAACTCGTCGTAGTAGTTCCCGTCCGGGAACGACTGGGTCTGGCCGACGAGCAGGCCGGTCTGCGGATCCGCGAGCGCCGCGACGTCGGGGACACCGCGGCCGGTCAGGTTGAGGCCCGCGTCCCTCTGGTACGACGGCTCGCCGAAGACCCGGCTCACGCCGCCGCCGGCCCCGTAGAGCCAGCCGGTGCGCGTGCACGTATGGGTCGTGGCGTTGCAGTTGTAGTTGCTCGTGCCCCAGCCGGTCTCGAGCGCCCGCGTGTTCGCGGCGCTGACGCCGAGCGCCGTGCCGCCGACCGCAGTCACCCACGGGCTGACGGCGGGCCAGTCGGTGACCGCAGCGCCGCCGACCGACGTCTCGTCGCCGCTGTCGCCGGACGAGAAGTAGACGCCGATGCCCTCGGCTGCCGCCTGGACGAACGTGTCCTCGAGCGGCTTGACGAACCCGCGCGGCAGGAACTCGGTCGAGAAGCCGTACGAGTTCGTGACGATCTGCGCCAGGTGCCCGTCGACGACGTGGTTCATGGCCGCGTCGAGGTCCTGGTAGTTGTTCGGCGCGCCGACGTAGACGATCTTCGCCGCCGGCGCCATCCCGTGCACGGCCTCGACGTCGAGCGTCTCCTCGCCGTACCAGCCCTGCGGGTCCTGCCTCGGGTTCTCGGGCCGGCGGAGCGTCCCCGGCGCGACGACCTGCTGGAACTGCCCCGGGTTCATGGTCGGGAGCCCGCGGTTGGTCGACCAGTGGTTCACGTCGTCGAGGATCGTCGGCGACGCGTACGCGTCGATGACCGCGACGGTCTGGCCGGCCCCGTCGTAGCCGGAGATGCCGTACGCGCCCTTGATCTGGGACGGCGTGTAGCCACGCACGGTCCAGGGGGCGGAGTGGAGTGCGACGTCGGTGAAGCCGTCCGGGAACGGGTATGGAGACAGCTGCTGCGCCCAGTACTCCGACAGCGGCGGCGCGTTCCGGAAGCCGTCGCTGGGGGGCGCGTTCTTGTCGACGACGTTGTCGGGGTGCACGAACTCCGCGCTGTCGTCGAGGCCGACGACGCCTGTGACGACGTCGGCGAGCGAGGTCGGCACCGACACGTCGTTGGACGGTGAGCGAACGTCCAGCCCGGCCACGGAGTAGACGCCGAACCCGGTGCCGAAGGCCGTCTCGGCCTGCGCAACGGTGCCCTCGGCGGCGACGTAGTGGTTGTTCGCCGGCGTGTAGTCGATCGTGAAGCCCTGGCTCCGGAGCCAGGACTGCACCGTTCCGACCTGCGCCTGGGAAGGCGCGAACTGCTTCCGGAACTGCGCCGGCGTCAGATACTGGCCGTACGACCCGCTCTTCGGGTCGGACACGGCCTTCGCAAGCGCCTCGGCTGCGCCGCCGTTGCGCCAGCCCAGGTAGACGCGGAAGCCGACGCTGTCGGCGGGATCGGCGGCCTTCAGGAAGTGGCCCGAGCTCGCCCAGGCCGGCGCGCTGCCGCCGAGGCTGGCCCGATCCGGCGGCGCCGCACCGGCAGACGCCACACCCAGTGCCGCGGCGCAGAGACCGACGGCCACAAGTACACGAAACACTGTACTCCCCCTCTCGCTAGTGCCCTCAGAGTTGGCGGCGGCAGAGTAGCGGCTCTTTTCCGAGGTCGCCTCCTTGCGTCGCACGACCTCGGCGGCGGGTTCCCTCGCCTGGGGGACGAGCCTCCGGCTGTGCCCGCCGTTGAGAGTCGGGACTGCAAACTGACTCTGTGGCAGGAAGAAGGTCGCTCCATGAAGCGCAAGATCCTCTTTGCACTGTTGCTCGTCTCGTCCCTCGTCGTCATCGCGGGATCGGGCGGCAACGCCGCACCATCGGCCGCCGGCACCGGAAACGGAGCACCGAACGGCAGCCACTACACCCTCAACATCATCGGCGTGCCGCAGGACAAGACTGCCGACATGACCGGCAACACCGGCGGCCGGATCTTCGTGCAGCTGAACGGTGGCCAGGATGCCGTCAGCCTGAACGGGAAGCCCTCCAACCAGCTGATCAAGGTCAACACGATCGGCCTCGTCCCGGCACCTGCGGGCGAGAGCTTCAGCGTCCTCGACGCCAACGCAACCGACGCGAACGGTGGACTGTTCCAGCTGCCGGCCGACGTTTCCACCGCTTGGACGGTCTGGGCGCGCGCGCTCGGCACCCCCGGCGGCTCGGCGATCCAGACCACGTGCGCCTCGTCCTTCCTGGACGTCACCGTCGGCCAGATCTACTGCTCGGACGTGAGCGCGATGTACGTGCGCACGACCGGCAAGTCGACGTTCACGAACGTCTCGAGCCAGTTGCTGTTCATGACCGTCACGGTCGACTCGACCGCGACGCCCGGACTGGCGGCCTGCCTGAACGTCACCGGGACGGCGTCGGTGACGGTCAGCCTCTTCAACAGCTGCTTCCAGGACTACTTCTGGAACTACGACAACCACGGGCTGAAGCTGGTCCAGCTCCGCTTCTACCCGGCGGCGTAGACGGCCTCGCGCCAACCTCCCGAGCAGTGAGAAAGGGCCGCCCGAAGGCGGCCCTTTCCACGCTGGTTCGTCGTTGCCGGTCTAGTAGTTGCCGGCGCCGGTGACGACGTCCTCCTGGTTGAGCGCCGTCGGCGTGAACTCCAACCCGTAGAACCACGTCACCGTCTGCTTGTTGTTCGAGTCGGTCCAGAGGGCGTGGAAGGCTCCGTCGGAGCCGGCGGACATGTCGGTGTAGTCGCCGAAGAAGCCGCCGCCGAACCCGTTCCGCGTGTTGATCGGATGCGTGCTGACGGTGCGCGTCGTACCCGTCGTCACGCTGCGGACGACGTAGTCCAGCCGCGTGTTGTCGACGTACGGCCCGAGCGTGGTGCAGTCGATCCGGCCGCGCGGCGGTGCCGGGCCGGCAGCGCACGTCTGCCACGGCGAGACGGTCGTGCCGCGGTAGGCGCCCAGGTAGACCTTCCCGTTCGCCGACGCGGCGGCGGCGGGGAAGACGTCCTCGACCGGCAGGAGCGGGTCGGGCGCAGCGAGGGAGCCGCCTCCGGGCTGCGTGACCGGGTAGCCGGTGGCGACGCGCTCGCCGCCCGCGAAGACGGCGGCCGGCTCCGTCCAGTGGTCGCCCCCGTCCGTCGACTTGCTGAAGACGGCGACCGCATGGCAGTTGTCGCGGACGGTGTCCTCGCCGACGAGCCAGTCGGCGCAGCCGACCGTGCCCGCGTGGGTGCTTCCGTCGTTCGGCACCTCGCTCGTCCACGTGGTGTAGACGTCGCCGTTCGCGGCCACGGCGGCCGCGGGGAAGCTGTTCACGCGGAACGCCGTATCGCGGAGCGGCAGGCTGTCGGCGACCGGTGCGATCGCGCTGGGCTTGCTCCAGCTCAGGCCGCCGTCCGTCGACTTGACGAAGTAGGTCGAGTCGAGCGCGGCGTGCCGCGTGGCCGCGTCCCAGAAGATGTACACGCTCCCGTCAGGCCCGACGACCGGGCGCGAGCCCTGACCGTAGAGCACGTTGCCGGAGACCGACGTCGGCCCGCTGAACGTCTGGCCGCCGTCCTTCGAGTAGGCGAAGAAGATCGGCGACTGGACGTAGGCCCCGTTGACCGGATTGAAGATGAACCGCGTCCAGGTGACGTACACGCGGTCGCGATAGGGGCTGCTCGCGTTCGAGTCCGCCGCGATCCACTCCTTGTCGTTGAAGATCGCGCCCGACGTCGTCGCGTTGATGAACGTCGGAGCCGACCAGCTCAGGGCGCCGCCGGCCGCGAAGGTGCCCCTGCTGACGGTGACGGTGTTCGGTGCGCTGGCCCGGTTGAAGCCGAGGCCGGCGTAGTACACGTGACCCTGGCTGTCGAAAGCCAGCGCCGGATCGCCACCCGCGTCGTAGGCGCCGCCCGTCAGGTGCGTGACGCCCGGGACGAGGGTGCCGAGGTGCTGCGGGTCGGTCGACGAGCAGCACCAGCTCGAGCCGCCGTCGTTCGAGAAGTAGGTGCCGGAGTACCCGTCGCCGAGCTGGCTGCACGGCGCGGTGCCGACGGTGCACGACCAGGTACGGCTGACGTAGTCGTTGGCCGAGCCGACCACGCGGCTCGGGTGGCTCGGGTCGACCGCGATCGAGGTCTCGTTCTGCGGCGCGGCGGCCGTGTCCTGGTTGACGGTGACGGCGGGGCCGAGGATGCTCGTGCCGTCGAGCGGGCTCGAGAGCACGTTCGACGGCGTGATCGGTCCGGTCGAGGTGGGATCCGCGCTCGGGTCCGCCGCCTCCTCCTCGACGAAGGCCGAGAAGCGGATGCCGAGGCCTGCCGTTCCGTTGAGGGAAGCGACCTTGCCGGCGAGCGTGTTGACGTCGTAGGACTGCGACTGCGGTCCTCCTGCCGCGCTGGAGCCGGCGGCGAGAACGAGCGGCACGCTGAGCGCCGCGAGAACGGTCGCGAGCTTCAGCGCCCGGCGGCCCGAAGGGGATGCCCTCATATGTTGTCTCCTCTGCGTCGTGGATGACCCGGAGCCCCGGCAGCGTAGCCGGACAACCGTCAGCCGGTGAGCAGGCGTTTGGCCCGACCGGTACAGGCGGCGGCCGGCGGATTATCATCGGCTTGCCATCCGACGCGCTCGCGCCCTCATCAACTCGGAGCCGCCGCGCTACCACCTGAGCCTCTGGCTCCTGGTCGGCATGCTGCTGGCCTACGTGATCGACGGGAGCACGAGCGGCGTGTTCCTCATGTGGATCCTCGTCGTGATCGGCTGGTTCGTGCTGTACGTGCTCGCGATCGGCTGTGCCGCTCTGGCGAAAGCCGAGGACTCGTTCTGGCACTGGTACGCCGGGCGCTCGCCCGACTGATGGTCGGCTAGGACGGGCCGGCGGAGCGGCGCATGGCGCCGACGAGCAACCCCACGAGCGCGACCAGCAGGATCGGCAGCGCGCCGATTGCGACCCAGCCGAGCAGGGTCTGTGTCCTCGTCGCGCTGTCGTTGGCGATCACTTGCAGGACCGCGCTCACCGCGAGCGTGGACAGGATGAGATCGAGTGCGGCGAGCCGCAGAAGCAAGTAACAGTCCCCCTTGAGCCGCCCCCAGGCTACTACGTATCGACTGTCACTGCCAGCGCGCAGAGGGGCGGGCTTTCCCTGCCCGAGTGCGGGGTATACAGTCATCCTGCCTTGTCACTGCGGGAGCGCAGCGCCGCCGAGGGCGTTCAGGCGGCGCGAGAGCGATACGTCGCGCGCGGCATCTCGACGCCGCCGCTGGTCGTCGCGCGCGCCGAGGGCGCGCGCATCCGGGACGCCGACGGCCGCGAGTACGTCGACTTCGCCGGCGGCCTCGGCTGCGCGAACCTCGGGCACTCGCCGCAGGCCGTCGTCCAGGCGGTGCACGAGCAGGCAGACCGCTACCTGCACCAGTGCTTCATGGTCGGCATGTACGAGCCGTACGTCGAGGTCTGCCGGCGCCTCGCGGAGCTCTCTCCCTGCCGCGGCGACGCGCAGAAGTCCCTGCTCCTGAGCACCGGCGCCGAGGCGGTCGAGAACGCGGTCAAGATCGCGCGCGTCGCGACCGGGCGGCCAGCGGTCGTCGTCTTCGACAACGCCTTCCACGGGCGCTCGCTGCTCGCGATGACCATGACGTCGAAGGTCGTCCCGTACAAGCAGGGCTTCGGGCCGTTCGCGCCGGAGGTGTACCGGACGCCCGCGCCGTACCCGTACCGCGGCGTCGGCGAGAACGACGCGATCGACGCCCTGAAGCGGCTGTTCAGGGGCGACGTCGACCCCTACTCGGTGGCCTGCGCAGTCCTCGAGCCCGTCCAGGGCGAGGGCGGCTTCATCCCGATGACGCCCGAGTTCCCGCGCCGCCTGCAGGAGCTGCTCGACGCCTACGGCATCCTCTACGTCGACGACGAGGTGCAGAGCGGCTGCGGCCGTACCGGGCCGGTGTGGGCGATCGAGCACTTCGGCGTCCACCCCGACCTGCTCGTGTCGGGCAAGACCCTCGGCGGCGGCCTGCCCCTGGCCGCCGTCACCGGCCGCGCCGAGGTGATGGACGCCGTGCCCGCGGGCGGCCTCGGCGGCACCTTCGGCGGCAACCCGCTCTCCTGCGCCGCGGCGGCGGCGGTCCTCGACGCGCTGCCCGGCCTGCAGCCGCGGGCGGAGGAGATCGGCCGCCGCCTGCGCGAGCGGCTCGAGGCCATGGCGCCCGAGGATGCGAACGTCCGCGGGCTGGGGCCCATGCTGGCGCTCGAGCTGCCCGAGCAGAGCGGGGAGGAGACGACCCGCATCACGGCGGCCGCGCGCGAGAAGGGCCTGATCCTGCTCTCGTGCGGCATCCACGGCAACGTGATCCGGATCCTCGTCCCCCTCACGGTCTCGGACGCCGACCTCGAGCGCGGCCTCGACATCCTCGCGGAGTGCCTTGGCGGCTGACCTGCGCGTCGAGGGAGCGCGGAAGGCGTACGACGACGTGGTCGCGGTCGACGGCGTCGACCTGCAGGTGGCGGAGGGGGAGTTCTTCACGCTCCTCGGCCCCTCGGGCTCCGGCAAGACGACGACGCTGCGGATCATCGCGGGCTTCGAGCAGCCCGATGCCGGCCGTGTCACCCTCGGCGGAGAGGACATCACCCGCCGCCCTCCCTACGCGCGCGACGTCAACACCGTCTTCCAGGACTACGCGCTCTTCCCGCACATGACCGTGGCCGAGAACGTCGGCTACGGCCTGAAGGTGAAGGGTGTCCCGCGCGGGGGGCGGCGCGCACAGGTGGACGAGGTTCTGCGCCTCGTGCGGCTCTCCGGCTACGGCGGCCGCAAGCCGATCCAGCTCTCCGGCGGCCAGCGGCAGCGGGTCGCGCTCGCGCGCTCGATCGTGAACCAGCCGAAGCTGCTGCTGCTCGACGAGCCCCTCGGCGCCCTCGACCTGAAGCTCCGGCAGGAGATGCAGGTCTTCCTGAAGAGCCTGCAGCGCGACCTCGGCATGACCTTCCTCTACGTCACGCACGACCAGGAGGAGGCGCTGACGATGAGCGACCACGTCGCCGTCTTCAACGAGGGCAAGGTCGAGCAGGTCGGCACGCCGGCGGAGGTCTACGAGCGGCCGGCCACCGAGTTCGTGGCCGGCTTCGTCGGCACGTCGAACATCCTCGAGCGCAGCGGCCGCCGCTTCTCGGTGCGCCCCGAGCGGATCGAGCTGAACGGGCGCGGCGAGGCGGCGACCGTCGACGACGTGGTCTTCGTCGGCGCCTTCACGCGGATCGTCGTGCAGACCGACGCCGGCGAGCGCCTCACCGTCGTCCGCCAGAACGACGGCGAGCGCGTCGAGCCGGGCGCGCGGGTGCACGTCCGCTGGCGCGACGAGGATGCGTACGAGATCCAATCCCCCGAAGGGCACGTCGAGCAGGAGGTCAGATGAGAAAAGGCATGTGGGCGCTGCTTGCGCTCCTCGCAGCCGGGCTCGCGTTTCCGGCGGCCGGCGTGACGCGGCAGTCCGGCGGCACGCTGAACATGATCGCGTGGCAGGGCTACTTGCAGCCGCAATGGGTGAAGCCGTTCACGCAGCAAACAGGGTGCCGAGTGCACCCGAAGTACGCCAGCTCCTCCGACGAGATGGTGGCCTTGATGCGCACCGGCGGCGGCGGTCAGTACGACATGGTGTCCGCGTCGGGCGACGCCTCGCTGCGCCTGATCTACGGCAAGGACGTGCAGCCAATCGATCCGTCGAAGATCCCCGACTTCAAGAACTTCGGCAGGGCGTTCCGGTCGCCGCCGACGAACACGGTGGGCGGCAAGCACTACGGCATCTCCCTGCAATGGGGGCCGAACACGCTGCTCTACAACACGCAGAAGGTCAGGCCGGCTCCGACCTCCTGGTCGGCGATCTACTCTCGCAAGTACCGCGGCAAGATCACGATCCCAGACAACACGATCCAGATCGCCGACGCTGCGCTGTACCTGATGAAGACGCGGCCGTCACTCGGGATCAAGGACCCCTACGAGCTGAACTCGGCGCAGTTCAACGCGACGATGACCCTGCTGAAGAGGCAGAAGCCGCTGCTCAAGAAGCTCTGGTCGTCGGCGACCGACGAGATCGACCTGTTCAAGAGCGGCGACGCCGTGATCGGCGCGGCGTGGCCGTACCAGCTGAGCCAGCTCCAGGGAGCCAAGGCGCCCATGAAGGACCTCATCCCGAAGGAAGGCGCCACGGGCTGGCTCGATACGTGGATGGTCTCCGCGCACACGAAGAACCTGAGCTGCGCCTACAAGTGGCTGGCGTACATCTCGACGCCGAAGGTGCAGGCCCAGCAGGCCACCAACTACGGCGAGACGCCGGTCAACCCGAAGGCATGCCCGATCATGAACAGGCTCGCTCCGCGCTCGTGCGTCAAGTACCACGCAACCGCGCCGCTGCGCTACTTCAAGCAGCTCTACTTCTGGAAGACGCCGATCGCCGACTGCGGGAACGGCAAGAAGGACTGTATGGACTACACGAAGTGGCAGCAGGCCTGGACGCAGCTCAAGGGCTGAGTCCACGCCCGGAGGGAGCGCGCCGCCGGCTCGGCGGCGCGCTCTGGCGCCGGCCGTGGCTGAAGGGCCTGACGCTGCTCTCGCCGCCCGTCCTCGCCTTCCTGCTCGTCTACGTCACCGCGCTCCTCGCGCTCTTCGTCTCGGCCTTCTGGACGGTCGACCCGTTCACGTCGCGGACGATCCACCACTGGACCTGGGAGAACTTCCGGGAGCTCTGGCACGGCGCGACCTACCACCGCGTCGCGCTCAGGACGGTGGCGATCGCCGCCGCGGTGACGGTCACCGACGCGGTCATCGCGTTCCCATTCGCCTACTTCATGGCCCGGGTCGCGTCGGGGCGGCTGCGCGCCGTCCTGTTCGTGCTCGTCCTGCTGCCACTGTGGGCGTCGTACCTCGCCCGGGTGTACGCGTGGCGGCTGATACTCAACTCCGGCGGCCTGCTGAACTGGTCGCTGCACAAGGTGGGCCTGCCGTCGGCCGGGATCGCCTACACGAACACGGCGATGTGGATCGTCTTCTCCTACATCTGGTTGCCGTTCATGATCCTGCCGGTGTACGCGGCGCTCGAGCGGATCCCGCACTCGTACCTCGAGGCCTCGCGGGACCTCGGCGCCAAAGGCTCCCGGACGCTGCTGACCGTGATCCTGCCGCTCGCGCTGCCGGGGGTCGTCGCGGGATCGATCTTCACCTTCTCGCTGACGCTCGGCGACTACATCACGCCGATCCTGATCGGCGGCGTGTCGTCGCAGTTCATCGGCAACGTCGTCTACGACGTCGCGTTGCAGTCGAGCAACCTGCCCTTCGCCGCCGCGTTCGCGGTGGTGCCGGTGCTCGTGATGGCCGGCTACCTGCTGGTCGCGCGGCGGCTCGGAGCCTTCGACGCGCTGTGAGCGGCCGCTGATGGAGACCCGGGGCACCCGCATCGCGCTCGGCGTGTGGGTCGCGCTCGTGCTCGCGTTCCTCTACGTCCCGATCGCCGTCATCTGCCTGTACGCGTTCAACTCCTCGAACGTGCAGAGCTGGCCGATCGCAGGCCTGACGACGCGCTGGTTCTCGCCCGCGCTCCACGACGGCGACATGCAGCAGGCCCTGTGGCTTTCGCTGAAGGCGGCGGGGCTCGCCACGGCGGCGGCCCTCGTCCTCGGCTCGGCCGCCTCGTTCGGCGTGCACCGCTTCCGCTTCTTCGGACGCGAGGCGATCTCGTTCCTGCTCGTGCTCCCGATCGCGCTTCCCGGCATCGTCACGGGCATGGCGCTCAACTCCTACTTCGCGTTCTGGAAGCTGAACTTCGGGCTCTGGACGATCGCCGCCGGCCATGCGACCTTCTGCGTCGTCGTGGTCTACAACAACGTGATCGCGCGGCTGCGGCGCATGCCGGGCTCGCTGAGCGAGGCGTCGATGGACCTCGGCGCCGACGGCCTCCAGACGTTCCGCTACGTCACCTTCCCGACGATCTCGACCGCGCTCGTCTCGGGCGGCCTGCTCGCGTTCGCGCTCTCGTTCGACGAGGTGATCGTGACGACGTTCACCGCCGGCGCGCACAACACGCTGCCGATCTGGATCTTCGGGCAGATGCGGCTTGGCCAGCAGCTCCCCGAGGTGAACGTCGTCGTCCTCGTGATCCTCGCCCTGACGGTCGTCCCCGTCGTGTTCGCACAGCGCCTGACCCGCGAGAGTGGGATCCTTCGCACCGAATAGGAGGTCGTGCAGATGGCAACCACCACCGTTGGGCAGCTGGACGTCGTCAACCCCGCGACGGGCGAGACGATCGCGCAGGTCCCGAACAGCACCGCCGAGGACGTCGACGCGGCGGTCGAGCGCGCGAAGGAGGCGCTGCCGGGCTGGCTCGACTCGACGCCCGGGGAGCGCGCCGAGCTGCTGCTGAAGCTCGCCGACGTGATCGCGGACAACGCCGAGGAGCTCGCGCAGATCGAGTCGCGCAACGTCGGCAAGCCGCTCATGGCCTCGCGCGACGAGATGCCGTTCTCGGCCGACAACCTCCGCTTCTTCGCCGGCGCGGCGCGGAACCTCGAGGGGAAGTCGACCGGCGAGTACATCAGGGGCTACACGTCGATGATCCGCCGCGAGCCGATCGGCGTCGTCGCGGGGATCTGCCCCTGGAACTACCCGCTGATGATGGCGGTCTGGAAGCTGGGGCCCGCGCTGGCCGCCGGCAACGTCCAGATCCTGAAGCCGTCGGAGCAGACGCCGCTCTCGCTGCTCCGGTTCG
>JBBWZD010000191.1:0-4593 GCA_039648875.1 Actinomycetota bacterium
TCGCTGAATCGTCCCCGGCATCGGCGCCTCCCCTACCCTCGCGCCGATGCGGTCGTACCTGAGCAGCCTCGATCCGCGGCTTCCGCGGGACGTGTACGTGCTCCAGGCGGGCGGGCTGCTCAACTCGTTCGGCAACGGCGTCGTGCTGCCGTTCCTGATCATCTACCTGCACAACGTGCGCGGCATCCCGCTCGGGCTCGCCGGGCTCGCCGTGGCCACGCAGTCTGCGAGCGCGCTCGCCAGCGGCTTCCTCGCCGGCACCCTCTCCGACCGGGCGGGGCCGAAGCGCGTGCTCGTGGGCGCGCTCTGCGTGATGACCGTCGCCTTCGGGCTGATGCCGTCCATCCATCACGTCTGGCAGGCGTTCGCGCTCTACTCCGTCTGGGGCGTCGGCAGCGGCGCCTTCTGGCCGGCGCAGTCGAGCCTGCTCGCCGCGCTCGCTCCCCCCGCCCGCCGGGCCGCCGCCTACGGACTGCAGCGGCTCGTGATGAATCTCGGCGTCGCGCTCGGCGGCGTCGTCGCCGGCCTGATCGCCTCGGTGTCGCACCCGTCCACGTTCACGATTCTCTTCTTCGCCGACTGCGGGACGTTCGTCGCCTACGTGCTCGTGCTGCTGCGCGTCCGCACGCCCGCGCTGCACCCCGACCGGGCGCGCGGCAGCTGGGCGGCCGTCGCGCGCGACCGCACGTTCGTGGCGGTGACCGCGCTGAACGCGACCTTCATGGCGGCGGCGATCGCGCTGATGGTCGAGCTGCTGCCCGCCTTCGCGAAGAACGTGGCCCACGTCGACGAGCGGGAGATCGGCGTGATCTTCGCGCTCGAGTCGCTCGGCATCGTGCTCTTCCAGCTCCCGGTCGCGAAGATCGTCGAAGGGCGCCGGCGGATGCGGGCGCTCGCGCTGATGGGCCTGCTCTGGTCGGCGTCGCTCCTGGCCGTCGGGGCAGGAGGCGCCTGGACGACCGCGACGGCCGCCGCCGCCGTCTTCGCGGCCGCCGGCGTCGCGTTCTCGCTGGGCGAGTGCCTGCACGGCGCAGTCCACGGCCCGCTGTCGGCCGACCTCGCTCCCCCTCAGCTCGTCGGCCGCTACCTCGCGCTCTCGAGCATCTCGTGGCAGGCCGGCTGGATCGTCGGCCCGGCCGGCGGCGGCTTCTTCCTGCAGCACGCGCCGCTCCTGCTGTGGCCGACCGCCGCGGGCGTCAACCTGCTCTGCGCGGGCTGGGCGCTCGCGCTCGAGCGCCGGCTGCCCGAGGGCGTGCGGCTGACCCCCGGGGGCGCCGGGCCGGACGGATTGGGTGCAGGTGCCGCCGGGTAGAATGGCGAACATGACCGCGTTGCCGACAGTCGACCCCGTCAGTACCGGTGCCGAGCCTGCCCCGCATCCGCACGCGTCGCGACGGGCCCTCGTCGCGCGCCGCCGAGGTCGTGCAGCGGCCGCGGCTCGTTGAGCTCGACGCCGACGGCCTGACCTGGATCCACCTCGAGGCGCCGCTGCACGAGGAGGCGCAGCAGCTCGCCTCGCGCTTCGGCTGGCACCCGCTCGACGTGGAGGACGTGATGTCCCGGCGCGAGCGCCCCAAGGTCGACGTCTACACCGAGGACGAGCCGGCGGGCTACGTCTTCGCCGTCCTCCACTTCCCGGTCTACAACGCGAGCGTCGGCCGCCTCGACGCCGGCGAGCTCGACCTCTTCCTCGGCTCGAACTACCTCGTCACGCTGCCGAACGTCGAGCTGAAGCCCGTGACGCGGCTGTTCGAGCGCTGCTTCGCGCACGAGGAGCTGCGGCACAACCTGTTCTCGCGCGGCTCCGGGCGCCTGCTGTACGAGGTGCTCGACGACCTTTACGACTACTGCTTCCCCATCCTCGACAAGATCGCGCTGAAGCTGCGGCAGATCGACGAGGAGATCGACGACATCGCGCCGCGCGCGAAGGAGCGCGTGCGCGACATCCACAAGGTGAAGCAGGAGATCATCTCCTACCGCAAGATCGTGCGGCCGCAGCGCCCGACGCTGCGCCTGCTCGAGCGATCCGTGGAGCGCTTCCTGCCGGAGGAGCTCGAGGTCTACTTCGACGACCTCGTCGACGCGAGCGAGCGGATCTGGGACAACCTCGACAACTACAAGGAGGTGGTCGAGGCGCTGGAGGACACGAACGAGTCGCTGATCTCGCACCAGCAGAACGACATCCTCTACGTGCTCACGATCTTCAGCGTCGTGATGCTGCCGCTGACCTTCATCACCGGTTTCTTCGGGATGAACGTCCGGTTCCCCGGCTTCAACACGAGCGGCGGCTTCCTGGTGACGCTGGCGCTCTGCTTCGCTGCGATCGTCGGCATGCTCGGCTTCTTCCGCTGGAAGCGCTGGCTGTAGGCTCGAACCGTGGAGCGGCTCTGGGCGCCGTGGCGGCTCGAGTACGTGCAGAGCGCCGACGCGCAGGACGGCTGCATCTTCTGCCGCGCAGCCGAGGGCGACGACGTCGAGCACCTCGTCGTGCACCGGGGCGAGCGCGCGTTCGTGCTGCTGAACAAGTTCCCGTACACGTCGGGGCACCTGCTCGTCGCGCCGTACCGGCACGGTGTCAACTTTCCGGAGCTGGACGAGGCGGAGGCGCTCGAGGTGCACGGGCTCGGGGCGCAGGGGCTCGCGGCGCTGGGAGCGGTCTACCGGCCCGAGGGCTTCAACCTCGGGTGGAATCTCGGCCGGATCGCCGGGGCGGGGATCCTCGACCACGGGCACCTGCACGTGGTGCCGCGCTGGGGCGGCGACACGAACTTCATGCCCGTGCTCGGCGACGTGAAGGTGATCCCGGAGCACCTGCTCGCGACGCGCGAGCGGCTCGCGGCCTCCTGGACCGAACTCTAAGTTGCGGTTGGCGCAAAGCCTTGCTATCCACAGGTGATGCGCTTCTTCTCCTGGTGGCGGCGGCGCCGGCCGAGGCTCCACCCGATCGGCGAGGCCGAGGCCTACGCCCGGTCGTACGGCGACCGGAGCGAGGAGGTCGTGAGCATCGAGCGGGCGCCGCCGGCGCCGCGAGCGGTGCAGGAGGTGCCCGGCCGGCTCACAGACGCGAAGCTGCGGGGAGCCTTCCTGGCGCGGCTCGCCTCGCGCTCGGGTCGGAACACCTGAGAGCGGGTCGAACCGGTCCGGCCGCTGCGGCGAATCCGTGACGATGCGGAGCTGGAAGACGATGCTCACCCGCGGCGAATGGCTCCGGCTCGGTGGGTTCGGCGGAGCGGTGCTGCTGCTCCACGTCGGCGGCTGGGGGCTCTTCCTCTTCTACTCGCGGCACAACCCTGCTTTGGCCGGCCTCGGCACGCTCGCCTACACGTTCGGCCTGCGCCACGCGTTCGACGCCGACCACATCGCCGCGATCGACAACACGACCCGGGCGTTCCTGGCACGCGGGAAGCGCTCGCTCGGGGTCGGCTTCTTCTTCTCGCTCGGGCACTCGACGATCGTGTTCGGGCTGGCTGCCGGGCTCGCGGTCGCGTCGCGGACGGTGGGCCCGGCCATTCCCGGCTTCCGGGCCTACGGCGGCTACGTCGGCGCGGGCGTCTCGGGCACGTTCCTCTGGATCATCGGCATCCTCAACCTGCTCGTCCTGCTCGACATCGTCCGCATCTTCCGCGACATGAAGCGCGGCTCCTACGACCGGGAGCTCCTCGAGCAGCGCCTGCTCGACCGCGGCTTCATGAACCGCTTCTTCGTCGGCCGCTTCGCCCGCCGGATCCGCTCGAGCTGGCAGATGTACCCGCTGGGCGTGCTCTTCGGGCTCGGCTTCGACACCGCCACCGAGATCGGGGTGCTCGCGCTCGCCGCCGGGGTGGCGACGCACCACGTCCCGTTCCTGGCGGTCATCTCGCTGCCGCTCCTGTTCGCGGCGGGCATGAGCCTGATGGACACGGCCGACGGCGCGTTCATGACGCACGCCTACGGCTGGGCATTCTCGAACCCGGTGCGGAAGGTCTACTACAACATCACGGTTACGAGCCTCTCCGTGGCGGTCGCGCTCGTGATCGGCACCGTCGAGCTGCTCCAGGTCCTGACGGCGAAGCTCGGGCTCGACACGGGCGTGTGGGCGTCGCTCGACGGCCTCGACTTCGGCACGCTCGGCTACGGGATCGTCGGCCTCTTCGTGCTCACGTGGGCGGTGTCGGCGCTCGTCTGGAAGACGCGCCGGATCGAGGAGCGCTGGAGCGCCTACGTCGTCGATTAGGGCGAGGCCCCACGGAACCTGCCCCGGTGTCAGACACCATGGGTCACGGAAGGGTCATGGCTTCCCGCCGCCTTTCTCCTGGGGTGGCCGTCGGGCCGCATCCCGTTGCGGAAAACCGGTGTCAGACACCAGGGGTTCGGCGGGGTGTGACGGCGGCTACGGCGCGGCGGCGCGGCCGGTCTTGACGGCCTTGACGACGGCGGCGTGCATGCCGTCTGCGACCTCGTGGGTCGGCTCGACCGAGATCTGCTCGAAGCCGGCGGCGGCGAGCCCGGCCTCGTACTCGCTGCGCGAGAGCGCGCCGGCGATGCAGCCGACGTAGGAGCCCCGCTCCGCCCGCTCCTCCGGCGACAGCCGGTCCTCCGCCACGATGTCCGAGA
>JBBWZD010000196.1:0-34211 GCA_039648875.1 Actinomycetota bacterium
TGGAAGGCGCGCGAGGCGCCCGACGGCTCGCTCGAGCTGCTCGAGGTGCAGCCGGAGGGGCGGCGGCGGATGAGCTACGAGGAGTACCTGCGCGGACTGCGCCCCGCATGAGCGGCGTCTCGCCGGCGCGGCGGGCGGCATACGAGGTGCTGCTGCGCGTCTTCGAGCAGGACGCGTACGCCGACCGCGTCTTCCGCAGCGCCGCGGACGGCCTCGACGAGCGCGAGCGCGCGTTCGCGCAGCGGCTCGCCTACGGCGCGGTCCAGCGCACGCGCACGCTCGACCACGCGATCGAGACGCTCGGCAAGCGGCCGGTGCGGAAGCTCGATCCGCCGGTACGCGCGTCGCTCCGCCTCGGGGCGTACCAGCTCGGCTACACCGACACGGCGCCACACGCCGCCGCGAACGAGTCGGTCGAGCTCGTCAGGCGCGCACGCCTCGAGCGCGCGGTGCCGTTCACGAACGCGGTCATGCGCCGCCTCGCCGGCGGCATCCGGCCGTTGCTCGACGCGCTCCCGGACGGCCCCCTGAAGGAGTCGTACCCCGACTGGATCTACGAGACGTGGGTCCGCGACCTCGGCCGCGACGAGGCGCTCGCGCTCATGCGCGCCGGCAACGAGCCGCTGGAGACCGTCGTGCGCCTCGTCGCAGGCGACCCGCCGGGCGAGCCCACCGACGTTCCCGGCGCCTACCGGGTCGAGCGGGTCGACGACCTCGCCGTCGCCGACGGGCGGATCTGGCCGCAGAGCCGCGGCTCGCAGCTCGCAGGGCTCGTCGTCGGCTCGCTGGAGGGCGAGCGCGTGCTCGACCTCTGCGCCGCGCCGGGGGGAAAGGCGGCGCAGCTCCGTGGGCGGGTCACCGCGGTCGAGATCGACCCGCACCGCGCGAGCGAGCTGCGCGCGAACCTCGCCCTGCTGCACGCCGACGGCGTGGCCGTCGTCGAGGCCGACGGCACGCGCCTGCCGCCCGAGCTGACCGGCTTCGACCGCGCGCTCGTCGACGCACCGTGCTCCGGCCTCGGCGTGCTCGCACAGCGCCCCGACCTCCGCTGGCGCGCCCGGCCGCTGCCGGAGCTCCAGCTCGCGCTGCTCCGTGCCGCCGCCGAGCGCGTGCGGGTCGGCGGCACCGTCGTCTACTCGGTCTGCACGATCAACGCCGACGAGAACGAGGCGGTCGTGGAGGCGAGCGGCCTGCGCGTGCTGCCGCTGGGGGAGGAGTGGCCGCAGTTCGCGCACCCGCGGCGCCGGGAGTTCCTGCTCACGCTGCCGCACGTGCACCGTACGAGCGGCTTCTTCGTCGCCCGGCTGGCGCGCGACTAGCATCGGCATGTGGCCTGGGCGGACTGGATCCGGGGAGTGGAGGTCGAGCCGTCGCTCTACGCGGCCGACTTCGCCGACCTCGGCCGTCAGGTGGAGACGCTGCTCGACGCGGGCGTCCGGGTCTTCCACTTCGACGTGGGTGACGGGCACTTCGTCGAGCCGATCACGATCGGGCCGGTGGTGCTCGAGGCCGTCGCCCCGCTCGTGCACGCCCGCGGCGGCGCGGTGGACTGCCACCTGATGGTCGACAACCCGCTGCGCCACCTCCCGCAGATCGCCGAGGCCGGTGGCGACAGCGTCACCTTCCACTACGAGGTCGTCGACGACGTGCCGGCCACGATCGCCGCGGTACGCGAGCACGGTCTCCAGGTCGGCGTCGCGTTCAGTCCGGAGACGGAGCCGGAGGCCGTGGCAGCGGTCTCGACCGGCGCGGACGTCGTGCTCTGCATGAGCATCCATCCCGGCTACTCCGGTCAGAAGTTCATGCCCGAGGCGCCGGGACGGATCGTGCGCACCCGCGCGGCGCTGCCGGCGGCGGTGCACGTGCAGGTCGACGGCGGGATCGACGGAGGCAACGTTCATGCGGTGCGGGACGCGGGCGCGACACTGCTCGTCGCCGGCAGCGCGATCTTCGGGCAGGACGACCTGCCGGCGGCCTACCGCGGGCTGCTGGACGCGCTCGGGTGACCTACTTCGAGCGGGCGCTCCAGCTCGCGGAGCGCGGCCGCGGCAAGGTCGCGGACCACCCGCTCGTCGGAGCGCTGCTCGTCGACGGCGACGAGATCGTGGGCGAGGGGTGGTACGAGTACGACGCGGTGGCGCACGCCGAGGCGGTCGCGCTCGCGCAGGCCGGCGCGAGGGCCGGCGGGGCCACGCTGTACGTCACGCTCGAGCCCTGCGCGCACCACGGCCGCACGCCTCCCTGCGCGGATGCCGTCGTCGCTGCCGGCGTGGCCCGTGTCGTCGTCGGCGCGGTCGATCCGAATCCCGTGGCCGCCGGCGGGCTCGAGCGGCTGCGCGCCGCGGGCGTCGAGGTCGAGCTGCTCGACAGCTTCGAGGCCCGCCGGCAGAACGAGGCGTGGCGGGCCTGGAAGGGGCTCGGCCGCCCCTTCGTCACCTACAAGGCGGCGGTGACCTTGGACGGCCGCGTCACGGTGCCCGGGCGGCGGTGGGTGTCGGGAGAGGAGTCGCGGCGGCTCGTGCACGAGCTGCGCGCGGCCTCCGACGCCGTGGCCGTCGGAATGGGCACCGTGCGCGCCGACGCGCCGAGGCTGGACGCCCGTGGGGTCGAGGTGGCGCGGCAGCCGCGCCGGCTGGCCTTCGGGCGCGGGCCGCTCCCGAATGGGTCGGAGCTCGAGCTGCGGAGCGGCGCGCTCGAGGACGAGCTGCGTGCGCTCGCAGCGGAGGGCGTCCAGTCGCTGCTGCTGGAAGGCGGACCGACGCTGGCCACGGCGTTCCTCGCGGGCGGCCTCGTCGACAAGCTGCTGCTGTTCGTGGCGCCGGTGCTCGGCGGCGACGGCGCACGGTTCCTCGGCGAGTCCGCCACGCCCGTCGAGTTGTCGGAGCTGCGCGCGACGCGCCTCGGCGAGGACGTGCTGCTCGAGAGCTACGTCCACGCGCCCTGACTCGGCGCCCGCGGGGCGCGGCAGTAGCCTTCGTCGCATGTTCACCGGCATCGTGCGTGAGCGCGGGCGCGTCGCCGCGGTCGACGCCGTGGGCGGCGGTGCCCGCCTCCGCATCGAGGCGCCGTGCGCGGCCGCCGAGGCCGCCGTCGGCGACTCCGTGGCGATCGCCGGCGTGTGCCTGACCGTCGTCGAGGTCGCCGCCGGCCTGCTCGCCTTCGACGCCGTGCCCGAGACGCTGTCGCGCACCGCGCTCGGCGGGCTCGCGGCCGGCGACGCGGTGAACGTCGAGCCGGCGCTGCGGGCGGGGGAGCCGCTCGGCGGCCACGTCGTGCAGGGGCACGTCGACGCCGTCGGGAGCGTGCGCTCGGCGGAGCCGGAGGGCGAGGGGAAGCGCGTATGGATCGACACGCCGCCCGAGGTGCTCCGGTACTGCGTCGAGAAGGGGTCCCTCGCCGTCGACGGAGCCTCGCTGACGGTCGCGGCGCTCGACGGCACGGGCTTCGCCGTCGCGCTCGTCCCCCACACGCTCGCCGGCACGACGCTCGGGGCGCTCGTGCCGGGGGACCGCGTCAACCTGGAGGCCGACGTGCTCGCGAAGTACGTCGAGCGCCTCCTGCCGGCCGTACGATGACCGCGTGAGCGTCGCACCCGTCCCGGAGCCGACCACCTTCGCCTCCGTCGACGAGGCGATCGAGGACATCCGGCAGGGAAAGATCGTCGTCGTCGTCGATGCGGCCGACCGCGAGAACGAGGGCGACCTGACGATCGCGGCGCAGTTCGCGACGCCCGAGGCGATCGCGTTCATGGCGAAGGAGGGGCGCGGCCTGATCTGCCTCTGCCTGACGGGCGAGCGCTGCGACGCGCTCGGGCTGCGGATGATGACCGACCGCAACGAGACGCCCTACGGCACGGCGTTCACCGTCTCGATCGAGGCCCGCGAAGGCATCTCCACCGGCATCTCGGCCCACGACCGCGCCCGCACGATCCAGGTCGCCATCGATCCCTCCAAGGGCCCGGCAGACCTCGTGCAGCCGGGACACGTCTTCCCGCTTCGGGCGAAGCCGGGCGGCGTGCTCCAGCGGACGGGCCAGACGGAGGCGGCGGTCGACCTGGCCCGCCTGGCCGGCCTCATCCCCGCCGGCGTGGTGTGCGAGGTGATGAAGGACGACGGGACGATGGCCCGCGTTCCCGACCTCGTCGGCTTCTGCGCACGGCACGACCTGAAGCTCGTCACGGTCGCCGACCTCATCGAGTACCGCCGCCGCCACGAGAAGCTCGTCGCGCGCGAGGTGTCGGTGCGGCTGCCGACCGCGTACGGCGAGTTCGCGGCGACGTTGTTCCGGGAGAGGCTGACGGGGAAGGCGCACGTGGCGCTGGTGAAGGGCGAGCCGGACGGGGCACGCGACGTGCTCGTGCGGGTGCACTCGGAGTGCCTCACCGGCGACGTCTTCCACTCCCTCCGCTGCGACTGCGGCGAGCAGCTCGACGCCGCGCTGCGGCTGATCGCCGCCGAGCCGTGCGGCGTCCTGCTCTACATGGCGCAGGAGGGAAGGGGGATCGGCCTCCTGAACAAGCTCAGGGCCTACGAGCTGCAGGAGGAGGGGCTCGACACCGTCGAGGCGAACCTCGAGCTCGGCTTCGCGGCCGACGAGCGCGAGTGGGGGATCGGCAACCAGATCCTCGCCGACCTCGGGCTGTCCACCATCCGTCTGCTGACCAACAACCCGAAGAAGGTGTCCGGGCTCGAGGCGTACGGCCTCGAGGTGACCGAGCAGGTGCCGATCGAGATCCCGCCGAACGACGAGAACCGGCGGTATCTGTCCACCAAGCGGGATAAGCTCGGCCACGGGCTCCACCACCAGGGCCTCAAATTCGAGCCGGAGGACGAGTGAGCGCACCGGAGGTCTGGCCGGGGGAGGAGCCGGAGGTCGACGACGGATTCGCCGCCGACGCCGAGCCGGCCCCCGAGGCGGTGGCGGCGCCGGAGGCGCCCGACCGCGCCGAGGCCGAGCCGGAGGTGGCCGGGGACGAAGGGGAGCCCGAGCTCCGGCTCGCCGCCCACGCGCCGGGTGAGCTCGATGTCCCCGACGACGTCGACGTGCTCGAGGGCGAGCCGCGCGGCACGGGCAAGGGCGTCGGCATCGTGGCGGCCCGCTTCAACGGAGAGGTGACGAACAGGCTCCTCCAGGCGGCGCTCGCCGAGCTCGAAGAGGCAGGAGTCGACCGCGGCTCGGTCACCGTCATGGCCGTCCCCGGCGCGTTCGAGCTGCCGCTCGGCGCGATGGCGCTCGCGAAGACCCGCCGCTACGCCTGCCTCGTCGCGCTCGGCTGCGTGATCCGCGGCGAGACGGCCCATTTCGACTACGTCGCCGGCGAGGCGGCATCCGGTCTCCAGCTGGCCGCGCTCGAGACCGGCATCCCGGTCGCTTTCGGCGTCCTGACCGTTGACACGCTCGAGCAGGCGCTCGCTCGCGTCGAGAAGGGCGCCGCGGCCGTCCGCACGGCGCTCGAGATGGCCGACCTCTTCTCGCAGCTCCGCAAGACCGCCCAGAAATAGCCTTTCGCTAGACTGCGCCGCCGATGTCCAAGATCTGCGCCATCTGCGGGAAGAAGCCCGGCTTCGGCAACCACCGCAGCCACTCGATGGTGGCCACGAAGCGCCGCTTCGACCCGAACCTGCAGCGCGTTCGCGTCCTGCTCCGCGGCAAGGCCCAACGGGCCTATGTCTGCACGCGCTGCCTCAAGGCCGGCAAGGTCCAGAAGGCCGTCTGAGCGCCTCCGGACGGGCGGGTCCTGTGGTGGCGACCGCCTCGATCGCGTCCGGCGACGATCTCCAGGCGGTGCGGAGGGTCGTCGCCGCGGCCCTCGCCTCGCTGGAGGCGAGTCGGCGCCGCCTCGACGACCTCAACGTCTACCCCGTGCCCGACGGGGACACCGGCACCAACCTCACGATGACCGTGCGGGCGCTGGCCGAGGGAGTGGAGCAGACGGCGGCGCAGAGCCGGGCGGCGCTCGCACAGGACGTCGCGCGGGCGGCGCTGATGGGCGGCCGCGGCAACTCCGGCGTCATCCTGTCGGAGATCGTCCGCGCCGTCGCGGGCGTCCTCGGCGAGTCGGAGCTGCCGGCCGTCGACGCCGCAGAGGCGGCCCGCGCGCTCCGCGCGGGCACCGAAGCCGCGTACGCCGCTCCGGCGAGCCCGGTCGAGGGAACGATGCTCTCGGTGATCCGCGAGCTCGCCGAGGAGGCGGAGGCCCGCGCGCCCGACGCGCCGTCGCTCGGCGACCTGCTGGTGGCGCTCGTCCGCCGCGGCGAGGCGGCCGTCGCGCGGACGCCGGAGCAGCTTCCGGTGCTGCGCGCGGCCGGCGTCGTCGACGCGGGCGGCGCGGGCCTGCTCGAGGTCCTGCGCGGCGTCGCCGCGGCCGTGACGGGCGAGCCGCTGCCGGAGGCGCCGCCGGCCGAGGCGTCGCCGCCGCTCGAGGCGGTTCACCGGGAGCTCTCCCGCTTCCGCTACTGCACCGTCTTCCTGGTCGAGGGCGAGCAGCTCCGCCGCGACCCGCTCGAGGCGGAGCTGGAGCGACTCGGCGACTCGCTGCTGGTCGTCGGCGACGAGCGCGCGCTCAAGGTGCACGTGCACACGGACGATCCGGGCGCGGCGCTCTCGCTCGGCACCCGCGCCGGCACGATCGACCGCGTCGAGATTGCGAACATGCACGAGCAGATCCAGGGGCGCGAGAAGCGGCTGCTCGACACGAGGGCCGGCGCGCCGGCCGAGCGGGCCGCGACGGGCGTGGTCGCCGTCGTCGCGGGGGACGGCAACCGGCGCCTGTTCCAGGCCCTCGCCGCGAACCTCGGCCCGGTGGCGATCGTCGAGGGCGGGCAGACGACGAACCCCTCCACGGCCGATCTCGTCGCCGCCGTGCGCTCGCTCGACGCCGGCGAGGCCGTGATCCTCCCGAACAACGCGAACGTCCTGCTCGCCGCGGAGCGTGCGGCGGCGCACGCCGGCGGGCGCGTCGAGGTGGTCGCCGCCGACTCGATTCCCGCCGGGCTCGCCGCGATGGTCGCCTTCGACGGCTCCCGCGATGCCGCCGAGAACGCGGAGGAGATGCGCCGGGCGGCGGCCGCCGTCGCCACCGGCGCGGTGACGATCGCCTCGCGCGACCTGCAGCTGAACGGCGTCGCCGTGCGGCGGGGCGAGTGGCTCGGGCTCGCCGGCGGGGAGGCCGTCGCGGGCGGCGCGAGCTTCGACGAGGTTGCCGCCGCGGTGATCGAGCGGCTGCTCGATGACTCGCGGGAGCTCCTGACCCTGCTCGTCGGCCGCGAGCGGCCGCCGCTCGACAGCCTGCTCGAGCGCCTCGCAGAAGCCCGTCCCGGCCTCGAGGTGGACGTCGAGGAGGGCGGCCAGCCGCACTATCACCTGCTCCTGTCGGCCGAGTAGAGTGCAGCGGCCATGGGCCGGGCGATCCGGATCCTGCTCGTCGAGGACAACAAGGTCTTCCGCGAAGCACTCGAGCTCCTGCTCGGATTGCGGGCGGAGATCGAGGTCGTCGCGTCGGTCGGCGACGGCGCCGCCGCGGTCCCCGCGTGCCGGGAGCACAAGCCGGACGTCGTGCTCATGGACTACCGTCTGCCAGGGCTCGACGGAGTGCAGGCCACGGCCGCCGTGCGCGAGGAGTGCCCCGGGGTCGCCGTCGTCTGCCTGACGGCGTCGGCCAACGCGCGCGAGGTCGAGGCCCTCTACCAGGCCGGCGCCTTCAGATGCCTTACGAAGGACCGTGACCTGGACGAGATCGTCGACGCGATCAGGAGCGCCGTCAACTCTCGGTGAAGCTGACCGCCGCCAACACGGCGATCGTCCTCGACTCCACCGCCGACTTCCCGGACGCAGCCGCACGCTTTCCGAACTGGCGGGTCGTCCCGCTGTACGTCAGCTTCGGGACGGAGAGCTTCCGCGACGGCGTCGACCTCGACGCCTCCGGCTTCTACGAGCGGCTGCCCGCCACCACCGAGTTGCCGACGACGTCGCAGCCGACGCCGGCCGACTTCCTCGCCTGCTACCGGCAGCTCGGCGAGTACGAGCGCATCCTCTCCCTGCACATCGGGTCGAGCTTCTCCGGCACGTTCCAGAGCGCCGGAGCCGCCGCCGCCGAGCTCGGCGACGGTCGCGTGCGGACGATCGACTCGGAGACCGCCTCGGCGGCGATCGCGATGCTCGCGCTCGCGATCCAGCGCCGCCTGGAACGCGTCACCACCGACGAGGAGGTCGATTCGCTCGTCGAGCGCTTCCGCACCGCGCACGGGCTGCTCTTCACCGTGGAGACGCTCGAGTTCCTGGCGCGCGGCGGCCGCATCGGCCGCGCCCGCGCGTTCGCGGGCGAGCTGCTGCACGTGAAGCCGATCCTCGCGATCCGCGGCGGCGAGGTGATCCCGGTCAAGCGCGTGCGCGGGAACCGGCGCGCGATGCAGGAGTTCGTCGACGCGCTCGAGTCGCAGACGAGCGACACTCCCCGGCTGCGGGTGGGAACCGCCCACGCGGCGGCGCCGGAGCGTGCGACGCAGCTCGTGAAGATGGTCCGTCACCTGCGTCCGCAGGCGCAGCTCGAGATCGAGACGATGCTCGGCGCCGTGATCGGCGCCCACGCCGGTCCCGGCGCCGTCGGCTTCTTCTGGTTCACCGACGACGTCTGACACCGGCGCGATACTCGAGCCGCTCTGGCGCCGAGCACGATGACACGCACCCGCGGGCCGACGGCCTTCGCCGGGCTGGACCCGCCGCCCGGCTGGCCGCCCACCCGCGGGCGCCCCAGGCCAGCCGTCCTCGAGGCGCAGCTCGACACGCTTTCCGGAGTCGGGCCGACGCTGAAGCGGCAGCTCGCGAAGCTCGGGCTCGAGACCGTCCGCGACCTGCTCGAGCACCGGCCTCACCGCTACGAGGCCGCGGTGCCGGAGGTCGCGATCGCCGCGCTCGGCGGGGAGCAGGGCGAGGTCGCGATCGCCGGGGAGGTGCTGAACGTCGGCTCCCGCCGGCGGGGACGCCTCACGATCGTCACCGCCCGCGTCTCCGACGGCACCGCCACCGTCGGCGCGACGTGGTTCAACCAGCCGTGGCTCGCGGAGCAGCTCCGACCGGGGACGCGGCTGCGGCTGCGAGGCCGCCCGGGCCGCTACGGCTTCGACGTCAAGTCCTACGACGTGGGGGAGGGCGGCGCGACCGCCGACTTCGCGCCCGTCTATCCGGCCGGCGAGGAGATCACGCCGCAGCGCGTGCGCGCGGTCGTCGCGTCGGCCCTCGCGCATGCAGGCGACTACTCCGACCCGCTGCCGGCGGAGCTGCGGATGCGCGAGCGCCTGCCGCTGAAGCGGGACGCGGTCGTCGCCGTCCACCGCCCGGAGGCGGCAGGGGAGGCCGAGACGGGGCGGCGCCGGCTCGCCTTCGACGAGCTGTTGCTGCTGCAGATCGGCATCGCGCGCCGCGCCGCCGAGCGGGAGCGCACGCTGGCGCCCTCGCTCGGCGAGCCGGGGAAGCTCGCCGACCGATACCGGCAGGCGCTGCCGTTCGCGTTCACGCCCCACCAGGAGCAGGCGATCCGGGAGCTCGACGGCGACCTGGCGCGAGCCGTCCCGATGCAGCGGCTGCTCCAGGGCGACGTCGGCTCGGGCAAGACGGTCGTCGCCGTGTACGCGCTCCTGCGGGCGGTCGAGAACGGCCGCCAGGGCGTGCTGATGGCGCCGACCGAGACCCTGGCCGAGCAGCACTTCCTCACCGTCGAGGGGCTCTGCGCCGAGCTCGGCGTCACCTGCGCGCTGCTCACGAGCGCGTCGCGCAAGCGCGAGCGAGAGGCGGCGGTCGGCGCGGACGTCGTCGTCGGCACGCACGCGCTGATCCAGGAGGGCGTCGAGCTGCGCGACCTCGCGGTCGCCGTCGTCGACGAGCAGCACCGCTTCGGCGTCGAGCAGCGCAAGGCCTTGGCGCAGGGCCGCGTGCCGCACGTCCTGCACATGACGGCGACGCCGATCCCGCGCACGCTCGCCCTCACCGTGTACGGCGACCTGGCGGTCTCCGAGATCGCGAAGCCGCCCGCGTCGCGCAAGCCCGTGGTGACGGCGTGGATCCCCGAGGAGCGCGCGTCGGAGGCGTACCGGCGGCTGGCGCGGCTGCTGCGGGAGGGGCGTCAGGCGTACGTCGTCTGCCCGCTCGTGGAGGCCTCGGAGACGACGCTGGCGCGCGCCGCCGAGGCGGAGGCGGAGCGGCTTCGCCAGGCCGAGCTCCGGGAGTTCCGCGTCGGCTGCCTGCACGGGCGGCTCAAGCCCGCGCAGCGGCGCGAGGTGATGCGCCGCTTCAACGCCCGCGAGCTCGACGTGCTCGTCGCCACGACGGTGATAGAGGTCGGCGTCGACGTGCCGAACGCGACGGTGATGATCGTCCAAGAGGCCGACCGGTTCGGCCTGGCGCAGCTGCATCAGCTCCGCGGGCGCGTCGGCCGGGGCGCCGAGCAGTCCTACTGCCTGCTCGTCTCGCGCGCGAAGGAGGAGCTGACCGAGACGGCCCAGAAGCGGCTCGAGGCGCTGGTCGCCTCGACCGACGGCTTCGAGCTCGCGGAGGTCGACCTCGACCTGCGCGGCGGCGGCGCGCTGCTCGGCACGCGCCAGCACGGCCTCAGCGACCTGCGCTTCGCGCACATCCGCCGCGACCGCGCGCTGCTCGAGCGTGCGCGGGCCGCCGCCGGCGAGCTGGCGGGCGAGCCGGGGCCGTTGCAGGACGAGGTGGACGCGCTCTTCGCCGGCACGGACCCCGCCGGCCTCGCCTGACGTAGGCCCTGCATGGACAGACGCCGGTTCCTCGCGGCGGCCGTCGCGGCGCCCTTCGCGCTGCGCGAGGTTCCTGCCGCCCTCGCCGCGAGCTCCAACGCGCTCGCCTTCGTCACCGCCGACACCGAGGCCCACGTCGCCGTCGTCGACCTCGTAACCGGCGTCGTCCGCAAGCGCGTCGCCACGCTGCCCGGTCCGCGCAGCGTCGAGCGGGTGGGCGAGCACGCGCTCGTCGCGCACACCGCCGTCGGCGCGGTGACGGTGCTCGACGCGCGGACGCTCGGCGTCCGGCACGTGCTCGAGAGCTTCGAGGAGCCTCGCTACACGGCGGCGGCGCCGGACGGGCGGCACGCGTTCGTCACCGACTCGGGCCGAGCCGAGCTGGTGACGGTCGACGTCGAGCGCGGCACGGTCGTAGGCCGCCTGAAGCTCTGGCAGTGGCCGCGGCACCTGTCGCTGTCCCCGGGCGCCCGCACCCTCTGGGTCGGTCTCGGCACGGCGTCGCGCGAGCTCGCCGTGGTCGACGTCACGCAGCCGGCGCGGCCGCGGTTGCGCGGGCGCCTGCGTCCACCGTTCCTCGCGCACGACGTCGGCTTCGCGCCCGGCGGCCGCCGCGTCTGGGTCACGGCGGGAGAGACGGGCGCGATCGCCGTGCACGACGCGCGAACCGGCGACGTGCTGCGAAGGCTCGGGGCCGACCCGGCGCCGCAGCACGTCACCTTCCTCGACGGCAGAGCGCTCGTCTCGAGCGGCGACGCCGGCACGCTCCGCGTCTACGACGAGCCGAGCGCGCGGCTCCTCCGAGTGGCCGAGATACCCGCCGGCTCCTACAACGTGCAGTTCGCCGCGGGCCGCGTGCTCACGCCGTCGCTCGCCGCCGGCACGCTCTGCGTGCTCGACGCCCACGGCCGCCTGCGCGAGCGCGTGCACGTGGCGGCGTCCTCGCACGACGCCTGCCTGGCGCGCGCCGCTCGCTGACGATCTCGACATCCGCCGTGCAACGATCGCGTCGTGCGGATCATCGCGGGCAGCCGCAAGGGTCACACGATCCACGCGCCGCGGGGCCGCGACACGCGACCGACCTCCGACCGAGTGCGCGAGAGCGTCTTCAACCTCGTCGGATCCGTCGACGGAGCGGCGGTGCTCGACCTCTACGCCGGCTCGGGCGCGATGGGGCTCGAGGCCCTCTCGCGCGGCGCCGCGCGGGCCGTCTTCGTCGAGCGCGACGCCGGCGCCGTCCGCGCGATCGAGCGCAACCTCGACCGCCTGCGCCTCGCAGGCGCCGTCCTGTGCCAGGACGCCGTCACGGCGCTCGCGGGCGAGGCCGGCGCAGGCAGGAAGTACGATCTCGTGCTGGTCGACCCGCCGTACGACATGTATCCGGCCCTCCAGCCCAAACTCGCGCGCTACCTGCCGTCCGTCCTCGCTGGCGACGGCCTGCTCGTGGTCGAGACGGACGCACGCGTCGAGCCGGAGCTGCCGTTGGGCCTCCGCACGAGCCGCAAGTACGGGCAGGCGCGCGTCACGCTCTTCGAGGCCCCGTGATCACCGCCATCTGTCCCGGCTCGTACGACCCCGTCACGAACGGGCACGTCGACGTGATCGGCCGCGCCGCCGGCATCTTCGACCGCGTCGTGATCGGCGTCGTCGGCAACCCGCACCACAAGCAGCCGATGTTCACGATCGAGGAGCGGGTCGACTTCCTCCGCAGCGCGCTGGCCCACCTCGGCAACGTCGAGATCGACGTCTTCCGCGAGCTCGTCGTGGACTTCGCGCACAGGTGGCAGGCGAAGGCGATCGTCAAGGGCCTGCGCGTGATCTCCGACTTCGAGTGGGAGTTCCAGATGAACCAGCTCAACCGGCACCTCGCGCCCGACGTCGAGACGGTCTACGTGATGGCGAGCCCCCAGGTCAGCTTCGTCTCCTCGAGCGGCGTGAAGGAGATCGCCGCGTTCGGCGGCGACGTGTCCGCGCTGGTGCCCGAACCGGTCGCACAGCGGTTCAAGGAGCTCTTCCCGAGCGGCCGCCCGGGGACGCCGGAGAACCCGACGGAATAGGTGAGGAACCGGCCGACCGGTCGCACCACTACACTCTTTCCCATGGACGTCCTCGTACTGATCGACAAGCTCGACGACCTCGTGCACAACGCGAAGGCCGTCCCCCTCACGGACCAGGTGCGGATCGACCGTGAGGAGATCTACGACATCCTCGACCAGATGCGGGCCACGATCCCTGAGGAGATCAAGCAGGCGCGCTGGATCGTCAAGGAGCGGCAGGAGATGCTGGCGGAGGCGAAGCGCGAGGTCGACCGGCTGCTGGCCGAGGCGCGCGAGCAGGCGGTGCGCGAGGCCTCGCAGACGGAGATCGTCAAGATCGCCGAGCACCAGGCACAGGACATCGTCGACGACGCGAAGCGGCAGGCGCGCGAGACTCGGCTCGAGATGGAGGACTGGGCCGACGGCATCCTCTCGACGCTCGAGATGAACCTCGACAAGTTCCTGTCGGCCGTGAAGCGCGGGCGCGAGCGCCTGCACGAGCGGTCGCAGGAGACGGTCGTGGCCGGCATCGGCCCGACCAACGGCGCCGACGAAGATCTCGGCTACTGACGCGGCCGACAGCGCCGCGCTCGCGGTCTGCTCGACCTGCGGCACCCAGTTCGGGGAGCCGTCGCCGCCGCGCTGCCCGATCTGCGACGACGCGCGCCAGTACGTGCCCGCCGAGGGCCAGCGGTGGACGACGCTCGCAGAGCTGCGCCGCGACCACGGCAACTGGATCCGCGAGGACGCCGGCCTCGTCGGCGTCGGCACCGAGCCCGAGTTCGCGATCGGCCAGCGTGCGCTGCTCGTGCCGTGGCGAGGCTCGAACCTGATGTGGGAATGCATCTCGCTGCTCGACGACGAGACGGCGGGGGAGGTCGAGCGCCGCGGCGGCGTCGCGGGCGTCGCGGTCTCGCACCCGCACTACTACTCCTCGATGGTGGAATGGGCCCGACGATTCGACTGCCCGGTCTACCTGCACGCCGACGACCGGGAGTGGGTGATGCGACCCGACGAGCGCATCGTGCACTGGCAGGGCGAGACGCACGAGCTGGGCGACGGGCTGACGCTCGTGCGCTGCGGCGGGCACTTCGCGGGCGGCCAGGTGCTTCACTGGGAGCAGGGAGCGGCGCTGCTTTCCGGCGACATCGTCCAGGTCGTCCCCGACCGCGAGTGGGTGAGCTTCATGTACAGCTACCCGAACCTGATCCCGCTCGGCCCGGCGGCGGTGCGGCACGTCGTCGAGGCGCTCGAGCCCTTCTCCTTCGAGCGGATCGTCGGCGCCTGGTGGGACCGCGTCGTGCCGAGCGCCGGCAAGGAGGTCGTCCGCCGCTCCGCCGAGCGCTACCTGCGGGCGATCGGGGACGGCGAGATCTAGATGCCGCTTCTCGGCACCCGGCGGCCGACGCGCCGGCGCAAGCTGGCGGAATGGGTCGTCACCCTCGCGGTAGCGGGGGTGGTCGTGCTGGCGGTCGAGGTGGAGGTCGCCCAGCCGTTCCGGGTTCCCACCTCCTCGATGGAGCCGACGCTCCTCTGCGCGCGCCCGACCCAGGGCTGCACCGCGTCCTTCAACGACCGCGTGATCGTCGCGAAGATCGTCTACCGCTTCCGGGACCCGCGCCGGGGCGAGATCGCCGTCTTCCACGCGCCGGCGCAGGCGCGGACACGCTGCAGCGAGGGCGGGACGTACCTGAAGCGGGTGATCGGCCTGCCGGGCGACCGGGTGAGCGAGCGTGACGGCTTCGTCTACGTCGACGGCCGCAAGCTCCGCGAGCGCTACGTCCCCTCCTTCTACCGGGACTCCGGCACGGCATCCTGGCCCAGGCTCGGCCCCGGCCAGTACTTCGTGCTGGGCGACAACCGGATCGGCTCGTGCGACTCGCGTGTGTGGGGCCCGGTGCCGCGCTCCTCGTTCGTCGGCCCGGTGGTCGCGACGTACTGGCCGCCGAACCGCTGGACGATCCGCTGAGGCGGGGGCGGAGCCCCGGCCGGCCGCGGTACCGTTGACGTCGTGACGACGTTCGACCTCTCCCGGGTGAAGCTCCGGCCCGGCGAGCAGCTGCGACACGAGCTCGGGGTGGAGCTCGAGCCGCTGCTCTTGGCCGGACAGCAGTACCTGCCGGTGCCTGCGCTCGTGGCCGCGGAGCTGACGGTCACCAAGGCGTCGTCCGGCTCGGTGCTGGAGCTCGCGTTCCCCGTGCGGCTGCACGGGCCCTGCTTCCGCTGCCTCGCCGACGCGGTGCTCGAGCTGGCCATCCGCTCGCGCGAGTACCAGGCGGCCAAGCCGGGTGAGGACGAGGAGCTCCGGTCGCCGTACGTCGTCGACGACACCCTCGACCTGTCGAGCTGGGCCCGCGACGCGCTCGCTCTCGAGCTGCCCGACAAGATCCTCTGCCGCGCCGATTGCGCCGGCCTGTGCGCGATCTGCGGCAAGGACCTGAACCTCGAGCCGCACGTGCACGAGGAGGAACGCAGCGACCCTCGCTGGGCGGCGCTCGAGGCGCTTCGCCCGGAGAGCCCGTAGCTGCCGACCGACGTCAGCGCCCGATGCTCGACATGTCCGCGTAGCGGTCGCCGGCGGCCGCGCCGCGCGGGAACGCGTCGTCCAGCCTCGCGAGCTCCTCGTCCGTCAGCGTCACGTCCGACGCGGCGACGTTCTCCTCCAGGTATCGCCGCCGCTTCGTCCCGGGGATCGGGACGACGTCGTCGCCGCGCGACAGCACCCAGGCCAGCGCGAGCTGCGCCGGAGCGACGCCCTTCTCGCCGGCGATCTCGCGCACTCGCTCGGCGAGGCGGCGGTTCGGCTCGAGGTTCTCGCCCGAGAAGCGTGGGTGGTTCTTGCGGAAGTCGCCCTCGTCGAGCTCGTCGGGCGAGCTGAAGCGGCCGGCGAGGAAGCCGCGGCCGAGCGGGCTGTAGGCCACGAAGCCGATGCCGAGCTCGCGGCACGTCTCCAGCACCCCGTCCTCGGGGTCGCGGGTCCAGAGCGAGTACTCCGACTGCACCGCGGCGATCGGGTGCACCGCGTGCGCGCGCCGGATCGTCTGCGGCGACGCCTCCGAGAGCCCCACGTGCCTCACCTTTCCGGCGGCGACGAGCTCCGAGAGGGCGCCCACCGTCTCCTCGATCGGGGTCGCGGCGTCGACCCGGTGCTGGTAGTACAGGTCGACGTGCTCGACGCCGAGCCGCTCGAGCGACGCGTCGAGCGCCTGCCGCACGTACTCCGGACGCCCGTCGATGCGCCGGGAGCCGTCGTTGCCGACGGCGTTGCCGAACTTCGTCGCGAGGACGACCTCGTCTCGGCGGCCCGCGACGGCGCGGCCCACGAGCCGCTCGTTCTCGCCGCGGCCGTAGACGTCCGCGGTGTCGAGGAAACGGACGCCGAGCTCGACGGCCCGATGGATGGTGGCGATCGACTCCCGGTCGTCGGTGGCGCCGTACCAGGCCGACATCCCCATGCAGCCGAGCCCCTGCTCGGATACCTGCAGCCCCTGTCCGAGTGTGCGAGTGTTCATGCGCCGACGCTAACAAGCAACCCCGTCCGGCCGTCGTACCTGGCGCTCTTTGCTCACAGACCTCCAGCAGCAGCGCCTCGCGCGCAACGAATCCTTCTTCCGCGAGGTGAACGAGCGCATCAACGAGATCGCCCCCGTCTTCGGGGCCCGGGAGGAGCACCGGCTCGAATATCTCTGCGAGTGCTCCGACCCGCATTGCTCGGAACGGATCTCGATCACGAGAGCCGAGTACGAGGCGGTTCGCGCAGGCCCGCGGCGCTTTCTGATCGCGCCGGGCCACGACCTTCCGGAGATCGAGCAGGTGGTCGCCGCCGGCGACGAGCACGCGGTCGTCGAGAAGGAGGGGCACGCAGGCGAGGTCGCCGAGCACCTCGACCCGCGCGCATGAGCGGTCGGTCGCGACGCTATACTCCGGCGCGCTCATGGCCGTCCCGAAGCGGAAGACCTCGAAGTCCCGTCGCGACAAGCGTCGCGCCACGCACGCGATCGGCCCGCCGCGCGTCAACGTCTGCCCGCAGTGCGGGCGGCCGAAGCGCCCGCACCGGGTGTGTCCGACCTGCGGCACGTACAAGGGCCGCGAGGTCGAGCCGCTCCGGATCGACGCGCCCTGAGGGCGCCGCTCCGGGCAATGCCCTGCGACCTCTCGAAGGCGGCCGGATGAGCCGCATCGCGGTCGACGCGATGGGAGCCGACCGCGGTGCCGCCGAGGTCGTCGCCGGCGCGCTCGAGGCGCGCTGCGACGCCGTCACGCCCGTCCTCTTCGGCCAGTCCGGCGTCGACGCACACGGGCTCGAGCTGCACGAGACGGAAGGCGTGATCGGGATGCACGAGAAGCCGGCCGAGGCGGTGCGGGGCAAGCCCGAGAGCTCGCTCGTCGCCTCCGTCAGGGCCGTTGCCGCGGGCGTCGCCGACGCCGTCGTCTCGGCGGGGAACACGGGCGCGGTGCTCGCCGCCGGGCTGCTCGAGCTGCGACGGCTGCCCGGCGTCCTGCGGCCCGCGATCGCGGTTCCCATTCCCGCGCGCCGCGGGCCGTCGGTCCTGATCGACGCGGGAGCGAACGCCGACGCGCGGCCCGAGCACCTCCTCCAGTTCGCGACCATGGGCGCGGTCTTCGCGGAGGAGATCCTCGGGGTCGCCGACCCGGAGGTGCGCCTGCTCTCGATCGGCGAGGAGCGCGAGAAGGGCAACCAGCTCACGCTCGAGGCGCACGAGCTGCTCGCCTCGAGCGACCTGAACTTCGCCGGCAACTGCGAGGGGCGAGACCTGCTGGCCGGCGCGGCCGACGTCGTCGTCACCGACGGCTTCACCGGGAACGTGGCGCTGAAGCTGCTGGAGGGCACGATCCTCGGCCTGATGGAGGCTCTCCGCGAGGAGATCGCCGCGACCAGGACGGGCAAGCTGGGAGGGCTGCTCATCCGGCCCGCCGCGCGGCGCCTCCGCCACCGCCTCGACCCGGACACGTACGGCGGCGCGTACCTGCTCGGCCTGCGCGGGCTCGCCGTGATCGCGCACGGCAACTCCTCGCGCACCGCCATCGCGAACGCGATCCGCCTCGCAGCCCGCGGCGTCGACCACGGCGTCGTCGCCAGGCTGGCGGCACGGCTTCCCGAGCGGGCCGAAGCTGTATGATCGGCGCGCTTTCGGCCACGACATCGACCGAACGGGGTGACATGGCAGCGTCGCGCGGGGAAGTCTTCGAGCGGGTCAAGGAAGTCCTGACCGACCAGCTCGGCATCGAGGAGGGCGACATCACCGAGGAGGCGTCGTTCCAGGAAGACCTCGACGCCGACTCGCTCGACCTCGTCGAGCTGATCATGGAGCTCGAGGACCAGTTCGGGATCAAGATCTCGGACGAGGACGCCCAGAAGATCACGACCGTCGGCCAGGCCGTCGACTACGTCTCGTCGCACCAGTAGCGGCAACCACGATCGGCGGGAGCTCGCGCGGCTGATCGGCGCGCTGCCGCCGGCGCGCGCGGTAACGGCTTTCACCCACTCCTCCTGGGCGACCGACCGGACGGCGTCGTACGAGCGGCTCGAGTTCCTCGGCGACAGCGTGCTCGAGCTCGCGATCGCCCACGAGCTCTACCGGCGCTATCCGGACTTCTTCGAGGGCCGGCTCGCCAAGATCCGCTCGCACGTCGTCTCCCGTGCGAGCTGCGCGGTCGTCGCGCGCGAGTTCGACCTGGGGCGCCGCCTCGCCGAGCACAACGCGACGCTCCAGGACGAGGAGATCCAGCGGCTCGCGAAGAACCGCAACGTGCTCGCGGCGCTGCTCGAGGCGGTGCTCGGCGCGCTGTTCCTCGAGCACGGCTTCGCCGGCATCGAGCGAGCCGTCGTCGAGGCGTTCGCGGAACGGATCGAGTACGCGCTGACAACCTACGTCGACCACAAGACGGAGCTCCAGGAGGCGCTCGCGCGACTCGGCCGCCACGTCTCGTACCAGGTGCTGGCGGCCGACGGGCCGCCGCACGAGCGCCACTTCACCTGCGCCGCCGTCGTCGACGGCGAGCAGCTCGGCATGGGGGAGGGCCGCTCGAAGAAGTCGGCCGAGCAGGAAGCCGCACGCGAGGCGCTCGAGAAGCTCGAGCCGGAGTTGGCCACGCTCACGTAGTTGTCCGCCCCGGCGGGGCCGCTACGGCTCAGGCAAGCTCTTCGAGCCGGAGGAGCCGAGCGAGGAGCCGGAGGACGGCGCTGCGCTCGGCCGCGGCGAGGCGACGAGCGCGGTGCCCCGCCGAAGCGGCTGCCGATCTTGACGTCCGCAGCGACGGGCGCCATACTCGCGCCGCCCGCAACGGAGTGAACGGAGGGAGTCGAGCAATGGCCATCTGCCGCATCGTCGAGACCGGCGCCACACCCGAGCAGTACGACCAGGTGCGCGATCGGGTCGGAGTCGGCGACAGCACGCCCCCCGGCGGCATCTTCCACCTGGCGGCCGTGGGCGCCGACGGCAAGGTTCGGGTCGTCGAGGCATGGGAGTCACGCGAGCAGGCCGACCAGTTCGGCGAGCGGGTGCGCACGGCGCGCGAGGAGCTCGGCCACGGCGATCGGCAGCCCGAGATCACCTACTACGACGTTCACAACCTCGTGCGCGCCTGAACAGCTCCACGCAGCAGCACCGGCCGTAGGGCGAGGCGGCGTCCGCGACGGACGCTAGCGTTCCGCCGGGTGCATCTCCGCGCCGTCAAGCTCCGTGGCTTCAAGTCCTTTCCGGATCCGGTCGAGGTGCGCCTCGAGCCGGGCGTCGGCGTGATCGTGGGGCCGAACGGCTCGGGGAAGTCGAACGTCGCCGACGCGATCCGCTGGGCCGCCGGCTCGCTCAGCCCCAACGAGCTGCGGGCCGAGAAGCCCGACGACGTGCTCTTCGCTGGCGCGGCGCGCCGCGGGGCGGCCGAGTTCTGCGAGGTCGAGCTCCTGTTCGACAACGAGGACGGCTCGGGGCCCCTCGAGTACTCGGAGCTGGCCATTGCCCGGCGCCTGCACCGCGGCGGGGAGGGCCAGTACCTCGTCAACCGCACGCCCGTGCGCCGGCTCGACCTCGTCGAGCTGCTCGCCGACCTCGGCCTCGGCCAGGGCATGCACTCGATCATCGGCCAGGGCAAGGTCGAGGCGATCCTCGCCTCGAAGCCGGAGGAGCGCCGGGCGCTGATCGAGGAGGCCGCCGGGCTCGGCCGCTTCAAGGCCCGGCGGCATCGCGCGGAGTTGAAGCTCTCCCGCGTCGCGATCCAGGTCGAGCGTGCGCGGGACCGCGAGGAGGAGGTGCGGAAGCGGCTGCGCCCGCTCGCCCTCCAGGCGACGGCGGCCGAGCGGGCGGAGAAGCTGCGGGGAGAGACCGCGAAGCTGCGGGCGCGTGTCGCCGAGCTCGACCTGGCCGCGCTCGACGAGCGGCTCGAGGAGGCTGGCGGTCGGCGCGCGGCGGCGACGCTCGCGCGGCGCGCGGCGGAGGAGAGGCTCGAGCGGGTGCTCGAGGAGCGTGGCCGGGCGGAGGAGGAGCTCGCCGACGCCGCAGGGAGGCGTGAGCAGGCGATGCAGGCGCTCTACCGCCTGCGGAGCGCGGCGGAGCGCCTCGCCATCCGCCGCGAGTCGGTCGCGGCCCTGCTCGAGCGTCTGCGCGCGGAGCTCGCCGATGCGGAGCCGGGCGGCGACCCGACCGCGGAGAGCGCCGAGGCGGACCTGGCGGCGCTGGAGGCCGCCGAGGCTGCGCGCGCCGCCGCGGTCGAGCGGGAGGCACAGGCAGAGCAGGCGCGCCGGGCGCTCGCACGGCTGCTCGCCGCCGAGCGTGCCGGGCACGGCGGAGCAGAGGCCCGGCTCGACGAGCTGCTCGTTCGCAGGGCGTCGATCGAGGAGGAGCTGACGGGCGCCGCCGGCGAGCGCGAGGCGGCGCTCTCGGTCTCCTACGAGCTGCGCAGCCGCGCCGCGCGTCTGGCGGTGCAGCGCGAGTCGGCGGCCGGGCTGGTCGCGCGGCTCCGGACGGAGCTCGCCGAAGCGGAGGCCGAGGCGGCCCGCGGCGGCCCCTCACCCGGGGAGCTGGAGCGGCGCGCCCTCGAGGCGCGGACGGCCGCGCGGGCGGCGGCGCACGAGCGCGACACGCTGGCCGAGCGCCGGCAGACCGCGCAGGAGCGCCTCGAGACGCTCGAGCGGTCGCTGGCGGAGCGCGAGGGCATTCCTCCCGCGGCACGCGCCTTGGCCGAGCAGGGGGAGCGGCTCGCGCTCTCGCTCGTCGAGGTGGAGCCGGGGCTCGAGCGCGCGGTCGCCGCGGCGCTCGGCGCGCGCGCCTCGGCGCTCGTCACGCCCGACGCGGCCGCCGCGCTCGCGCTGCTGGAGCAGGCGGCGGCGGCGGGCCTCGGCACGCTGCGCGTGCTCGCGGGCGTCGAGCCGCGCGACCTCGTGGCGGAGCTCACGGTGGTGGAGCGCGAGCAGCTGCTCGCCTCGCCGGTCCCTGCCGTCACCCGCGACGGCTACGGCTACGACCCGCAGCGCGGCGAGGTGTGGTTCGCCGGTGAGACCGCGGAGGCGGTGCTGCTCGAGCTCGACGCCCGTCGGCGTGCCCTCGCCGCGGAAGCGGCCGCCCTCGCGGACCGGGCGCAGGCTGCCGAGCGCACCGCCGCGGCCGCAGAAGCGGAGGCGGCAGCCGCGGACGCGGCGTTCGCGGCGGTCGCGCCGCGCCTCCTGGTCCCCCGCGTCGACGTCCGCACGTTGCGGCTGCTGCTTGCCGCGGCCGCACGCCTCGAGCGGACGCTCGCCGGGCTCGACCTGTCAATCGACCTCGTCGAGGCGCCGTTGCGCGCGCTCGGCGAGTCGGGCGCGGGACGCACGGCGGCGCTCGGCGCCGCCCTGCGCACGCTCGGCGAGCGGGAGAGCGCGCTCCGCCGCGAGCTCGCGGCCGCAGCCGAAGGCGTCGCGGGCGCCGGACGCGACCTGTTCAGGCTCGGCGGCAGCGCCCCGCCGGGCTTGGCGGCCGCGGGTGACGACGTGGAGCCGCTGCGTGCCGAGGCGCAGGCTCTCGTGGCAGCCGCCGACGCGGCCGCCGTCCGCGCGGCGACCGCCGCGGAGCGCGCTCGCAGCGTCGAGGCGGCGCGCGTCGAGGCCGCCGTCCGCGCCGGGCGGCGCCGCACGCGGCCCCAGCTGCTCGCGCAGCTCGTCGACGCGGCCACGCGGCTCGAGCGGACACTCGGGGGCGCCGGCGATGCGGCGACGCGCTTCGAGGCGCCGCTGCGGGCGCGGGTGGACGCCGGCGGCTCGCGCACGGGCCAGCTCGGGGACGAGCTGCGCCGCCTGGGCGCCGCCGAGGTCGAGCTGCGCCAGGAGCTCTCCCGCGCCTCGGAGCGCGCGTCCGCGATCGACGTGGAGGCCGCGCGGCTCGAGGCCGAGGCCGACGAGGCCCGACGGCGGCTCGACCTCGCCGGCACCGACGAGCGCGCCGAGGGGGACGACCGGCCCGAGCTGGCCGAGCGGCTCGAGCGGCTGGAGCGGCGGCGGGAGGCGCTCGGCCAGGTGAACCCGTTCGCGAAGGAGGAGTACGAGGACGAGAGGGCGCGGCTGGAGGAGCTCTCCACCCAGCGCGCCGACCTCGAGCAGAGCCTCGCGGAGCTCGAGCGGCTCCGCGCCGACCTGACCGAGACGGTCGAGCGCCGCTTCGCCGAGACCTTCGAGGCCGTGCGCCGCAACTTCGCCGACGTGGCCGCGACGCTCTTCCCCGGCGGAGAGGGCCGCCTCAGCCTCACCGAGGCTCCCGACGAGGAGAGTCAGCCGGGGATCGAGGTCGAGCTGCGGCCGGGCGGAAAGAAGGTGCAGCGCCTGTCGCTCCTCTCCGGGGGCGAGAAGGCGCTCGGCGCGATCTCCTTCCTGTTCGCGCTCTTCCTCGCGCGGCCGTGCCCGTTCTACCTGCTCGACGAGGTCGAGGCCGCGCTCGACGACACGAACATCGGCCGCTTCGTCGAGCTCCTGCGCAGCTACGCGGACCGGGCGCAGTTCGTCGTGATCACCCACCAGAAGCGCACGATGGAGGCCGCCGACATCCTGTACGGCGTCACCATGGGGGGCGACGGCGTCTCGCAGATCGTCTCCCGGCGCCTGCCGCGTGCGGAAGCGGAAGCCGTCTCCGTCGCCTGAGCCGAGCGGGCGCGAGCATCTGCGCGGCACGTTCGAGCAGGTGCCTGAGCTGTACGACCGGGCGCGGCCGACGTACCCGCCGGAGCTGCTCGACCACGTCGCCGCCTTCGGGCCGCGCATCCTCGAGATCGGCCCCGGCACCGGGCAGGCGACGCGCGGCCTCGCAGCGCGCGGCGTCTCCGTGACCGCCGTCGAGCTCGGCGCGAGGCTCGCGCGGGCGGCGCGGCGCAACGCCCCCGAGGCCGAGATCGTCAATGCCGACTTCGAGGTCTGGGAGCCGGAGCGCGGCGACTTCGACGCGGTCGTGGCGTTCACGGCCTTCCACTGGCTCGACCCGGAGTCGCGGTACTCGAAGGCCGTCCGCCTGCTGCGCCCCGGCGGTACGCTCGGGGTGGTGGAGACCGCGCTCGTCCTGCCCGAGGGGGGCGACCCCTTCTGGCGCGAGATGCAGGAGGACTACGACGCCGTGACGCCGTCGCCCGACAACCGTCCGCCGCCGGATCCGTCCGAGGTCGCCGACCTGCGCGTCGAGTTCGAGCAGCGCGCCGGCCTGGTGGAGGTCGAGGTACGCCGCTACCGCTGGGACGTCGTCTACGACGCCGACGGCTGGATCGACGTGATCGCGACGTACTCGCCGAACATCGCGCGCGCGGCGGAGGTGCGGCGGGAGCTGTTCGGCCGTCTCCACGCGAGGATCGCTGCGCGACCGGAGGGGCGGATCGCGGCGCACTACCTCGCGACCCTCACGACGGGCCGGACTATCGTGCCGCCTGGTGGCGCGAAGCTGGGCTGAGCTGCTGGGCGAGGAGGCGGCGCCGGAGCCGGAGGACGAGCGCGGCGGCCGGCTGTTCGCGCGCCTGCGCGACTCGCTCTCGAAGTCGCGCCGGGCGCTGACGGAGCAGATCCAGGCAGCGGCGTTCGACCCGGCCGACGAGCTCGCGTGGGAGCGGCTGGAGGAGGCGCTGATCCAGGCCGACGTCGGCGTGCGCGCCACGGCGGAGCTCGTCCGCAGGCTCGAGGCGCGCGGCGACCTCGTCGAGCTCGCTCCCGCACTCGCCGACGAGGCGGCGGCGCTGCTCGGCGACCCAGGCATCCTGCACGTGCAGGAGCGGCCGAGCGTGGTGCTCGTCGTCGGCGTCAACGGCACCGGCAAGACCACCACGATCGGCAAGCTCGCCGCCAGGCTGGTGGAGCACGGCCGTACCGTCGTCGTCGCGGCCGCCGACACGTTCCGCGCGGCCGCCGAGGAGCAGCTCGAGATCTGGGCGGACCGCGCCGGGGCGGATTTCGTCGGCTCGGCGCGCGGCGGCGACCCCGCCGCGGTCGCCTACGACGCGATCGAGGCCGCGGAGGCGCGCGGCCGCGACGTGGTGATCGTCGACACCGCGGGACGCCTGCACACGCAGACGAACCTGATGGAGGAGCTCGCGAAGGTCGGGCGCGTGATCGCCGGCAAGCTCGACGGGGCGCCGCACGAGACCCTGCTCGTCGTCGACGCGACCACGGGCCAGAACGGCGTGCAGCAGGCCCGCCTCTTCGGCGAGACGGTCGGGGTTACGGGAGTCGCGCTGACGAAGCTCGACGGCTCCGCCAAGGGGGGCGTGGCGATTCCGATCGCGTACGAGCTCGGGCTGCCCGTCAAGCTGATGGGCGTCGGCGAGCAGCTCGACGACCTGCGACCGTTCGACCCGCGGGACTTCGCCCGCGCGCTCGTCTCGGGCTAGACCCGGCGGCGGCTACGTCAGCTTGACGATGTACTCGATGACGTGGCCGGGGTTCTCCACCTCGACGACCGCGCTGAGCGCCACGTTCACGGTGTACGTTCCCGGGTCGCGCTGGATGTTGTCGGCGGCGTTCTCGAGTGCGTTGCTCCAGCCGAGGCCGTGCTGGTCCTTGCCCAACCGGTGGTCGGGGCGGTAGCGGCCGACGCCCGGCGGCTCAGGGTGCGGGTTTGGCATGTCGAGCTCCTTCGCTCAGGTTTGGAGCGACCATACCCCGGCGGCGGCGGCTGCCGCCACATTTCCCTTCGCCTCGAACAGGCGCCGCGCCTCGGCCGCCTCGGCCGGATCGCCGAGGACCCGCGCGAGCGTCAGGCGGACCTCCGCCCTCAGGTTGAGGTTGTCGGTGCGATCTGCCGCGGCGGCGGCCTCCCGCGCGAGCCGCTCCCCGTCGTGGCGCTCCGAGACGAGCAGCGCCTGCGCCGCCCGCAGCCGCGCCGTGGTGTCGTGGTCGGCCGCGCCCTCGGCCCGCTCGCAGACCCGCGCGAACCTGTGTGCCGCCGCGGTCTCGCCCTGCTCGGCGAGGACGAAGGCCAGCAGAGCGGCGTAGTACGTGCGCAGGCTGTCGAGGCCGCCGGCGTCGAGCACCTTGTAGCCGTCGGCGAGCGCCTGCATGGCGGCGGCGGGATCGCCCGCGAGCAGCTCGATCGCCGAGACGACCTCCGTCCAGCCGACGCGGGGCAGTCGCAGGCCGAGCTCGTCGTACACCCCTCCCGCCTCCCGGTAGAGCTCTCGCGCCCGGTCGAACTCGCCGCGCATCGCGACGAGCCCCGCGAGCGACGTCGACACGTGCGCGCGCAGCACGACGTTGCGCTCGGCCGAGGCCAGGATCTCCTCGACGCGCTCCGCGGCCGCATCGACGTGCGCCGGCCCGAAGAGGAGCGCCGTGCACAGGCTGTCGGCCGCGCGCGCGCGCTCCTGCTCGTCGCCGCTCGCGAGCGCGTGCGTCAGGGCGCGCTCGCACGCGACGGCCGCGTCCGCGAAACGGCGCTCGGTGTGCGCGACGAGCCCGAGCCGCCGCCAGGCGCGCGCCAGGCCGAGGTCGTCGCCGAGCTCGCCGAAGATGCGTACCGCCTGCTCCGCCGTCACGACGAGCGCCTCCGTCGCGCCCTGCGTCGTGGCGTTGCGTGCAGCGCGCTCGAGACGCCCGTACCACTCGAGGCGCGCGTCGCCGCCGCTGCGCGCGGCGTCGATCGACTCGGACAGCGTCAGCTCGGCCGCGTCGACCTCGCCGTCGAGCCACAGCGCCGTGCTCAGCTCGCGCAGCAACCCGACCCGCAGGACGTGCTGCGGCGGCAGCAACGCGAGGGAACGGCGGAGCAGGGTCAGCGCCGCGGCCGCGTCGCCGCGCGCCGCGGCGCGCGAGCCCGCGGTACCGAGGAGCTCGCCCGCGCGCGCTGCGAGCGCCTCGTCCCGCTCGCCGAGCTCCGCGCGGTAGCGGTGGGCCTGCTCGAGGTGGTAGCCGACCAGCTCGTCCTCGCCGTCGTGCCGCTCGAGCCAGCCGACGAACCTCTCGTGCAGGTCCGCGCGCAGGCGCTTCGGCATGCCTCCGTACGCCGCGTCGCGGATGAGCGCGTGACGGAAGCGGAACCCGTCCTCGCCGAGCAGCGCCGACGGCTCGGGCCGCACGAGCTCCTTCCGCACGAGCGAGAGCAGCACGCTGCCCACCTGCGCCCGGTCCTCCTGCGGCGACAGCTCGGCGACCGCGCTCCGCCAGAACTCCTTGCCGACAACCGCGGCGCGCTCGAGCACCGCACGCTCGAGCGGCTCGAGCCGGTCGAGCCGCGCCGCGAGCAGCGCCTGGATCGTCGGCGGAAGCGTCGCCGCCCTGCCCTCGGCGAGCATCGCCACCATCTGCTCGAGGAAGAGGGGATTTCCCTCCGCCGCCTCGCAGACGCGCTCGCGCGCCTCGGGCTCGAGCGGCCACTCCGCCGCGAGCTCGGCGAGCAGCTGCTCGCACTCGGAGTCGCTCAGCGGGTCCAGGGCCAGCGACAGTCCCGGCCAGCGCGGCCGCGTGTCGAGCAGGTCGGGCCGCGCGAGGCAGAGCAGCACGACCGGTGCGCCGCGGCTCCAGCCGGCGACGTACTCGAGGAGGTCGAGGAACGTCGGCTGCGCCCAGTGCACGTCTTCCAGGCAGACGACGAGCAGGCGCTCGCGCGCGAGCGACTCGAGCAGGCGCCGGATCGCCCAGAAGACCTCCTCGCTCGAGGACGGCTCCGCCGGCGCGCCGGTCGCGCTTCCGAGGCGCTCGAGGATCAACGCGCCGTCGGGCTCCGCCTCGACGGCGGCGGCGATCGCAGCGTCGCCGCCGGCGGAATGGACCAGCTCCGTCAGCGGCAGGAACGTGATGCCGTCCCCGTAGGGCAGGAAGCGCGCGGTCAGCACCGCCGCCTGCCCCCGCACGTCGGCGAGCAGCTCGGCCGCGAGGCGGGACTTGCCGATTCCCGCCGCTCCGTACACGGTGACGATGCGGCACGCCTGCTCTCGCTCGGCCCCCGCGAGCTCCTCGCGCAGGAAGGCGAGCTCACGCTGCCGGCCCACGAGCGGCGCGTCGAGCCGGCGCGCGAAGGGCGCAGCGCCTGCGATCGTGCCCAGCACGCGCCAGGCCTCGACCGGCCGCCGCTTGCCCCTGGCGGCGACGGCGGCGAGCGGCTGGAGCTCCGTGGCGTTCTCGACGAGCCGCCGCGTCGCGGCTCCGATCAGGATCTCGTCGGCGCCCGCGGCCTCCTCCAGCCGCTTCGCGGTGTTCACGGCGTCGCCGGTGACGAGGGTGGTGGTCCCGCCGCCGGTCACGACCTCGCCGCTGTTGATGCCGATGCGCACGTGCAGCTCCGGCCGTCGCTCGGCCACGAGCTCGCGGTTGAGGCGCAGGAGCTCGGCGCGCATCTCGACGCCGGCGCGCACCGCGCGCAGCGCGTCGTCCTCGTGCACGTGCGGCACTCCGAAGACCGCCATCAGAGCGTCGCCGATGAACTTCTCGACGGTGCCCCCGTGGCGCTCGACCGCGTCGGCCATGGTGTTGTGCCAGCGGGCCAGCAGCGCCCGCAGCGGCTCCGGATCGAGCCGCTCGCCCAGCTCCGTGGAGCCGGCGAGATCGCAGAAGAGAACGGTGACGGTCTTGCGGACGGCGGCGGGCGCGGAGGCCATGTCCACAGTGTCCCTCCGCGAGGCGGAGGGCGCAAAGTCGAGGTCAGTACACTGACCCGCTCGATGTTCGACACCCTCTCGGACAAGCTCCAGAGCGCCCTCGGCGAGCTGCGCGGCCGCGGCACCCTCGACGACGAGACGATCTCCCGCGCGATGCGCGAGGTCCGGCTCGCGCTGCTCGAGGCCGACGTCAACTTCGACGTCGTCCGCAGCTTCGTCGCGCAGGTGCGCGAGCGGGCGCTCGGGCAGGACGTCCAGAAGAGCCTCACGCCCGGCCAGCAGGTCGTGAAGATCGTACACGAGGAGCTGACGGGGCTGATGGGGGCCGGCTCCTCGCAGCTCGCCTTCTCGCCGCGCCCGCCGACCGCGATCCTGCTCGCGGGCCTCCAGGGCTCGGGCAAGACGACGGCGGCCGGGAAGCTCGCGCTGCTCCTGCGGAACGACGGCCGGAAGCCGGCGCTCGTCGCGGCCGACCTCCAGCGGCCCGCGGCGATCGACCAGCTCGTCCAGCTCGGCCAGCAGGTTGGCGTGCCCGTCTACGCCGACGAGCGGACCGACCCGGTGCGCGCGGTGCGCGACGGGATCGACCGGGCGAGGGCCGACGGGCGCGACGTCGTCATCCTCGACACGGCGGGCCGGCTCCACGTCGACGAGCCGCTGATGGAGGAGCTCGCCGCCGTGCGGCGCGAGGCGAAGCCGACGAACGTCCTCCTCGTCCTCGACGCCATGACCGGCCAGGAGGCCGTGAAGGTCGCGCAGGCCTTCCAGGAACGAGTCGACTTCGACGGCGTGCTGATGACGAAGCTCGACGGAGACGCCCGCGGCGGCGCCGCGCTCTCGGTGAAGGCGATCACCGGCAAGCCGATCAAGCTGGCCTCGGTCGGCGAGAAGCTCGACCAACTCGAGTGGTTCCACCCCGACCGGATGGCCTCGCGCATCCTCGGCATGGGCGACGTGCTCACCCTGATCGAGCGCGCCGAGGCGGCGGTCGCCGACGACGAGAAGGAGGATCTCGAGCGGCGGATGCTCGCCGGGGAGTTCACCTTCGACGACTTTCTGAAGAGCTACAAGATGCTGCGCCGTATGGGCCCGCTCCAGGGCGTGCTCAAGCTGATCCCCGGCCTCGGCAAGCAGCTCGAGGGCCTCGACCAGGTGAACGAGAAGGAGCTCGCCCGCGTCGAGGGGATCATCCTGTCGATGACGCCGCGCGAGCGGCGGGTGCCGCACGTGATCGACGGCTCCCGCCGCGCGCGGATCGCCGCCGGCAGCGGCACGACCGTCGCGCAGGTGAACCAGCTGATCGAGGCGCGCCGGCAGATGGCGAAGCTGATGAAGAGCATGGGATCGGGCAAGATGCCCTCGCTCCCCGGGATGGGTGTCCCGGGCATGTCCGGCATGCCCGGCATGCAGGTGCCCGGGAACGGGAAGCCGCGCCCGAGCGCGACGCGCAAGTCCGCCAGCAAACGCAAGAAGAAGAAAGCGAAGAGGTAGCCAATGGCAGTGAAGTTGAGGCTGACGCGGGTCGGCTCGAAGAAGAACCCGATCTACCGCGTCGTCGCCGCCGACGCGCGCTCGCCGCGCGACGGCAAGTTCATCGAGATCGTCGGCCGCTACAACCCGCAGACCGAGCCGTCGCTGATCGAGCTCGACGAGGAGAAGGTGCGCAGCTGGCTCGAGAAGGGCGCGCAGCCGACCGAGCCCGTGGCCCGGCTGCTGAAGGTCAAGGGCATCGGCCGCTAAATGCCCGAGCTGCTCGCGGAGCTCGCGCGCAGGCTGGTCGACGAGCCCGAGGCGGTGCGGGTCGAGCAGGTCGACGGCGACGACGGCTCGCTCGTCCTGCGCCTGCACGTGGCCGCGGACGACGTCGGCAAGGTGATCGGGCGGCAGGGCCGCATCGCGCGGGCGCTGCGCACGATCGTGCGCGCCGGCGGCCCGAGCGCGGGGCGCAGGCTCCAGCTCGAGATCGTCGGCTGACGGGCGTGCGGGTCGCGGCGCTCTACGACGTGCACGGCAACCTGCCCGCGCTCGAGGCGGTGCTCGCGGAGGTGCCGGACGACGCCACGATCCTCGTCGGCGGCGACGTGGTCGCGGGGGGCGACCGGCCGGGCGAGACGCTCGAGCGGCTGCGCGCCCTGGGCGACCGCGTGCTCTGGATCCGCGGCAACGCCGATCGCGAGCTCACGCCGGGCGAGGAGGGTCTCGCGCCGCCGGGCGCGCTCGACGCGACGCGTGCCGCGCTCAGCGACGAACAGATCGCGTTTCTCCACGGCCTGCCGCCCACGGTGCAGATCGGCCGCACGCTCTACTGTCACGCGACGCCGCGCAACGACGTCGACGTCTTCACGGAGCGGACGCCGGAGGATCGCCTCGCGCCGATCTTCGCCGGCGTCGCCGCGGACGTCGTCGTCTGCGGGCATACGCACGCGCAGTTCGACCGCACGATCGCGGGCAAGCGCATCGTGAACTCCGGCAGCGTCGGCATGCCGTACGAGGACGCGCCGGGCGCCTACTGGACGCTCGACCTCGAGCACCGGCGCACCGAGTACGAGGGCGCGCCGAGGCCGAAGCTCGGTCACGATGAGGCGGCCGAGCTCTTCGAGCGCAGTGCCGTCGGAGCCTGAGCTCGTTCCGGTCGGCCGCGTCGGCCGGCCGCACGGGCTCGACGGCTCCTTCTTCGTGGAGGGAGCGAGCGAGCGCGCCGCGACGTTCGCCGCCGGGGCGACCGTCTACGTCGCAGGCGACGCCGCCGAGGTCGTGGCTTCGAAGCGGGGCGCCGGCGGGCGCCCGGTGATCCGGCTCGACCGACCCGTCGAGCGCGGCGCCCCCCTGGCGGTGCCGCGCGAGTCGCTGCCGCCGCTCGGAGACGACGAGTACTACGCCTTCCAGCTCGTCGGCCTGGTGGTCGAAGAGGAGGGCGGGCGGGTGCTGGGGCGCGTCGGCGACGTCCTCGACTACCCTGCGAACGACGTGCTCGAGCTGGACTCGGGCCTGTCTCTGCCGCTCGTGGGCGCCTGCGTGCGGCAGGTCGATCTGACGGGCGGGCGAATCGTTGTCTCCGTAGGCTTCGCCGATCCCGACTGATGCGCATCGACATCTTCACGCTCACCCCGCACGCGTACGGGTGGCTGACGGAGCAGCGGCCGCTGGCCGGCGTGCTCGGCGGCCGGCTCGAGCTGCGCCTCCACAACTACCGCGACACGACGCCGCTGCGCGGCGGGCAGGTCGACGACGAGCCCTACGGCGGCGGGGCCGGCATGGTGCTGCGGGTCGACGTGGTCGCGGCCGCCCTCGACGCCGTCTACGGCGGCGCGCCGCCCGCGCACCGGGTGGTCGCCCTCACGCCGCAGGGACGGACGCTGACCCAGGCGCTGGTCGAGGAGCTCGCCGGGGAGGAGGTTCTGACCCTGCTCTCGGCCCGCTTCGAGGGCTTCGACGAGCGCATCGTCGAGCATCTCTGCAGCGACGCGATCTCGATCGGCTCCTACGTGCTGTCGAACGGCGACCTGGCTGCGATGGTGCTCCTCGACGCCGTCGCCCGCAGGCTGCCGGGCGCGCTCGCGGAGGGCTCCGGCGAGCTCGAGAGCTTCTCGGCGGCGCTGGACGGAGGCCTCGAGTATCCGCACTACACGCGCCCGGCCGAGTTCCGCGGCTGGAGCGTGCCCGACGTCCTGCTCTCGGGCGACCACGCCCGCGTCGAGGCCTGGCGGCGGGAGGGCATCCGGTGAAGGACCCCCTCGGCCGGCTCTTCCCGGACCTGCCGCGCGAGGTGCGGGTCGTCCTCGACTGGATCCTCACGATCGGCGGCGCGGTGCTCATCGTGCTGGCCCTGAAGGCGTGGGTCGTGAACCCGTACCGGATCCCGTCCTCCTCGATGGAGCCGACCCTCCACTGCGCCCGTCCGGCCACGGGGTGCGAGGCGCACTTCAGCGACCGGGTGCTCGCGAACCGCCTCGTCTACCACTTCCGCGAGCCGAGACGGGGGGAGATCGTCGTCTTCAAGACGCCGCCCCTGGCGAGGCTGCGCTGCGGCGCCGGCGGCACGTTCGTGAAGCGCCTGATCGGCCTCCCGGGGGAGCACCTGAGCGAGCGGAACGGCTACGTCTACGTGGACGGGAAGCGGCTCGCCGAGCCGTATATCCACGCCGACCGCCGCGACCAGGAGGCGCCGCGAAGCTGGACCGTGCCGAAGGGGGACTACTTCTTCATGGGCGACAACCGCAGGGAGTCCTGCGACTCGCGCATGTGGGGCCCCGTGCCGCGCGCGAACCTGATCGGCGAGGTGTTCTTCGTCTACTGGCCGCCGAACCGGATCGGCATTCGCTAACCTACGCCCCCGGCCCGCCGGGCCTTCCTCTGATGAGCAACATCATCGATTCGATCGAGCGCGCCCAGATGCGCGACGTGCCTCGCTTCAAGGCCGGCGACACCGTGCGCGTGCACTTCCAGGTGATCGAGGGCCAGCGCCGCCGCGTGCAGGTCTACGAGGGCATCGTGATCAAGCGGCAGGGGTCCGGCGTCCGGGAGACCTTCACCGTACGCAAGCAGTCGTTCGGCGTGGGCGTGGAGCGGACGTTCCCGGTGCACTCGCCGAAGATCGAGAAGATCGACGTCCTCGCGATCGGCGACGTGAACCGGGCCAAGCTGTACTACCTGCGCGGGCGCGTCGGCAAGAAGGCGCGCGTCCGCGAGAAGCGCTACAGCGGCGGTGCGTCGGTGCGGAAGCCGGTGGAGTCGACGCTCCAGGCGACCGAGGACGCTCCGGCCGCGGCCGAGGCGCAGCAGCTCGAGGCCGCCGAACCGGAGGAGGCCGCCGTGCCGGCGGAGGCCCCGGCCGAGCCGGTCGAGGCAGTTCCGGCGGCCGACTAGCCGCCGAGCCCGGCGGTATCCTCGGGCGCTGATGCGCCGGACGGGCCAGAAGCTCCTCAAGTTCGACCGGAAGCTGGGCGCGCGGTTCGTCGCGGGAGCCGACGAGGCGGGGCGCGGCTCGCTCGCGGGACCGCTGGTCGTCGCCGGCGTCCTGCTCGACTACGGCGCGCTGAAGGAGCACCGCGTGCGGCCGCTGACGTACCTGAACGACTCGAAGCAGTGCTCGGAGGAGCGCCGCGAGGCCCTCTTCCGCGCGGTGCTCGGCTGCGCAGAGAAGGTGGCGGTGCGGGTGATCCCGGCGCGGGAGATCGACCGGAACGGGCTGCACCGCTCGAACCTGGCCGGCCTGCGCGGCATGCTGCACGCGCTCGCGCCCCCGGCCGAGGCGTGCCTCGTCGACGGCTTTCGGCTCGGGCCGTTGGCGCCCGCTCACACGGCCGTCGTCGACGGCGACACGAAGAGCGCCGCGATCGCCGCAGCCTCGATCGTCGCCAAGGTGACCCGCGACCGGCTGATGCGCCGTCTCGACGCGCTCTACCCGGCCTACGGCTTCGCGCGGCACGTCGGCTACATCACGCCGGGCCACTCCGCCGTGGTGCGCGAGCGGGGGCCCTCGGACGTACACCGGCTCTCGTTCCAGGCGCTCTGCTACGGCTACGGCGAGCAGCCGCTCCCGGCCGGCACGGTTTCCTGACGCTCTCGTGCGGGGTCGAGGCGTACCGTGGGCGACGTGGGAGCGCGTCGTAGCGGCGCCGAAGCCGAGCGGCGCGCGCTCTGGTGGTACCGGCTACGCGGCTGGCGGATCCTCGGCAGGAACGTGTGGGCGGGCGGCAACGAGGTCGACCTGATCGTCCGCCGCGGCGGCGTGGTTCGCTTCGTCGAGGTGAAGGAGAAGGGCGGCGCCGCGTTCGGCGACCCGCTCGAGATGGTGACGGCGGAGAAGCGGCGGCGGGTGCGGAGAGCGGCGGCAGCGTGGCTCGCAGGTCGGCCGGAGCTCGGCGGCCTGCGCCTCGGCTTCGACGTCGTGGCCGTGCGCGAGGGCAAGCTGGAGCGGCTCGCCGACGCCTTCTAGCCGTAGGATTCCCGCGCGTGGTGGAGGAAGCCCGCCTGGTCGAGGGCGAAGGGAGCGGGCTCGTGCCCGAGGGAGACGGCTGGTTCGTCCTCAACGCGCGGGACTCGTCCTGGTCTGACAGCGCGCTCGGCAAGTACACGCCGTTCGAGGCGCCCGATGCGCCTTTCCCGCAGCTCGGCATCAACCTGAGCGTGCTCCAGCCTGGGGAGCCGATGACGATGTACCACCGCGAGAACGCGCAGGAAGACTTCCTCGTCCTCTCGGGCGAGTGTGTGCTGGTCGTCCAGGGTAAAGAGCGGGCGCTGAAGCCGTGGGACCTCTTCCACTGTCCCGTCGGCGTCGACCACGCGATCGTCGGCGCCGGCACCGGGCCCTCGCTCGTGCTCGCCGTGGGAGCGCGGCCCGCCCGCGAGGACCAGTGGGTCGTCTATCCCG
>JBBWZD010000011.1:0-4503 GCA_039648875.1 Actinomycetota bacterium
ATCAGGTCGCGGTCGTGCTCCTCGCCGACCGTGAGCAGGACGACGCGCTTCTCGTACTCCTCCGGCGAGCCGAGGCCGTAGATGCACGACACGGACGCGACGATGATCACGTCGCGGCGCGAGAGGAGCGAGGACGTGGCGGCGTGGCGGAGGCGGTCGATGTCGTCGTTCCGCGAGGAGTCCTTCTCGATGTAGAGGTCGGCCTGTGGGACGTACGCCTCGGGCTGGTAGTAGTCGTAGTACGAGACGAAGTATTCGACGGCGTTGTGCGGGAAGAACTCCCGGAACTCGTTGCAGAGCTGCGCGGCGAGCGTCTTGTTGTGCGCGATCACGAGCGCCGGGCGCCCGACCTTCTCGATCGTCCACGCCATCGTGGCGGTCTTGCCGGTCCCCGTCGCGCCGACCAGCGTCTGGTAGCGCTCGCCCGCGCCCAGCCCCTGGGCCAGAGTCTCGATCGCCGTCGGCTGGTCGCCCGTCGGCTGGTACATCTCGGATGTTTTGAGCGCGGCCACCGGAGACACAGGGTAACCGCGATGGCAGCCACGACCCAGGCCCGCGAGGGCACGTCCGAGCACTGGAGCTCGCCTCCCCACCGCGCGTATGCGGGCATCGTCGGCACGTTCGCGGGAGGCCTCGCGGCGGCGAGCGTCCTGGCGCGCGCGCTCGGCCGCGACCCGCGCGAGGAAACGGCGCTGGATCTGCTCGTTCTCTCGGCGGCGACGTTCAAGGCGGCCCGGACGATCTCGCGCGACGAGGTGACGAGCTTCCTGCGCGACCCCTTCGTCGAGGGCGAAGCGCACGGGGGCGGCGAGGACCCGGTCGAGACCGGCGACCTGCGGCAGGCGATCGGCGAGCTCGTCACGTGCAGCCGCTGCATCGGCACGTGGGCGGCCGCCGGGCTCGCGGCGACGCAGATCCTCGCGCCGCGCACCGGCCGGCTGCTGACGTGGACGCTCGCCGGTGCAGGCGTCAACGACTTCCTCCAGGCCGCGTTCGCCGCGCTCACGCACAAGAGCAACGAGCTCGAGCAGCGGACCTGAGACGCGCAAGCGCGTTCGCCCGAGCCGCTGCCCGGCGAGCGCGACGCGTCTACCTCAGCGGCTTCACGGTCCTCTCCGCGCTGGCGCCGTCCCGCTCCCGCTAACCGGCTCGACCTTCGGGCGTCCAATAGTGCGGGTCTCCCGCATGGGCCGTCTTCGACTCGCCGTCATCGTGCTGCTGCTCGCCGTGCTCGCGCCGGGCGCGGCGGCCGCCTACCCGTGGCCGGTCAAGCCGTTCGACCGGCAGCACCCGATCCGGGCCTTCTTCGGCGACCCCCGCACGGTGTACTACAACGGGATCCTCACCGACCCGTTCGGCGGCACGGGCGTCTTCGCGTTCCACCAGGGAGTCGACGTCGCCGCGCCCAACGGCACGCCGGTCTACCCGGTCGCGGACGGCAGGGTCGACTACCTCGGCTCCGCGACGCTGAACGTGAACACGAAGGTCGGCCTCACCTTCCAGTACTTCCACCTCGTCCCGGTCGTCGGGCAGCGCCAGCTCGTACGGGCCCGCAGGACCGTTCTCGGCTACGTCCAGGCGCCGTTCGCACACGTCCACATCACCGAGATCAACGGCGGGTCGGCGACGAACCCGCTCCAGCGCGGACATCTGACGCCCTTCCGCGACGGGACGAAGCCGCGGATCCGCTCCATCGACGTGGCCGACCGCACGGGCGTCCTGCGGACGCCGGGGGCTCTCTGCGGCCGGGTGCAGCTGAGCGCCGACGCCTTCGACGTGCAGCCGGTCCCGGTGCCGGGAGCTTTCGGGGGCTTTCCCGTCGCTCCCGCCCTCGTGCGGTGGACACTGACCCGGCTCGACGGCAGCGCCGTCGTGCCGTGGTCGACCACCGCCGACTTCCGGACGCGGCTGCCGCCGAACGGCCGCTTCTGGAGCACGTACGCACACGGCACCTACGAGAACGCGCCGCGGTTCGGGCGGGAGCAGTACGGGTCGACGCCCGGGCGCTTCCTCTTCCTGCTGGCTCCGGGCTACGACACGACGCGCATCCCGAACGGCGCCTACACCATCACGGTCGAGGCTGCCGACGAGCGCGGGAACACCGGCGTCGCCTCGCGGCAGATCTCCGTCCTCAACGCCCCGGGCGCGCACTGCTCGGGGTCGCTGCTGCCGCCGGGCGCGCTGCCGCCGGCTCCGCCACCGCCGCCCGAGCCGCACGGGCGGTAGCGGCCGGCGATCAACCTTCCGGGGAGGCCGGTGACTCCTGCCGCGGCGTCCACGGCCTCTCCCGCTCCCCCGGCGGCGTCGGCACCCCGCCCCACGTGAGCTCGAGGTCGACGTCGGGTAAGCGTGCGGCGACGAGATCCCGGGTCTCGGCGACGAGACGCTCCAGCTCCGCCGTCGCCGCACGTTCGTCCAGCTCGAAGAGGGAATCGAGCCGGCGGGCGAGGTTCGCCGGAGCGACGTCCAGGCGAGAGACGAACGTGCCCGCACGCTTGAACTCGAAGGTGGAGAAGTAGAGGCGGTTGAGGCCGGCCAGGACGCCGACGATCGCGTAGACGCTCTGGGCGAGCACCTCGTAGCGCCACGCGGTCGCGTCCCTCGCCGCCAGCCTCTCCTCGAAGTACCACCAGGGAAAGAACTTCCAGCGCTTCGCGATCGTCGCGCGCTGCAACTCCTCGGTGAAGGCGGCCTTCTGACGCCACTCCTCGATCAGCTCCTCGCCGAGGAGCGGCAGGCCTTCGAACAGGCCGCTCATGATCTTGAGCAGCTCCTCGTCGAGTTCCCGGTCGTCGACCAGCCTGGCGATCTGGCGCTCCACCGCGCCGACCGACATGTGCCCGACCTGGCATTCGACGCCGTCGAGGGAGTAGCGCTCGCCGTAGCTCCGGTCGTCCGGCTCGCCGCTCTCGTCGGAGTGCGGCGTGCCCCGGTAGCGCTCCGCCCGGAGTGCCCGCGGCGTCTTCGCGACCGCCTCGCCGGGCGGGACGCAGTCGTGGTAGACGAGCAGGTCGAGGTCGGAGTAGCGGTCGGCGCCGCCCGCCGCCGCCGACCCGACGAGGAGGACGGCGCGCGGCCGGTTGGCGGCTGCGTAGGAGGCGGCGAGACGCTCCGCCAGCGCTCGCAGAACCGCGCTCGGGTCCGGCGTCTCCACGTCCAGCCCCTCCCGCCTAGCCGGCCAGCCCGAGCTGTGACCGGTACGCGCGCCGGTAGATGCCCTTCAGGCGCTCGACGCGCGCCACGTACGCGCGGGTCTCGGCGAAGCGCACCCCCTCGCCGCGACGCAGCCACCGGTCGACGTTCTCCTGCCCCGCGTTGTACGCGGCGAGCGCGGTCCGCTCGTCGCGGTACTTGTCGATCAGATGGCGCAGGTACCACGCGCCGTAGCGCACGTTGATCTCGGGATCGTCGAGGTCGGAGAGGACGAAGCGCGAGCCGCCCGTCCGGAGAGCGATCCCCTCCGCCGTGGCCGGCTGGAGCTGCATCAGCCCCACGGCGCCCGTGGACGACCGCGCGTCGGCGTTGAACTTGCTCTCCTGCTCGATCACGGCCGCGAGCAGGGCTGGGTTGAGCCGGTAGTTCGCGGCATGGCCGCGCACGATCGCGGCGTAGCGGAGCGGATACCAGACCCGCGCCCACCACGGCGGCTCGGCGCGCTGGAGGTACAGGAATGCGCCGGCCGCGGCCGCGGCGATCGCCGCGACGAGGACGATCCGCCTCAACACGACGATGCGAGCACCTCCACCACGCCCGCGGCGAACGCGTCGAGCGCGTCGAGCCCGCCGTCGTTGACGAACGCGAAGTCCGCGCGCCGCAGCTTCTCCTCGTCGGGGATCAGCCGCGCCTCCCGGGCGGCAAAGTCGCTGCGGCGGGCCGCTCGGACGCCGGGGGAGGCCGTGACGACCACGACCCGGTCGAAGCGCGCGTCGCCGCCGGTCTCGTACAGCAGCGGCACCTCGACGACGGCGAGCGCAGGCGGGTCGGGACTGCCCCGCAGCTCCGCGAGCCAGCGCCCGTACTCGGCCACCACGCGCGGGTGCACCTGCCGCTCGAGCCAGTCCAGCTCTCCGCGGTCGCCGAACACGATCCGCCCCACGGCCGCCCGGTCGACGGCGCCGTCGACGAAGACGCCGTCGCCCCACCGCTGCCGCAGCGCCGCCTGCAGGGTCTCGTCGTCACGGTAGACCCGGTGGACGATCTCGTCGCTCGACGCGACCGCCGCGCCGTGACGCGCGAACGCGGCGAGCGCCTCGCTCTTCCCCGCCGCGATGCCTCCCGTGACCGCAACTGCGAGCGGCCGCCCCACGCACAGCAGGCTACTCGGGCAGTCGGCTATTCGGCGGGAGCGGACACGTCCGAGCCCTCGGCGGGCTCGTCGGTCGTCACCGCAACCGGCGCCTCGGCGGCCACCACGGCCGCGGGCGTCTCGTCCTCGGCGCCCTCGTCCTCGGCGCCGTCCTCATCGGCGACCTCGTCGTCGCGCTCGCCCTCGACGGCGGCGTC
>JBBWZD010000012.1:0-3591 GCA_039648875.1 Actinomycetota bacterium
CTGTGCGCGAAGCACGAGATGCCGTCCGGCTCATGCCCGTCGAGGACCCTGCGCGTCAGGCGCGCGGCCTCGTCGGCGTCGGTGCCCTCGTAGCGCTCCTGGCGGAGCTCGCCGGCCGGCTCGCCGCTCTCGTCGAAGAGCTGCGCGCGCACGGACGACGTGCCGATGTCGAGCGCCAGGGCAGTCGTCACCGGTCTAGTCTCGCGTACGAGCCGGGCCTACACTCGCGGCATGACGACATGCGCCACGTGCGGCCGCGAGAACCCTCCCGACGCCGGCTTCTGCAACGGCTGCGGCGCGCCCCTGGCCGGGCCGGCACCGCGGCGTGAGGAGCGGAAGGTCGTCACCGTGTTCTTCGCCGACCTCGTCGGCTTCACGTCGCGCGCGGAGCAGCTCGACCCCGAGGACGTGCGCACGCTGCTCGCCTCGTACTGGCGGCACGTGCGCGACGAGCTCGAGCACTACGGCGGCACGGTCGAGAAGTTCATCGGCGACGCCGTGATGGCGCTGTTCGGCGCGCCGGTGGCGCACGAGGACGATCCGGAGCGCGCCGTTCGCGCGGCGCTCGCGATCCGCGACTGGGCACGCGAGACCCCCGACGTCCAGATCCGGGTCGCGGTGAACACCGGCGAGGCGCTCGTGCTGCTCGGGGCGAAGGCGTCCGAAGGCGAGGGGATGGCCGCAGGCGACATCGTCAACACGACCGCCCGGCTGCAAACGGCCGCGCCCGTGAACGGGGTCCTCGTCGGCAAGCTCACGTACCGGGCGACCCGCCACGTGATCGACTACGTAGAACGCGAGGCGGTCGTCGCCAAGGGAAAAGCCGAGCCGCTCCCCGTCTGGGAGGCGGTCGGCGCCCGCTCCCGTTTCACGGTCGAGGCGATGTCGGCCGCGCCGCTTGCCGGACGCGAGGACGAGGTCGAGCTGCTCGTCAACACGTTCCAGCGTGTCCGCCGCGACCGCGAGCCGCAGCTCGTCACGGTCGCGGGGGTGCCCGGCATTGGCAAGAGCCGCCTGGTCGCCGAGCTCTTCTCGTTCGTCGACGCCGACCCAGGCCTCGTCACGTGGCGCCGTGGCCGCTCCCTTTCGTACGGCGACGGCGTCAGCCTCTGGGCCCTCGGCGAGATCGCGAAGGCGGAGCTCGGCGTGCTCGAGAGCGACACGCGCGAGGAGACGGCGGCGAAGCTCGCGCGGTCGCTCGCGGAGCTCATCGAGAAGGAGCGCGAGCGGGCCTGGCTGGCGCGGCACCTCGCGCCGCTCCTCGGACTGCCTGCGGAGCACGACGACCGCACCGAGCGCTTCGGCGCCTGGCGGCGTTGGATCGAGCTGCTCGCCGACCGGCGGCCGCTCGTGCTCGTCTTCGAGGACCTCCAGTGGGCGGACGACGAGCTGCTCGACTTCGTCGACGAGCTCGCGGACTGGGCCACCGACGTGCCGCTGCTCGTCGTCTGCACGACGCGGCCGGAGCTCCATGAGCGGCGGCCCGGCTGGGGCGGCGGCAAGCGGAACGTCCTCACGGTCTCGCTGGGGCCGCTGAGCGACGTCGACACGGCCCGGATCGTTGCTGCGACGCTCGATCGCAAGCTCCTGCCGGCCGAGACGCAGGCGGCGCTCCTCGAGCGCGCCGCCGGCAATCCGCTCTATGCCGAGCAGTACGCGCGGATGGTCGCGGAGCGCGGGCGGCCGGACGAGCTGCCGGACAGCGTGCAGGGTATCGTCGCTGCCCGGCTCGACCTGCTCGCACCGGAGGAGAAGGCGCTGCTGCAGGACGCCTCCGTCGTCGGCCGCGTGTTCTGGCCGGGTGCCCTCGGGGCGGCCGACGGACTCCTGCGGTCGCTGGTGCGCAAGGAGTTCATCAGGCGCGAGCGGCACAGCTCCGTCGCCGACGAGCAGGAGTGCTCCTTCGCGCACGCGCTCGTCCGCGACGTCGCGTACGCGCAGATCCCGCGCGGCGACCGCGCGGCGAAGCACCGTGGGGCAGCTGCGTGGCTCGAGTCGCTGCCGCCCGACCGCGCCGCCGACCGCGCCGAGATGGTGGCCCATCACTACGGCGCGGCCCTCGAGCTGGCGCAGCTCGCCGGCGGCGCGGACGGGGAGCTGCGCCGCCGGGCGCGCGACGCGTTCCGCGAGGCCGGAGCGCGGTCGGCGAGCCTGAACGCGCTCGCGACGGCCGAACGCAATCTCTCGTCCGCGCTCGAGCTCTTCGATGCCGACGACGAGGAGCGGCCGTACGTCCTTCTGGAGCTGGGTCGCGTGGTCGCGGAGCGGGACCCGGTCGGGGGAAGGCCGCTGCTCGAAGAGGCGGCGGCCGCGCTCTCGGCGGTGGGCGACGGGGTCGCGGCGGCGTCCGCCGAGGTCGCCTGCGCACGAGCCTGCTTCTACGGCGGACAACGGCAGGCCGCAGACCGGCACTCGCAACAGGCGCTCGCGCTGCTCGAGCACGAACCGCTCTCGGAGGTGAAAGTGGACGCTTTCGCGGAGCGGGCGCGCCTGCTGATGCTGTCGGGCGCATACGCCGAGGCCGCCGAGCTCGCGACGGCCGGCTTGGAGCTCGCCGCGCGGATCGAGGCCGAGCGCCCGCAGGCCTCGCTGCTCATCACGCGCGGCACGGCGCTCGGCTCGCGAGACGACATCGAGCGCGGGCTCGCCGTCGCCGAGCGCGCGAAGGACCTCCTCCAGCTCTCGCGTGGCTTCAACAACTTGGCCGAGCTGGTCATCGAGTCCGGGGACCTCGCGGCGGCCTTCGAGGTCTACGCTCGTCAGCGGCGAGAGTTCGGGCAGCTCGGCCTCTCGGCGCACCTCGTCTGGCTCGACGTCCAGGAGGCGAGCATCGCAGGCGCCACCGGAGCGTGGGACCGCACGCTCGAGCTGCTCGATCCCATCCTCGCCCGTCTCGACGCCGGGAGCACCATGTACCTCGAAGGAGACGCACGGCTTACGCGCGCGCGGATCCGCGAGGCCCGGGGGGACACGCACGCGGCCCTGGCCGACGCGCGGCGCGGGCTCCTCGCGGCCCGATCCGCAAAGGATCCGCAGGCGCTCATCCCGGGTCTCGGCTCGACCGCCGGGCTCCTCCTGCACGCGGGACGCTGGGACGAGGCGCGATCTCTGCTCGAGGAGGCGCTCGCGCTCTCTCGCGGCCTCGCGGTGCCGTACTACACCATGGCGCCGAGCCTGCTCGTCGCCGTCCTCGATCTGGCCTTGCAGAACGAGTTCCTCGAGGTCTTCGGGCCTCACGCGGAGCGCGACCCGTGGACGCGGGCCTCCGTCTTGGCTTCGGGGGGCGACCTACCGGGCGCTGCCGAGGCCTTCGCCGACCTCGGCGGGCGCACGATCGAGGCCGACATCCGCCTGCGGGCGGCCGCCGACCTCCGGGCCCGCGGGGACGGCACCGCTGCGGACGAGCAGCTGCAGGCGGCGCTCGCCTTCTTCCGCTCGGTCGGGGCGACGCAGCGAATCCTGGACGCCGGCGAGCTGCTTTCCGCCAGCGCCTGAGCCCGCGTACCCTGGAGGCATGGCCGTCGTCATCGCCTCCAACCTGCGCAAGGAGCTCGCCGGCTCCGTCCTCTTCGACGGCGTCTCGTTCAGCGT
>JBBWZD010000166.1:0-13299 GCA_039648875.1 Actinomycetota bacterium
GTGCTCGAGCGCCGCGCGGCCTGGCGGGGGCACGCGCTCCGCATCGACGCGCTCGGCATGGCCGACGCGGTCGTGCCGGGCTCGCACGACCTGTACTACGTCGGCGGCGGCCAGGACCGCGAGCAGCTCCTCGTCGCGCAGAACCTCGCGGCGAAGGCGGAGCCGCTCCGGCGGGCGGTCGCGGGCGGGGCCGCGCTGCTGGCGGTCTGCGGCGGCTACCAGCTGCTGGGCCGGGGCTACCGAGGCTTCCACGGCGACGACATGCCGGGCGCCGGGCTCCTGCCGCTGGAGACCGTGGCGAGCGAGGGGCGGCTGATCGGCAACGTGCTGATCGAGTGCGAGCTCGAGCCCGGCGTCCGGCGGACCCTCGCCGGCTTCGAGAACCACGCCGGCAGGACGCGTCTCGACGCGGACGCCGAGCCCCTCGGCAGGGTGGTCGCCGGCTTCGGCAACGACGGCGAGAGCGGCTTCGAGGGGTGCCGGCTCGGCCGCGCCGTCGGCACCTACCTGCACGGACCGCTGCTGCCGCGCAACCCGTGGCTCGCCGACTGGCTGCTCGAGCAGGCGCTCGGGCACCGCACCGGCGGCGAGCCGCCGCGCCTCGAGCCGCTCGCCGACGAGCTGGAGACGCGTGCACACGACGTGGCCGCGGCGCGCGCCCGCGCCCGGCGGCGCTGATCTTGTCTGCCGTGGCGGCCGGTCCCGTTCCCTAAGCAGAACCTGCGCAACGAAAAGCGCGCGTTGCACGTTGGGATGCCGTACGAAGTCGCGGCAACGTCTCTCTCGAAAGGGGTTTGAAGTGATCATCAAGCGAGCTCTCTGCGGCGCGGCCCTCGCGCTTGCGCTGTTGGTTGCACTCGGGGTCTCGGCGCTCGGCGCCGTCGCCGCCAACCCGCACGGCACGCCGCCGGGCCAGGCGAGCGCTTCGGCCGGCTCACAGGCGGGCTCGAGCACGAGCGCCGGCGCGAGCGCCTCGGCGCGGGCGAAGGCACCGGGCCAGGTGAAGAAGTCGGCCACCACGTACGTCACCTCGCACACGAGCGCCCGCCCGAGCACCGCCTCCCATGCGAGCGCCACGTCTCATGTCAGCTCGAGCACCGCAGCACGGGCCACGGCGCCCGGCCAGGTCAGGAGGTCGACGGGCTCCGTCCACTCGACGGGCATGTACTCGGCGGGCGTCCACTCGGCGGGCGCAGGCGGCGCGACGGCCGCCGTGAGGCCGAGCAGCGCCGCGCGGTCGGCGGCGCCTGGCCAGGTGAGGAAGACGGCGCGCGTGACCGCGCGTGCCACTGCGGCAGGCACCGCGAGCTCGGCTGCGGGCAGCCAGTCCCAGCTCTCCAGGTTCAGCAGCTGCACGGCGTCGCCGTCGCAGGGCAGCGGCGTCAAGCCGAACAGCACCACCCTCCACTGGACGTGCGCACCCGCCAGCTCGACCCAGACGAAGCTGTACGGCAGCGGCCTGACAGCCGGCGCGATCGCAATCGCCCGCGGCGGCGTCGGGGCGGTGCTCTTCGGGCCGGGCAACAGCCAGCCGCACAAGGTGCAGGCGTGCCTGAACGGCAGGATCCACCTGGTCGACGTGCATGCGGTCAAGAGCTACTCGACCACGACGGCCTGCGCGCAGCAGAGCGCCGCCGGATCGACGAGCGCGACCGGGTCGACGAGCGCCGCCGCCCCGTCGGCCACGGCCACGGTCACGGCCGCGGCGGCCGGCGGGACGGTCCTCGGGACGACGGCCTCTCCGGCCGGCGCCAACGCCGGCACCGGCACGAACGGCACGGTGACGGCCGGGACGAAGGGCGTCGCCCACACGCGCGCTGCGGCAAAGGGGACGGCTGCAGCAGCGGCGGCACCGACGGCGAAGGCCCCGGCGGCGACGCAGGGGGTGCTCGGCGCGACGGCGACCCAGCAGCTCCCCTTCACCGGGCTGCAGCTCTGGGTCGTGGCGCTCGCCGCACTCGTCGCGGGCACGGTCGGTCTCGCGCTGCGGCGTGTCGGCCGTAGCCACGCGTAGGAAAAGCACCTGCGAGAAGCGAGGGGAGCGGGCGGTGCGCCGCTCCCCTCGTTCTAGTCGCGACGCACGCCGAAGTCGGTCGTGACGATGGTCACCGGCCGCCGGGCGTAGGTGCCGGCTGGAGCCGCGTAGTGAGCCGCGGCGATGCCGAGCTGACGCCAGCCGGCGTTGAGGATGTTGGCACGGTGCTCCGGCGAGTGCATCCACATCGCGATCGCACGCGCCGCGCCGACGTCGGGGGTCCGCCACAGGAGGTTCTCGCCGACGCTCCAGAAGCGCCAGCCGTCGGGCCGGTACCACCGCCGGATGCGAAGCGCGAAGCCGGAGTGGTCGGCCGATGCGTGCGCGAAGTACCCGTGAGCCGCCATCTCCCCGGTGTGCCTGGCGGCGGCCCGGGAGAGCGAGGGCGACAACGCCAGCGGAACGAGGCCGTGCGCCCGGCGAACGGTGTTCAGCCGCTCGACGATCGCCGTCGCGAGCCGGTTCGCGACCACGCCCTGCCGCCCCGCCGCGCGGGCTGACGCGGCGAGCGGGAGCCCCGCGAGGAGCACCGCGGCGCCGAGACTGCACAGAGCCTGGCGGAGCATGGCCGGCAAGCTACCACTTTGCGGAAGGATTCGTATGGTTTTAGGCCCCGATCCTGCTCAGGCATGAGCGGCGCGTCTGAGCTTCTCGACGGCCTGGCGCAGCGGCGCGGGTACCTCGCCGTTGCCGCTGTAGCGGCGCCACGCGTTCCTCGGCTTGCGGCCGCGGCCGCGCGCATTGACGCCGGAGACGACCTCGAAGTCGGGGACGAGCACCACCGTGCGGCCGCGGCCGGCCACCTCGCGGATCTGGGCGTTCGTGACGCGCTCCGACTCGACGGGTCGCTGACCCCCGGGGGCGTCGCGATCGTGCACGACCACGTAGGGGATGCCGCACGCGTTGCAGATCCGGGCGAAGAGCGGGATGTTGCCCTTGCCGCCGCACTCGAGCACCAGCAGGCCCTCCTTGTCGGCCTCGACTCCGAGCGCGTCGAACACGAGCGGGAAGGTCAGCCTCTCCGTCCGCCCCTCGACGAGCAGCGCGGCGCGGGCGAGGAACAGCTCCGCCCTGTCGCTGTCGAACTCCGAGAGCGCGCGGAAGCTCTCGGCCTCGGCGAGCGGCTCCGGCTGGAACAGCGTGGTGCCCTCGTCCGCCGTGTGGCGGACGAGCGCGAGCTCGTCGAGGCGCGCGACGCTGAGGAAGACGGGAGCGTGGGTGGAGTACAGGATCTGGTTGCCGTTCTGCGCGAGCGAGCGGAGCACGCGGTAGAGGTGCCGCTGCGCGTGCGGGCTCAGGTACAGCTCCGGCTCCTCGATCAGGAGGACGAAGCGGCGCAGGTTCGACGCCAGCAGCCGCTCCATGCCCATCACGAGCTGGAGTCCGCCGTCCGCGGCCGACCAGTGATGCTCGGCGAGCGGCGGCCGCAGCAGCTCCGCCACGTCGGCCGCACCGACCCCCGTCGCCGGCGCGGCGACGGGGCCCGCGCGCAGGTTCGCGGGCAGGAACAGCACCGGCGGAGCGCCGGCCCGGTTCAGGTTCAGCGTGTCGGGCGGACGGGCGTCGAGGAAGATCGACCCGCGCTCGAGCTCGGCCTCGAGATGGATGCGCCCGGTCGTGCCGCGCGAGACGTCCGCGATCGTGGGCGGGGACGCCGCGGCCTCGAGCAGCGTCCAGATCGCCGTCAGCACGGTCGACTTGCCGCTGGAGGCCTCGCCGACGAGCGCGCAGACGGCGCCGGGCTCGAACGCGAGGTCGCGGGCGGCGCGGTAGCCGTGGATCGAGACGCGTTTCAGCGGCGGCATTCGGCGCGCCTACGGTGCCCAGAGCGCGCCGAGGTACACGGCCGGGTCGCCCGGCTGCCAGCGGCGCAGGAAGCGCTGGATCGGTGGATGGAGGACGATGGAGTCCAGCTCCGCCCGCTCGAAGAGGCGGTGCCCCTGCACGGCGGCGTCATGCGAGGTGACGGCCTCGAGCGAGCGGCCCGACAGGTCGCCGGCGAACATGATGTGGACCACGTGCTTGCCCGTGAGCGCGCGCGCCGGCGAGATCGAGTCGACGATGGCGACCGGGCCCTCCACCGGCAGCTCGTCGTCGATCCCCACCTCCTCCGACAGCTCGCGGTGCAGCGCGGCGACGAGGCTCTCGCCTGCGTGCACGCCTCCGCCCGGCAGCAGCCAGTACTCGCCGCGGCCGGCCTTCTCGTGCCGGCAGAGCAGGATCTGGTCGCGCCAGCGCAGCACCGCCGCCACCCGGATCCGCGGCTCGAGCGGGATCATGCGGCCGAGCTGCCGAACCCGCGCACGCCGCGCTCGCTCTGCGGCAGCTCGTCCACCTCCACCGGCTCGACTCCCGGCACGGGCACGACGACGAGCTGCGCGATCCGCATGCCCGGCTCCACGACGAACGGCTCCGTGGCGTCCGTGTTGAGGAGGACGACCCTGACCTCGCCGCGGTAGCCGCAGTCGACGAGCCCGGGCGAGTTCACGATCGTGAGCCCGTGCCGCGAGGCGAGGCCCGAGCGCGGCTGCACGAAGCCGGCGTAGCCTGCGGGGACAGCGACCGCCAGACCCGTGCCGACCGTCGCCCGCTGGCCGGGCGCCAGCTCGACCCGCTCGCAGGCGGCGAGGTCGAAGCCCGCGTCGCCGGCGTAGGCACGGCGCGGCACCACGGCCTCGCCCCGGAGCCGGCGAATCGGCAGCTCGATCACACGCTGCCCGAGGTGACCTGCCGTCCCTCGCCGGGGTCGGCGACGAGGAACGGCGCGAAGCGGCGGATCTCCCGGCGCGGCAGTCGCGCCACCAGCAGGACGCCCTCGCTCGTGTCCTCGCGCTCCTCGATCGGCGCTCCGAGGGCATAGAGCTCGTTGAGCTTGCCGCCCTCGCCGTACGGCAGCAGCAGCCGCACCGGCTCGAATCGCTCGGCGAAGCGTTCGGCGATGCGCGCGCGCAGCTCGTCCAAGCCCTCGCCGGTGAGCGCCGACACCTGCAGCGCCTCGGGATGGCGGTTCGCGAGCCGGCGCCGGCGCAGGGGGTCGACGGCGTCGATCTTGTTGACCACGAGCTCGACGGGGACCGCGTCCGCGCCGATCTCGTGCAGCACGGCGTTCACCGCCGCGACCTGCTCGACGAGCCGCTCCTCGGGCACCGAGCCGTCGACGACGTGCAGGATCAGGTCGGCGACGAGCGTCTCCTCCAGCGTCGCGGCAAATCCCTCCACGAGCTGATGCGGCAGGCGCCGCACGAACCCGACGGTGTCGGTGAGGAGGTAGCGCCGGCCGTCGTGCTCGAAGCCGCGCGTCGTCGGGTCGAGGGTCTCGAACAGTCGGTCCCGCACCGAGACCTCGGCGTCGGTCAGCGCGTTCAGCAGCGTGGACTTGCCGACGTTGGTGTAGCCGGCAAGAGCGACCGTCGGGGTCTCGGTGCGGCGGCGCTCCTTGCGCCGGACGTCGCGCTGGCTCGAGAGCCCCTCGAGCCGACGGCGGAGGAGCGAGACCCTGCGCCTCGCGATCCGGCGGTCGGTCTCGAGCTGCGACTCGCCGGGGCCGCGCGTGCCGACCCCGCCGCCGAGCCGCTCGAGGTGCTGCCACATGCCGCGCATGCGGGGCAGGTTGTACTCGAGCTGGGCTAGCTCCACCTGGAGCTTCCCCTCGGCGCTCACCGCGTGCTGCGCGAAGATGTCGAGGATCAGCTGCGTCCGGTCGACCACGCGCGCCTGCAGCGTGTTCTCGAGCAGGCGCTGCTGCGACGGCGACAGCTCGTCGTCGACGAGCAGCACCTCGGCGCGCGCGTCGCCGTAGGCCTGCTTCAGCTCGTCGAGCTTCCCCTTGCCGATGTACGTGCGCGGGTCCGGCCGCGCCCGGTGCTGCACGAGCTGCGCCACCGGCTCGACGCCCGCCGTCTGCGCGAGCTCCCGGAGCTCGCCGAGCTCGTCGTCCGCGTCCACCCCCTGCGCCAGCACCGCCACCACGAGCCCGCGCTCGGGCTCGGGGCCCGGCGGGGGGTTGGGCTGTCGCGCTGCCATCCGACAGTCATTATGACGCCTGCCGTGTCGGTTCCAGGCGTCGCCGCCCGAACGCTCCAGCTCGTGGACGTGCCCTCCGAGAGCCGGCACGAGTCCGAGCTCGTGGACCTCGTCCGGTCGCTCGTCGCGCGTGAGCCGCTCTACGACGACGGCGAGGTGCTGCTGTACGGCGAGCCGCGGGCGCCGGTCGTGCTCGCCGGCCACCTCGACACCGTGCCCGCTCAGGGGAATCTGCCGGGGCGCCTCGACAGCGGCGCCGTGCACGGCCTCGGGGCGAGCGACATGAAGGGCGGCGTCGCCGTCATGGTCGAGCTCGCGCGCGAGGGGGTGCCGGGGAGATACCTGTTCTTCACGCGCGAGGAGGTCCCGCTCGACGAGAGCCCCCTCCCGGCCGTCTTCGCCGCCGGACTGCTCGAGGACGCGGCGCTCGCGGTCGTGCTCGAGCCCACCGACAACCAGCTCCACGCGGGCTGCGTGGGCAACCTGCAGGCGCGCGTCACCTTCCACGGCGAGAGCGCGCACTCGGCCCGCCCGTGGACGGGCGTGAACGCGATCCACGAGCTCGTGGGCGGCCTGGAGGAGCTCGTGCGGCTCGAGCCGCTCGACGTGGAGCTCGAAGGCCTCGTCTTCCGCGAGGTGGTCAGCGCCGTCCGCGTCGAGGGAGGGATCGCGGCGAACGTGGTGCCTGCGCGTGCTAGCGTCGAGCTGAACTTCCGCTACGCGCCCGGGCGGACGCGGGACGAGGCGGAGGAACGGCTGCGCTCGCTCGTCCCGCACGGCGAGGTCGAGATCCTCGCGAACTCGCCGGCGGCTCCGCCCGCGCTCGCCAATCCGCTCGCGCGGCGTCTGGTCGACGTCGGCGGCCTCGAGGTCGCGCCGAAGCTGGCCTGGACGCCCGTGGCGCAGTTCGCGGAGGAGGGCATCGACGCCGTCAACTTCGGGCCGGGCGCGACCGCGTACGCCCACAGGCGCGACGAGCAGGTGCCGATCGCGAACCTCGAGCGCTGCCTCGAGACGCTGCGCGCCTTCCTCCTCGATAGCGTCTAGGCGTTGGCGGTCAAGGTCTCCCCCACGCTCGCCGGCATGGCGACGTATCCGTTCGTGACGCTCGAGGCGGCACGCCGCCGGCTCGTGGCGGAGGGCGTCGAGGTGATCGACTTCGGCAAGGGCGACCCGAACGAGCCGACCGACCCGATGATCCGCCGCGCGCTGATCGACGCCCTGCCCGAGCGGGCGCCGTATCCGCTCGCCGAGGGACTGCCGGAGCTGCGCCGCGCCGCGGCGGACTGGTGCGAGCGCCGCTTCGGCGTCGAGCTCGACCCGGAGACCGAGATCGTGCCGACCTACGGGGCGAAGGAGGCAATCTTCTCGCTCGCGCAGGTGCTCGTCGATCCGCAGTCGGCCGAGCGCACGGTCGTCCTCGGCGAGCCGGCCTACCCCGTCTACGAGCGGGGCGCCCTCTTCGCGGGCGCGCAGGTGAAGAAGCTGTCCCTCCGGCGCGAGAGCGGCTTCCTCCCGGACGTGGACGAGATCGGAGACGACACGGCCATCTGCTGGGTCAACTACCCCAACAATCCGACGGGCGCCGTCGCGCCGGTCGAGCTCTACGAACGACTCGCGGAGCTCGCCGAGCGCCACGACTTCGTCGTCGCCTCCGACGAGGCGTACAGCGAGCTCTGGTTCGAGGAGCCGCCGCCGTCGGCGCTGCAGGTGGCCGACCGCTCGCGCGTCGTCGTCTTCCAGACGCTGAGCAAGCGCTCGTCGATGACCGGCTACCGCTCCGGCTTCGTCGCGGGAGCGCCCGACGTGGTCGCGGCGCTGAAGGCGTATCGCCCGACCGTCGGCACGGCGCCGCAGGAGTTCGTGCAGCGCGCGTCGGTCGTGGCCTGGAACGACGAGCGCCACGTCGAGGAGACGCGCGCGCGCTACCGCGCGAAGCGCGACGTCCTGCTGCCGGTGCTCGCGGCGAAGAGCTGGGAGGTGGTGGCGAGCACGGCGACGATGTACCTCTGGGTGGTCGCACCCCACGGCGCTGTCGAGCGGCTGCTCGAGCGGGGCGTCATCGTCTCGCCGGGCGCGTTCTTCGGCCCCAGCGGCGCCGGCTATCTCCGGTTCGCTCTCGTGCCGAGCCTCGACGAGTGCAGGCGCGCCGCGGCGATCCTGGAGGAGCTTTGACCACCGAGGAGACGATCGCCGCCCTCGACCGCGGCGAGCTGCGGGTGGCCGAGAAGGTCGACGGCGAGTGGCGCGTCGACGAGGCCGCGAAGGCGGCGATCCTCGACTACTTCCGCATCCGCAAGCTGGAGCCGATCGAGGTGGGGCCGTACGAGTACCTCGACAAGATCCCGCTCAAGCGCAACTACGTGGAGCTCGGCGTGCGCGTCGTGCCGCCGGCCACGGCCCGCTTCGGCTCCTACCTCTCGCGCGGCGTGGTGATGATGCCGAGCTACGTGAACATCGGCGCCTGGGTGGGCCCCAACACGATGATCGACACCTGGGCCACCGTCGGCTCGTGCGCGCAGATCGGCGCCGACGTGCATCTGGCCGGCGGTGTCGGCGTCGGCGGCGTGCTGGAGCCGGTGCAGGCGAGGCCGGTGATCGTCGAGGACGGCGCCTTCGTCGGCTCGCGGTGCATCCTCACCGAGGGCGTGCTGGTCGGCGAGCGCGCCGTGCTCGCGCCGAACGTGTCGCTCACGGGCTCGGTGCCGGTCATCGACGTGACAGGGCCCGAGCCGGTCGAGCATCGCGGCTACGTGCCGCCCTACTCGGTCGTCGTGCCCGGGACGCGTCCTAAGGAGTTTCCGGCCGGCACGTACCAGCTCGCCTGCGCGCTGATCGTCGGCCGCCGGAGCGAGCAGACCGACCTGAAGACGAGCCTCAACGACGTCCTGCGCGAGTACGAGATCGGCGCCTGACCGAGCTCCCCTGAGGGCGGCTCCGCAGCGGCGGGTGTCGCGCGCGGCAGAAAAGGGCAGGAGAAACGCATGGGCGTGCCCGTCAGCATCTTCCTCGTCGCCGTCGGGGCCATCCTCGCGTTCGCGGTGAATCGGCATCCCAACGGCGTGAACGTCCACGCGGTCGGGTGGATCCTCATGGCGGTCGGCTTCGTCGGCCTCCTCCTCTCTCTCGCGTGGTGGGAGCGGCTGGGCTTCGGCGGGCGCCAGTCGGCGTATCCGCCCACGGCCTATCCCGAGGACGACACGACGGTCTATCGCCGCCGCTGGACGCCGTACCCGCGCCGGCGGACGGTCGTGGACGAGGTGGACGAGGCGCCGCCGGGGCCGCCGCTGCCCTGACGGCGTCGCGCTACTCGACGCGCTCGGCCGGCCCGGTCAGCGTCGCCCGGCCGCGCTCGAGCCGCACTCGCAGGTCACCCCCGGGGAAGTGCACGACCACCTCGCCGTCGCCGTGCGTTGCCGCCGCGACCGCGACGGCGCTCGAGCCGGAGGCGCTCGTCTCCCCCACGCCGCGCTCCCACACGCGCGCCGTCACCTCCCCCGGCGCATCGAGGCGGGCGACCTGCACGTTGGTGCGCTGCGGGAAGCGCGGGTGCGTCTCGAGCAGCGGGCCGAGCCGCACGATCTCCTGCGGGTCGGCGAGGACGACGGCGTGCGGGTTGCCGACGGAGACCGGCGTCAACTCCACGCCGTCGACGGTCTCCTTCGGCCCGACGTGCACCTCGCCCAGCTCCGACTCGTAGAGGCCGTCTCCGGTGCGCCGCACGTCGACCACGCGTGGGCCGACGTGCACGTGGGCGTGATCCGCGCCCGTCCGCTCCATGAGCCACGCAGCCGCGATCCGCGTGCCGTTGCCCGACATCTCCGCCAGCGAGCCGTCGGGGTTGACGATCTCGACGCGGACGACGTCCCGGTCGACCTCGAGCACCCGCACGAGGCCGTCGAGGGCATCGTCGAGCCGGTGGTCCTGCCCCTCAGCGACGAGGTAGACGTTCCCGTGCGCGTGCCAGCGAGAGGATGTCATCCGCGACCTCGCCCGGCGGGCGATCGGCTTCGACCATAACGAGGCCGCCCATGCGCCGCATCCACGTGCGCTGGTAGGCGGCGTAGCGGCGTGTCCGCGTCGTCAACGTCTCGATCGCCTCCTCGCGCGGCAGCGTCGCGACCTCGTCGATGCCCATGGCCTTGCGCGCCGTGGTCGAGATCGGCCCCGCGAGCGCCCGCCGCACCTCGTCCTGCACGCCGGCCTCGAACATCCTGCGGGTGCGCTGCTCGATGCGCCGCTCGAGCACGTCCTGCGGCACGTGGAGCCCTACGACGAGCGTCGGGTGGCGCGTCTCCTCCGCCCACAGCCGGTCGTGCGCGGGCGCGAGCGACGCGCCGGCCTCGGCCAGCTCCAGCGCGCGGACCACTCGCCGCCGGTCGTTGGCGTGGACAGCCGCCGCGGCTGCCGCGTCCAGCTCGGCGAGGCTCGCGTGTGCTGCCGCGGCGCCGGCCTCGTCGTAGAAGCCGGCCCACCGCTCCCGCGACCCCGGCGGCGGCGCCGGCGGCAACGAGAGGTCCGCGAGGGCGGCGCGCAGATACAGCCCCGTGCCGCCGACGACGACGGGAGTGCGGCCGCGCGCGATGATCGCGTCGACGGCCGCGTGCGCGAGCGGTGCGTACTCCCCCACGGACGCCTCGTGGTCGAGGTCCCACACCGCGACGAGGTGGGTCGCGTACGGCGCCTGGTTCGTGAGCGTCGGCAGGCCCCGGTAGAGTTGCATCGCGTCGGCCGACACGAGCTCCGCCGGGATGCGCTCCGCGATCGCCTCCGCAACCGCTGATTTTCCACTCGCGGTCGGGCCGAAAATGCCGATGACCGTCACCGGAGGATTGTTCCGGGCGTTAGCCCTGCGAATGGCGAAAAAGAGGGATCGTTGAGCATCTCAGAATTTGCGCGCAGAACGCACATCGAGCGTTCGCGCACCGAATCGCTGGTCTTCATCGTGGCCAGCAGCGCGATCGCGATCGCGACGCTGTTCGCCGTCTCCTGGGTCGCCGGCTTCGGTCATGTGCTGGAGCGGATGGAGGCGGTCCAGCCGATCTGGTTCCTCGTCGCGTTCGGCGCGGAGGCCATCGCGTACGTCGGCTACGTGCTGAGCTACCGGGAGGTCGCGCGCGTGGACGAAGGCCCGGGGCTGGGCCGGCGAGAGGCGCTTGCGGCGGTGACGGCCGGCTTCGGCCCCTTCGTCGCTCGGGGCGGCTTCTCCGTCGACCTGCATGCGTTCCGCCAGGCGGGCGTCTCCGACCGCGAGGCGCGCGTCCGCGTGCTGGGGCTGGGGGCGCTCGAGTACGCGCTCCTCGCGCCTGCGGCCTGCGCTGCGGCGATCGTGCTGCTGGCCGCGGGGGTGCGCAAGCCGCCGCCGGCCCTCACGCTGCCGTGGGCGATCGCCGTCCCGCTGGGCTTCGCCGCCGCCCTCTGGGCCGCCCAGCACCGCGCGCGCTTCCGCGGCAAGGGCGGGTGGCGCGGCCAGCTGTCGCAGGCCCTCGACTCCATCCACGTGCTGCGGTGCCTGTTCATGCGCCGGCGCCACCTCGCCGCGCCGGTCGGCACCGCGGTCTACTGGTTCGGCGACATCGTGGCGCTCTGGGCGTGCCTGCAGGCGTTCACGCACGGAACGCCCGACATCCCTCTCTTGCTCATCGGCTACGCAACCGGGTACGCGCTCACGCGGCGGACGCTGCCGTTCGGCGGCGCGGGCGCCGTGGAGGCGCTGCTGCCGTTCGCCCTCTCCTGGAGCGGCATCTCCCTGGCCGCGGCCGTCCTCGCCGTCTTCGCCTACCGCGTGTTCAACCTGTGGCTGCCGATCGTGCCGGCGGCGTTGGGCATGCGGAGCCTGCGCGCGGCCGCGCGCTGAGGCTCAGCGGTAGGCCGGCAGCGGCCCAGACCGCCTCCGTAGGGGCCGCGTAGTGCCGCTCGAAGCGGACGCCGCTGCGAGCCGTCGTGCTTACCTACCTGTCGAGCTACGCGACGACGACGGACATCTGCGCGCCGCCGAGCGTGGTCGAGCTGGCACGCTCGACCAGGACGTCCACCAGCTCGCCCGGCTGCGCGTCGCCCGCGAAGTTGACCGTCGTGTTGCGGCGCGTCCGGCCGCGCAGCAGGCCGGCGTCGGTGCGGCTCCTCCCCTCGACGAGCACCTCCTCGACGCGGCCGATGCGCCGCTCGTTCCGCGTCGCGGCCAGCCGGTGGACGAGCTCGACGAGCCGCTCGATGCGCTCCCGCTTGACCTCGGCGGCCACCTGGTCGGGCATCGCGGCCGCGTCGGTGCCCGCGCGCGGCGAGTAGACGAAGGTGAAGGCGGCGTCGAAGCCGACCTCCTCCACGACCTCGAGCGTCTCCGCGAAGTCGGCCTCGGTCTCTCCGGGGAAGCCGACGATGATGTCGGTCGAGAGGGCGAGGTCCGGAATCGCGGCGCGCATCTCGCCGACGAGGCGGAGGTAGCGCTCGCGCGAGTACGTGCGGCGCATCGCCTTCAGGATCCGCGTCGAGCCGGACTGGAGCGGCAGGTGCGCGTGCTCGCACACCGCTGCGCACTCGGCCATTACCTCGATCACCGGCCGCCGGAAGTCCTTCGGGTGCGGGCTCGTGAAGCGGATCCGCTCGATGCCGTCGACGGCGTCGCAGGCGCGCAGCAACTCCCCGAACTCGGTGTGGATCTCCGGCAGCAGGTCGCGGCCCCACGAGTTGACGTTCTGGCCCAGGAGGGTGATCTCGCGCACGCCCTCGCGCGCGAGGTGCGTCACCTCCGCGAGCACGTCGCCGGGCCGCCGGCTCACCTCGCGGCCGCGGACGGCGGGGACGATGCAGTACGAGCAGGTGGAGTTGCAGCCCATCGAGACCTGCACCCAGGCCTGGAACGTGCGCTCGCGGTGCATCGGCAGCTTGGCGGCGAAGCGGCGCTCCTCCCCCGTCCCCCACACGCCGCGGTCGGCGCCGAACCCGCCCGCGCCGAGCCACTCCCCGAGGTGCGGGATCGTGCCGGGCCCAAACGCCACGTCGACGGCCGGGTAGAGCGAGAACAGCCGCTCGCGCTGCGCCTCTGCGTAGCAGCCGCCGACGGCGATGACCGTGTCGGGGCGCTCCCGCTTGCGCGCGGCGGCCTCGCCGAGGTACGCCGCGAGCTTCGTGTCCGGCTTCTCCCGGATCGTGCACGTGTTGAAGACGAGGACGTCCGCCTCGGCCTGCGTGCGAGCCTCCCCGAGCCCCAGCTCCTCGAGCATCCCCTTGATCCGCTCGGA
>JBBWZD010000046.1:0-9777 GCA_039648875.1 Actinomycetota bacterium
GGGACCGTCCACGCCCGCGCGAGCCACCGCGCCGGAACGCGCACGCCGACGCCGGCGCGGGTGCGCGCCACCTCTCCGATCGTCGCGGCGACCGCGGCCGCGCTCGCCGCCGCGATCCATTCCTGGCGGTTCCACTCGCCGGCGAGCAGCAGCCACAGCCAGAAGAGCGTGAGCCACGTCGCGAGCCACGGGATCAGGTGCCTCACGACGCGCCGTATCCCCCGCCGACAACGGGGGAAACGGCGCGCGTGAGGCGGCGGGCTGCTACTGGCCCTGCTTGACGCCGGGCTCGGCCCACTCGAGCTGGATCGGGCGCGTCGGCTGGCGGCCGGGGATGTTGGCGTCGGCCTGGAGCTTCCCGAGCGGGAGGATGGTGCGGCCGAAGCTGCCGGCGAGCATCATCGCCGTCGCCACGTACCAGGCGAAGCCCGCCGACACCACGAGCACCCAGCCGGCCACGACGAACCAGCTGTGAGAGCCGAAGATCAGGGCGCCGGCGAGGATGCCGGAGCCGGCGGCGAGCGTCGAGAGCACGGCGAAGAGCCCGATGCTCTCGGCGAGCGACGCGAGCGCTCCCGAGGCGGTGACGATCGCGAGCGCGAAGAACCAGAACCCGAAGTCGGTCGACCGGTAGGGCACGGCGGGCGCCGGGATCGTGTGCGTCGCGAACATCAGGTTCAGGATGCCGTAGCCGATCCAGAAGGAGCCCCACGCGCCGTGCATGGCGGTCGCGAGGACGTCCCGCGCCCTGTACGCCCACATGCCGGCGAGGAACTGGCCGACGCCGCCGAAGGCCAGGGCGAACGGCCAGAGGTAGAGCGGCGTCCTCGCGTTCCCGTACCACCCGGCGATGTTCGCCGCGACCATGAACGTCGCCGCGGCGAAGCCGAAGAGGCCGAGCACGGACGGCGCCGCCAGCGGCTGCAGGAAGACGCGCGGGCGCGCGAAGTCGCCGTACCAGGAGTCCTTGTCGCCGAGCGCGACTCCGGCCGAAGCGCGCTCCCGGCGTTCGTCGATGGTGCTCATCGCGATCCCTCCTTTAGAGCGGTATACGATATGTGACACCTGATTCATTACCAGCCGAAAGCCCTGCAAACTTCAGGGTTCCTTCAGGCACCGGTCGCGTTAGATCGCAGTCCGTTTACGGCCGGGCCCCGTGCGGCAGATGAACGCCACATGGCGCTCGCGAAGCTGCTCGCCTCGTGGCCCGTCGTCCGGCAGCTCCAGCAGGGCGACCCGCTCGGCCTGGGGCCGGCGGTGCAGTCGCGCCGCTCGCGGAGCCTCGTACCGCGCGTCGACGAGGCCGAGCACGTCGTCCAGTCGATCTGCCCGTACTGCGCCGTCGGCTGCGGCCAGCTCGTCTACGTCAAGGACGGCGAGATCACGCACGTCGAGGGCGACCCCGCGAGCCCCATCTCGCGCGGCCGGCTCTGCCCGAAGGGGCAGGCCACGAAGAGCTACGCCCAGAGCCCGCTGCGGGAGTACAAGGTCAAGTACCGCCGCCCGTACGGCAACGCGTGGGAGGAGCTCGAGCTCGACGCCGCGATGGAGATGATCGCGGACCGGATCGTCGAGACGCGCGCCGCGACCTGGCAGGCGAAGACCGAGGAGGGCAAGCCGGCGAATCGCACCATGGCGATCGGCAACCTCGGCGGCGCGACGCTGGACAACGAGGAGAACTACCTGATCAAGAAGCTCCTCACGGCGCTCGGCATCGTCCAGGTCGAGAACCAGGCGCGCATATGACACTCGTCCACGGTGCCCAGTCTGGGCACCTCGTTCGGGCGAGGCGGTGCCACGGACTTCCAGCAGGACCTCCAGAACTCCGACTGCATCGTGATCATGGGCTCGAACATGGCCGAGAACCACCCGGTCGGGTTCCAGTGGGTGATGGAGGCGCGGGAGCGGGGCGCGAAGGTGATCCACGTCGACCCTCGCTTCACGCGCACGAGCGCGATGGCGACGAAGTGGGTGGGCATCCGCGCGGGCTCCGATATCGCCTTCCTCGGCGGGATCGTCAACTACATCCTGCAGAACGACCTCCACTTCGAGGAGTACGTCAAGCACTACACGAACGCTCCGGTGATCATCGAGGACACCTACGTCGACACCGAGGAGCTCGACGGCCTCTTCGCCGGCTGGGACCCGGAGGAGGGGAAGTACGACTCGAGCCAGTGGCGCTACGAGGGGATGGAGACGCACGGGGCGGCCGGGCAGCGCGAGGAGGGCTTCTCGCCGAAGGGCGAGCAGTCGGGCCACGGCGGCCACGGCGGCGGCCTGCACCACGGCGAGCCTCCCTCCGAGGACCCCGACCTCCGGCATCCGCGCTGCGTCTTCCAGATCCTCAAGCGCCACTACCAGCGCTACACGCCGGAGCTCGTCGCCGACACGTGCGGCTGCTCGGTCGAGGACTTCCTCTACGTCGCCGAAGCGCTCGCGCAGAACTCCGGCCGCGAGCGCACGAGCGCGTTCTGCTACGCGGTCGGCTGGACGCAGCACACGGTCGGCGTCCAGTACATCCGCACCGCCGCGATCGTCCAGCAGCTCCTGGGGAACATTGGCCGGCCCGGCGGCGGCATCGTCGCGCTCCGCGGGCACGCGTCGATCCAGGGCTCCACCGACATCCCGACGCTCTTCAACATCCTGCCCGGCTACCTGCCGATGCCGCACGCCGAGTACTACGGCGGCTTCGACAACTTCATGGCGGCCAACACGTCGCCGACCGGCTGGTGGGGGCACTTCAAGGCCTACTGGGTGAGCCTGATGAAGGCCTACTTCGGCGAGCACGCCACCGAGGACAACTCCTGGCTCTTCCCCAGGCTGCCGCGCATCGACGAGGACAACTCGGCGTACTGGACGCTCGGCCAGATGCTCGAGGGAAAGGTGAAGGGCTACGTCGTCGCCGGCGAGAACCCTGTGGTCGGCAACGCCAACGGCAAGGCGCACCGGCTCGGTCTCTCGAAGCTCGACTGGCTGGTCGTGCGCGACGTGGTCGAGATCGAGACGGCCTCGTTCTGGTACGACAGCCCCGAGATCGAGTCGGGCGAGCTGAAGACGGGCGAGATCGGCACCGAGGTGTTCTTCCTGCCCGCCGCGACGCACACGGAGAAGGACGGCTCGTTCACCAACACGCAGCGCCTGCTCCAGTGGCACTGGCAGGCGACCGAGCCGAAGCTCGACTGCCGGTCAGAGCTCTGGTTCTACTTCCACCTCGGGCGGATGATCAAGCAGCGCCTGCAGGACTCCGAGGAGGAGCGCGACGCGCTGGTCAAGGCGCTGCGGTGGGAGTATCCGACGCACTCCCAGATCCAGGAGCCGAGCGCGGAGGCCGTGCTGGCGGAGATCAGCGGCTGGGAGATCGGCAGCGGCACGTTCCTCGACGGCTATCCGAAGCTGCGGGACGACGGCTCGACGGCGTGCGGCTGCTGGATCTACAGCGGCGTCTACAAGGACGGGATCAACCAGGCGGCTCGCAAGAGGCCCCACTGGGAGCAGACCTACGTCGCGCCGGAGTGGGCGTGGGCGTGGCCCGACAACCGCCGCATCCTCTACAACCGCGCGTCGGCGGATCCCGACGGCAACCCGTGGTCGGAGCGGAAGAAGTTCGTCTGGTGGAACGGCGAGAAGTGGACAGGCCTCGACACGCCCGACTTCGAGGAGACGAAGCCGCCGGACTACGTCCCTCCCGACGGCGCTGAGGCCGAGGACGCGATCGCGGGAGACCACCCGTTCGTGATGCAGGCCGACGGCCGCTCGTGGCTGTACGTCCCGCAGGGCCTCGAGGACGGGCCGCTGCCGACGCACTACGAGCCCCACGAGTCGCCGTTCGGCAACACCCTCTACTCGCAGCGAGCGAATCCCCGGCGCCAGCAGAACCAGCTCGCAGAGGATCCGTCCAACCCGGTCGACGGCGAGCCGGGAGCGGAGCTGTATCCGTACGTCGTCACCACCTACCGCCTGACGGAGCACCACACCGCGGGAGGCATGACCCGTTCCGTCCCCTACCTCGCCGAGCTCCAGCCGGCGATGTTCTGCGAGGTCTCGCCGGAGCTGGCCGCCGAGGCCGGCCTCGAGCACGGCGGCTGGGCGACGATCTACAGCGCCCGCTCGGCGATCGAGGCGCGCGTGCTCGTCACCGACCGCATCCCGCCGATCACGGTGCACGGCCGTACGACGCATCAGGTCGGCCTGCCGTATCACTGGGGCTCGCGGCTGCTGTCGAGCGGCGACAGCGCGAACGACCTGATGCACATGACGCTCGACCCGAACGTGCACATCCAGGAGGTCAAGGCGGCGACCTGCGGCATCCGGCCGGGCCGCCGGCCCCGCGGGAAGGCGCTGCCGGAGTTCGTCGCCGGGATCCGGGAGCAGGCGCACGCCCGGCGCGAGACGGCGCCGAAGGCCGAGCCGGCCGACGTGCGGGAGACGACGGCGTGAGCAGCGTCATGCAGCCGACGGGGGTACCCGCGGGCTGGGAGGCGTACGGCGACGAGAAGCAGGAGCGGGTCGGCTTCTTCACGGACACGTCCGTCTGCATCGGCTGCAAGGCGTGCGAGGTGGCGTGCAAGGAGTGGAACCTCGTCCCCGAGGACGGGCTCGTGTGGACGGGCGAGTCATACGACAACACGTCGACGCTCGGCGCGAACTCGTGGCGGCACGTCGCGTTCGTCGAGCAGCGCAAGCCGCTGCACGTGCCGTCGGAGCCCGAGCCGGGGCAGACCGAGGACGGCGGCCGCGGCGACGGCGACGCGCTGCGGTGGTTGATGTCGTCGGACGTCTGCAAGCACTGCACGCACGCCGCGTGCCTCGACGTCTGCCCCACCGGCTCGCTGTTCCGCACGGAGTTCGGCACCGTCGTCGTGCAGGAGGACATCTGCAACGGCTGCGGCTACTGCGTGCCGGCGTGCCCGTTCGGCGTCCTGGACAAGCGGGACATCGCCTCCGACCGGCCGGGCAGCATGGGGCACAAGCCCGACCTGCCGGCGTCGCTCGGCACGAAGGAGGACGGCCGCGTCTGGAAGTGCACGCTCTGCTACGACCGGCTGAAGGGCGGCCACGAGCCCGCATGCGCGAAGGCGTGCCCGACGAAGTCGATCCAGTTCGGGCCGCTCGACGAGCTGCGGGAGCGCGCGGACGCGCGGCTGGCGAAGCTCTCGGACGAGGGGTGGAACGGGGCCCAGCTCTACGGGCGCGACCCCGGCGACGGCGTCGGCGGCTTCGGCGCCTTCTTCCTGCTGCTCGACGACCCCGAGGTGTACGGCCTGCCGCCCGACCCGGTCGTGACGACGAAGCACGTCGGGGCGATGTGGGAGAACATGGCGACGGCCGCGGCCGTGCTCGTCGTCGGCGTGGCCGCCGCGTTCCTCGGAGGCCGCGGGTGAACACCGAAGGCTCGATCAGCGGGCGCGGCACCGAGATGCGCTCCTACTACGGCCGCCCGGTGATCAAGGAGCCGGTGTGGACGTGGGAGATTCCGACCTACCTCTTCACCGGCGGGCTCGCGGGCACGTCGTCGGTGCTCAGCCTCGCCGCGAAGCTGCACGGGAACGAGAAGCTGTCGCGGACGGCCCTGTACGTGGGGGCGGTGGCAGACGCCGTCTCGCCCGCGCTGCTCGTCTCGGACCTCGGCCGGCCGGAGCGCTTCCACCACATGCTCCGCGTCTTCAAGGTCACCTCGCCCATGAACGTGGGCGCGTGGGTGCTGCTCGGCAGCGGCGGCGCGTCGAGCACGGCGGCCGTACTCGAGCTGCTGGGGCGCCTGAAGCCGGTCAAGCTGGCCGCCGAGGTGGCGGCCTGCTTCTTCGGGCCGCCGCTCGCGACCTACACCGGGGTGCTCCTCGCCGACACGGCCGTGCCGGTGTGGCACGAGGGGCGACAGGAGCTGCCGTGGCTCTTCGGCGCGAGCGCGGCGGCCACCGCGGGCGCGGCCGCCTGCGTCTTCCTCGACCCGGCCGACGCGCGACCCGCCAGGCGGCTCGCCGCCGCCGCCGTGGCGGTCGAGGGCACCGTGATGCACGCGATGGAGCTGCGCCTCGGCGAGCTCGGCGAGGTCTACCACCAGGGGCAGGCGGGCAAGCTCTCGTGGGCGGCGAAGGGCCTCGCGGGCGCCGGCGCGGCGCTCCTGGCGCGGCGCGGGCGGCGTCGCCGCGGCGCCGCCCTGCTCGGCGGCGCGATGATCTGCGCGGGCGAGATGTGCCTGCGCTGGGCGGTGTTCAAGGCGGGCTTCCAGTCGGCGCGCGACCCCAAGTACACGGTCGGGCCGCAGCGCGAGCGAGCCGCGCGGAACGGCACCAGGGCGACCACGAAGCCCGGCGAGCCGGCCGGCCACGCCTCGCGCGGCACCTGAGCTGACGAAGTCGCGACACCTACGGCACGGGGTCTGGCCCGGGCCAGGCCCCGGGTTCAGTCAGTCGGCCTCGACCTCGTCGACGTCGCGGACGCGCCCGGTGTCCGGATGGAGCTCCGTGTAGGCGTCCCCGCCGGGCGGGGCGCCGCTCTCCTCGCGTGGCTCATGGGGCCGGCCGTCGGCGCCCGGCTGCACGGGTACGAGCTCCTCCACCACCTCGTCGAGCGAGACAAACTCCCGCTCGGGCAGCGACCGGAGCACGGCGAGGAAGCGCGGCTCCGCGTGCTGCTGCACCGCGTAGGCGAGCAGCTGCGCCTTGTCGGCGGGCAGGGGCACGCCCACCAGCAGCATCCCCAGCTCGGCCCCTCCGGCGGCGTCCATGGCCCACAGGTCCCCCCGCCGGGAGCGCGAAAACACGGTTTACCCGGCACCGACGCCGGTAGGTAGCCGCCATGCCCGAGCTCGGCTTCGCGCTCTCCTCCGAGGACCACCCGCCGAACGAGCTCGTGCGCCAGGCCGTGCTGGCGGAGCGGGCGGGCTTCACGTTCGCGCTGATCTCCGACCATTTCCACCCGTGGGTCGACGCGCAGGGGCAGAGCCCGTTCGTGTGGTCGACCCTCGGCGGCATCGCCCAGGCGACCGAGACGATCCGCCTCGGCACGGGCGTGACATGCCCGCTGATCCGGATCCACCCCGCCGTCGTGGCCCAGGCCGCGGCGACGGTCGGCACGATGATGCCCGACCGCTTCTTCCTCGGCGTCGGCAGCGGCGAGAACCTGAACGAGCACGTGCTCGGGGGTCGCTGGCCCCGTCCGGACGAGCGGCTCGAGATGCTCGAGGAGGCGGTCGAGGTGATCCGCCTCCTCTGGCAGGGCGGCGAGCAGACGCACCGCGGCCGCCACTACACGGTCGACCACGCGCGCATCTACACGCTGCCGGACGAGCTGCCGGACATCTACGTCGCGGCAAGCGCCCCGAAGGCGGCGGAGCTCGCCGGGCGGATCGGCGACGGCTTCATCTCCACCGCGCCGGAGGCCGAATACGTCCAGGCCTTCGAGCGGGCCGGCGGCGACGGCAAGGCGAAGCTGGGGATGATGCACTGCGCGTACGACTCCGACGCGAAGAAGGGCCTCGAGCGCGCGACGAGGGAGTGGCCGAACCTGGCCCTCAAGGGCCCCCTCGGCCAGGAGCTCGCGACGCCGTCCGACTTCCAGGAGGCGGCGGCGATGGTGGACGAGGAAGACGTGGCCCAGAGCTGCCCCCACGGCCCCGACCCCGGGCCGTACCTCGAGGAGATCGGCCGGTACGCCGACGCCGGGTTCACCCACGTGTACATCCACCAGATCGGCGAGAACCAGGACGAGTTCGCCGACTTCGCGCGCCGGGAGCTGCTGCCGAAGCTGTGACGGAGATCCCGCAGCCGGAGGACATCTACGCGCGGACGAAGGAGGAGGGGGCGCGCCGGCTCGAGCGCCCGCTGCTCGAGGAGATGTCGACAGCGCTCGCCGCCGCCTTCGACATCGTGGCCGGCATCCTCGCGCTCGCGCTCGTGCAGTCGCAGCTCGAGCACTCGCTCGGGAAGCACGCGGCCCACGTCCTCGGCTCCCTCGCGTTCGGGCTCGGCTTCGTGTTCCTCGTCGTCGGCCGCGGCGAGCTCTTCACCGAGAACTTCCTCGTGCCGGTCGCCGGCCTCGACCACCGAGACAGCGCCTCGTGGCGCAACCTCGCGAAGCTCTGGCTCACCTCGCCGCTCTTCAACGTCCTCGGCGGCCTGGTGCTGATCCTCTTCCTGAGCGTGCACAGCGTGCTCCCGTACGGCACGGGGAAGACGATGGTCGAGCTCGCCGGGACGATCCACGCGAACGGCGTGCTGGCGCTCTTCCTCAGCGCCGTCTTCGCCGGCGCGCTGATCACCGCGATGACCTGGTTCGTGGAGGGGCAGACGTCGATGCTCGTGCGCGTCGTCGTCGCCTGGCTCGCGGGCTTCCTGCTCGCCCTCGGCTCCTTCAACCACGTGATCGTCGTCACGCTCGAGCTGATCTTCGGCGTCCGCTACGGGATCCACATGAACTGGTGGTTCGTCGCCGGCAACTTCGCGCTCGCGGCGGCCGGGAACATGGTCGGCGGGCTCGGGCTCGTGACGCTCAACCGCCTCACGCAGGGAAGCCAGGGTGCGCGGAACCGCTCTTCTGCTTGAATCGAGGTGATGGCAGAGCCCGGTCAGCTTCGAGTCGGCGAGGACACCTACTCGATCTACCGGCTGGACGAGCTGCAGGCGCAATGGGACGTCGCGCGGCTGCCGTACACGCTGCGGATCCTGCTCGAGAACGCGCTCCGAAACGGAACCGACGCCGACGTCGAGGCGGTTGCGGGCTGGGTCGCGGCAGACGAGCCGTCGCGCGAGATCTCGTTCATGCCCGCCCGCGTGCTGCTCCAGGACTTCACCGGCGTTCCGGCGATCGTCGACCTCGCCGCGATGCGCGAGGCGATGCGCGCCCAGGGCGGCGACCCCGCGAAGATCAACCCGCTCATCCCGGCCGAGCTCGTGATCGACCACTCGGTGCAGGTGGACGAGTTCGCCACGCGCCTCGCGCTCGGTCGCAACGTCGAGCTCGAGTTCGAGCGCAACCGCGAGCGCTACGCCTTCCTGCGCTGGGGGCAGCACGCATTCGAGAACCTCGAGGTGGTGCCGCCGAACACCGGCATCTGCCACCAGGTGAACCTGGAGTACCTGGCGCGGGTGGTCGAGTCGCGCGACGGCGTGGCGTTCCCCGACACCCTCGTCGGCACCGACTCGCACACGACGATGGTCAACGGGCTCGGCGTGCTCGGCTGGGGGGTCGGCGGCATCGAGGCCGAAGCCGCCATGCTCGGCGAGTCGCTCTCGATGCTCGTCCCGCAGGTGGTGGGGTTCCGCCTCACCGGCGCGCTGAGGGAGGGGGCGACGGCGACCGACCTCGTCCTGACCGTGACGCAGGTCCTGCGGCGGACGGGCGTCGTCGGGAAGCTCGTCGAGTACTTCGGGCCCGGCGTGTCGTCGCTCGCGCTCGCCGACCGGGCGACCCTCGGGAACATGAGCCCGGAGTACGGCGCGACGTGCGGCTTCTTCCCCGTCGACCAGGTGACGCTGGAGTACCTGCGGCTGACGGGCCGGCCGGCCGAGCGGGTCGCGCTCGCCGAGGCCTACTGCAAGGAGAACATGCTCTGGCACGAGCCGGGCGAGCACCCGACCTACTCGCAGGTGGTCGAGCTCCACCTGGACGACGTGGAGCCGTCGCTCGCGGGGCCGCGCCGCCCGCAGGACCGCGTGCCCCTGGCGGAGGCGAAGACGGCCTTCCTCGAGTCGCTCGGCAGCTTCGGCGTCGACTACGACAACGGCACCTACGACAAGGAGGTGGCCGACAGCTTCCCGGCGAGCGACCCGCCGTCGG
>JBBWZD010000065.1:0-2735 GCA_039648875.1 Actinomycetota bacterium
CCTCGCATCACGTCGATCAAGATCCAGCAGGAGCAGATCGGCCTGGTGATCGGCAAGGGCGGCGAGACCATCCGCGGCCTCGAGTCCGACTACGAGGTGCAGATCGACATCGAGGAGGACGGCACGATCCTCATCTACGCCACCGACGGCGAGAAGGCCGAGGCCGCGATCGCTGCCGTCCAGGCGCTCACGAAGGAGCCGGAGGTCGGCGACGCGTACACCGGCAAGGTCGTCAAGACGACGCAGTTCGGCGCCTTCGTGGAGCTGAAGAAGGGCACGGACGGGCTGCTGCACGTGTCGAACGTCGGCCCCGGCCGCGTCGGGCACATCGAGGACGTGATGGCCCGCGGCGACGTCGTGGACGTGATCGTCCAGGAGGTCGACAAGGCCCGCGGCCGAATCGGCCTGAAACTCGTGGCGAAGCACGAGGACGGCGGGCTCGTGCAGCCGGAGGAGCTGATCGAGCGGGCGAAGGACGCGCCGCCGCGGCCGCCGGAGGAGGACCGGCCGCGCCGCGACGACCGCCGCGGCGGGCGCGGCGGCGACCGCGGCCGCGGCCGCTGAGAGATGGGGCGGCCTCCGGGCCGCCCCTTTCGATCCCTAGGCGGTTGTGGACGCCGAGCTTCCCCAGGATGTGCTGGATGTGGGTGCCGAGCGTGCGCGGGCTGATCGCGAGCTGTAGGGCGATCTGCTTCGAGCCTCGCCCCGCTGCGAGCAGAGCGAGTACCTCCCGCTCGCGCGGCGTCAGGTCGGCAAGCAACTCGTCCGTCGCGGGCTCCGGCTCCGAGCCGCCGTTCCTGCGTCCGAGCGACCGGCGCACGCGCGCGACCAGCTCGTCCGGGTCGAAGGGCTTGACGAGGTAGTCGTCGGCGCCCAAGAGAGCCCGACGACACGGTCGTTAGGATTTGCCGGTGCAGAAGTACGTCCTCTCGGAGCTCGACTCCGGCGAGCGGGTCATCTCGGAGAAGGTGCCGAGCGTGCGGTCTGTCTCGCTCGGCTTCTGGATCGGCGCCGGGTCCCGCGACGAGCGCGACGACCGTTCCGGCGTCTCGCACCTGATCGAGCACCTGCTCTTCAAGGGGTCGCGCTCCCACGACGCGCAGCAGATCGCCGAGACGTTCGACGCCATGGGCGCCGAGCTGAACGCGGCGACCTCGCGGGAGCACACCGTCGTGTACTCCCGCGTCCCGGACCGCCACGTCGAGACGGCGCTCGGGGTGATGACCGACATGGTCTACGCGCCGGCCTTCGCGGAGCTCGACCAGGAGCGCGAGGTCGTGCTCGAGGAGATCGCCATGTACGAGGACACGCCGCCCGAGCTCGTGCACGACCTCTTCTCGGAAGCCGTCTTCGGCGGGCACGCGCTGGGGCGGCCCGTGATCGGCACCGCCGACGTCATCTCCACCGTCAGCCGGCGCGCCGTCGCCGGCTACCACCGCGCCAAGTACACGCCCGGCAACGTCGTGGTGGCCGCGGCCGGGAACATGACGCACCAGCGGCTCGTCTCGCTGCTCCAGCGCTTCGAGCGCCGCAGCGCCCAGCCCGGACGATCCGGTCCGATCGTGCGGCGCGCCCTCGTTCAGACGCCGCCGCCGGGCGTCCGCTTCCAGCGCAAGGACACCGAGCAGTACCACCTGTGCCTCGGGGCCCCGGGCATCTCGCGCTCCGACCGCCGCCGGTTCGCCGCCTCGCTGCTCGACGGCATCCTCGGCGGCTCCGCGTCCTCGCGGCTCTTCCAGGAGATCCGCGAGAAGCGGGGCATGGCCTACTCCGTCTACAGCTTTGCCTCCCAGTACAGCGACACCGGTCTCGTCGGCATCTACGTCGGCACCCGCGAGGAGAACCTCGCGGCGTGCGTCGAGATCTGCGTCGAGCAGCTCGGGGAGATCGCGTCCGGCAGGCTCCGGAACGGCGAGCTGGAGCGCGCCAAGGAGAGCCTGAAGGGGCGCATCATGCTCTCGATGGAGTCGACGTCGAACCGGATGAGCCGCCTCGGCAAGTCCCTCATCTCCGACACCGAGCTGCTGACCTTCGACCGGATCATCGCCGAGATCGACGCGGTGGACGCGGACGCGGTCGCCGAGCTGGCGGCGGTGCTGCTGCCGCCCGAGCGGCTCTCGGCCGCGGGCGTCGGGCCCGACGACGGGCGCTTCAGCGCGGCCGTGCGGCGCGCGAACGCCGGCCTGCCGGCCCTCGCGGCGGCATGAACGTCGCCCTCTTCGGCGCGGAGGGAAAGGTCGGCCGCGCGCTCTTGCCGCTGCTGGAGCGGGCGGGGCACCGAGTGCGGGCGATCGAGCTCGGCGACGAGGTCGACGTGCGGGGCCTCGACGCCGCGGTCGACTTCACCACGCCGTCGGCGGCGCCGGAGAACGTGCGCGCGGCGCTCGAGCAGGGCGTCTCGTGCGTCGTCGGCACGACCGGCTGGGATCCGCAGCCGCTGCACGCGCTCGCGGTGCAGCAGGGACTGCGGCTGTTCGTGGCGCCGAACTTCTCGCTCGGCGCCGTGCTGATGATGCGCTTCGCCGCGCAGGCAGCGGCGATCTTCCCCCGCGCCGAGATCGTCGAGCTGCACAACGAGGCGAAGCAGGACGCGCCTTCGGGGACGGCGGCGGCCACGGCGCGCCTGATCGGTGGCGAGCCAGTCATCCATTCGGTGCGCCTGCCGGGCCTCGTCGCGCACCAGGAGGTGATCTTCGGGGGCGAGGGGCAGCTGCTCACGATTCGACACGACACGA
>JBBWZD010000070.1:0-29784 GCA_039648875.1 Actinomycetota bacterium
CCTGGCAGGAGGTGCCGCAGTTCGTCCTCTCGCGCGACGTCGACGCTTCACGGCTCGAGAGCTGGCGCGCCGTCGCACGGCAGAAGCCCGATTGCGAGGCGCTCAGCCACACCGACCTGCTCGTCAAGCTCTGTGCGGAGGCGCTGCGCCGGCACCCGCGCCTCAATGCCCACTGGCGCGACGGCGCGATCGTCGCCGGTACCGGCGTGAACGTCGGCATCGCGGTCGCAACCGACGCCGGGCTCGTGGTCCCGGTAGTTCACGGCGCCGACACGTTGGATCTCGCGTCCGTCTGCGCACGCCGCCGCGAGGTCGTCGACGCGGCGCGCGCCGGGCGGCTGCGCGGCGAAGACGTCCAGGGTGGCACGTTCACCATCTCCAACCTCGGCATGTACGGCGTCGACGCCTTCCAGGCGATCGTCAACGCGCCGCAGGCCGCGATCCTGGCGGTCGGACGGATCGGCGCACGGCCGGCGGCCGTGAACGGCGAGGTGGTGGTGCGGCCGCTGCTGACGCTCACCATCTCCTTCGACCACCGCGTCGCCGACGGCGCGCGCGGAGCGGAGTTCCTCGACACGCTCGCCGCGCTCGTCGAGGAGCCGGCGGGGCTGGTGGCGTAGGTGGCAATCGCCGCGACGCGGCTGGGCGAGCTCGGCATCCTCGTCGGCGGCGAGCAGGTCCAGACGGCCGAAACCTACGAGGTCCGCAGCCCGTACGACGGGTCGCCGGTCGCGCTCGTCCACCGCGCCGCCCCGGAGGACGTCGAGCGCGCCATCGCGGGTGCCGTCCGCGCCTTCGAGACGACGCGGGCGCTGGCCTCGTGGCAGCGCGAGGACTTGCTGAAGAAGATCGCGCAAGGTCTCGCAGCCCGGCGCGACGAGGTCACGCATACCATCGCGCTCGAGGCCGGCAAGCCCGTCAAGACCGCGCGCACCGAGGTCGACCGCGCCGTCTTCACCTTCACCGTCGCGGCAGAGGAGGCGAAGCGCATCTACGGCGAGATCGTCCCGCTCGACTGGCTCCCGGGCAACGAGCACAGGATCGGCCACGTCCGCCGCGTGCCGCTCGGCCCGATCGCCGGCATCACGCCGTTCAACTTCCCGCTCAACCTCGTCGCGCACAAGGTCGCGCCCGCGCTCGCAGCCGGCAACCCGATCCTGCTCCGGCCGGCCTCCCAGACTCCCGCCACCTCGCTGCTGCTCGGACGGATCGTGCTGGAGGCGGGCTGGCCGGAGGAGGGAATCGCCGTCCTGCCGTCGTCGACGGAGACGGCGAGGCCGCTCGTCGAGGACCCTCGCATCAAGCTCCTCACGTTCACCGGCAGCCCGGCCGTCGGGTGGCACCTCCGGGCCCGTGCCGGCCGCAAGCGCGTGACGCTCGAGCTCGGCGGCAACGCGGCCGTGATCGTGAACGACGACGCAGACGTCGCCTACGCGGCCGAGCGCGTCGCCTGGGGCGGCTTCACCTACTCGGGCCAGACCTGCATCTCCGTCCAGCGCGTCTTCGTCCATCGCGCGGTCTACGACGAGTTCGCGACCGACCTCGTCCGCCGCGTCGACGAGCTGCAGGTCGGCGACCCGCTGGACGAGGAGACGGACGTCGGCCCCGTGATCGACTCGGCCTCGGTCGAGCGGATCGAGGAGTGGCTCGACGAGGCGAAGGCTGCCGGCGCGACCGTCCTCACCGGAGGGGAGCGCGAGGGAAGCGTGTGGCGGCCGACGGTGCTCGCCAACCTCCGGGAGGACCTGCGCGTCTCATGTGACGAGGTCTTTGCGCCTCTGGTGGGTCTGACTCGATTCGACGACATCGACGCTGCAATCGACGCTGCGGGCCGCAGCGAGTTCGGCCTGCAGGCCGGTCTCTTCACCAACGACCTCCGCGTCGTCGACGCCGCCTTCGACCGCATCGGCGTCGGCGGCCTCATGGTCAACGACGTGTCGACCTTCCGGATCGACCACATGCCCTACGGCGGCGTCAAGTCGTCGGGCTCGGGCCGCGAGGGCCTCCGCTATGCGATCGAGGAGATGACCGAGCAGAAGCTGCTGACCTTCAACGCGAGGCCCGCTGCATGAGCACCGTCCAAGTCGCGGAGCCGAAGCCCCGGCTGATCGTGCCGCAGAGCGTGCGCGGCGCCGGCGTGTCGCTGCTCGGGCTCGCCGTCGGCGCCGGCATCTGGGAGCTGATCGGCCGGCGCACGCAGGCGTCGTCCTTCGCACCGTTCTCGAAGACGATGGCGGCGCTCTGGGGGATGACGACGAGCGGCGAGCTGCCGCACGCGCTCGAGTCGTCGCTGCAGCTCTTCGGAGCCGGGCTCGGCTTCGCGATCCTCGTCGGCTTCTTCCTCGGGCTGCTGCTCGCGCGCATCCGCGTCCTGCGGACGGGGCTCGAGCCGTACATCGCGATGCTCTACGCGACGCCGATGGTGGCGCTGATCCCGTTCATCCTCTCGCTCTTCGGATTCGAATTCCGCGCCAAGGTGATCGTGGTGACGCTGTTCGGCCTCTGGCCGATCCTGATCAACACGCTCGAGGGCGCCCGCAGCGTCAACGCCGAGCTGCTCGAGGTGGCGAGGTCGTACCGCTCAAGCGAGCCGAAGCTCTGGTGGCACGTGATCATCCCGTACACGCTGCCCTACACGATGACCGGCGTGCGGCAGGGGATCGCGCGCTCCCTCGTCGGCATGCTGGCGAGCGAGTTCCTGCTCGCGGCGAGCGGCCTCGGCAACCTCATCCTCACGTACACGCAGCGCTTCGACACGGCGCACGTCCTCGCCGCCGTGCTGACGATCACGCTGCTCGCGACGGCGCTGATGGCGGTCGGCCGCGCGATCGAGAACTACTTCGCCCGCTGGAAGGCAGGTGTATGAGCGCGATCCCGCAGGAGGCGGCGCTCCCCCGCACGTTCACGCTGCCCGCGGGCGTGCAGCGGGCCGCGATGCGCGTTGCGACCGGCGTCGCCCTGCTGGTTCTGTGGGAGGTGCTCGTGCGCTGGCTGGCGCCGGCGTTCGTGGCGCGGCCGACGACCGTGGCGCGCGCGATCCCGGACGTGCTCGCGCAGCGGAACGTCCCGCCCGGCACGCCGACGTTCTGGGGCAGCGCCGAGGAGACGGTGCTCGCGGCGCTCGAGGGCATGGTGATCGGCGTGGCCGCGGGCGTGCTCGTCGGGCTCACGATGGGGCGGCTGCGCACCGCCGACCGGCTGCTCCGCTTCTACGTCAGCGCGTTCTTCGCGATGCCGATCATCGCGATGGTGCCGGTGATGGAGCTGTGGTTCGGCTACGACTGGCGCGTCCGGCTGACGATCGTCTCGCTCGGCGCCTTCCTGCCGGTCTGCCTGAACGTCTACGACGGGACGCGGAAGCTGCCGGCGCACTACGTCGAGGTGGCGGAGTCGTACCACGCCCGCTGGTGGAACGTCTGGTTCGGCATCGCGCTGCCGGCGTCGCTCCCGTACCTGCTCGCGGGGTTCCGGCTCGCCGTCGGGCGCGTGCTCGTCGGCGCCGTGATCGCCGAGTACATCGCCAACCTGAAGGGGCTCGGCTCCTTCATCCTCTTCGACGCGCGGACCTTCCACCAGCCGGAGATGATGGTCGCGGTGCTCTTCCTCGCGCTGCTCGGCGTGGCGGTCAACGCCGCCGCCGACCTCGCCACGCGCCGGCTGCTCCCCTGGTACCGGAGGGCCGAATGAGCACCCGCTCCGACGGCGGCGCGCGCATCGCGATCGACGGAGTGGCCAAGGAGTTCGGCGGGCTCCGCGTGTTCGAGAACATCGACCTCGAGATCGGCGAGCGCGAGATCGTCTCCATCGTCGGCCCCAGCGGCTGCGGCAAGACGACGCTGCTGCGCTGTATCGACGGCCTCGTGCGGCCGACGCGGGGCGAGATCAGGATCGACGGCAACAAGGTCACCGAGCCTCCGCGCGGCGTCGCCGTCGTCTTCCAGCAGTTCGGCCTGTTCCCCTGGAAGACGGTGTACGAGAACGTCGCCTACGGGCTGCGGCTCGCCGGCGCGTCGAAGGAGCAGATCCGCGAGTCGGTGCCGCGCCACATCGAGCTCGTCGGGCTGAGCGGCTTCGAGAAGGCGTACCCGTACCAGCTGTCGGGCGGGATGCAGCAGCGCACGGGGCTCGCGCGCGCGCTCGCGACGGAGCCGCACGTCCTGCTGATGGACGAGCCGTTCGCCTCGATCGACGCGCAGACGCGCGAGATCCTCCAGTTCGAGCTGCTCCGCATCTGGGAGAGCCGCCCGACGTCCATGGTCTTCGTCACCCACTCGATCGAGGAGGCCGTCCTGATGGGCGATCGCGTGGTGGTGCTGCGCGGGCGGCCGTCGTCTGTCTACGAGGTCATCGAGACGGGGCTGCCGCGCCCGCGCACGCGCGAGGTTCTCAGCAGCCCCAGGTTCAACGAAGTGCGCGAGCACGTGTGGTCTCGGCTGATGCACGAGGCCGAGCAGGCGGAGCGCGAGCTGCAGGAAGTCAGGTAGCCATGCGCCGCGAGGGTCATCGTCTCAAGGAGGGTCAATCATGAAGTTGCTGCTCAGAGGACGCGCGGTGCGTCTCGCCGTCGTCCTGGCGGCGGTCGCCGCGCTCGCCGTGAGCGCTGCGATGGCGACCGCGGCGCCGGCCGCGGACGCGGCGAAGCAGGACAACACGCTCGTCGTCGGCTACCCGGGTATCCCCCCGATCTTCATGGCCGTGCGCCTGTACGTCGCCGATCGGATGGGGTACTACCGGAAGTACGGCGTCAACGTGCAGCTGAAGGGCTTCACGACCGGCACCGACGCCGTACGCGCCGTGCAGGCGGGCCAGATCGACGCGGCGTGGTCGCCGACGCCGTTCGCCATGACCCTCATCTCCAAGGGCGTGCCGCTCGTCGGCATCGAGGGCATGGACAAGGTCGACTGGGTGGTCGGGTCGAACTCGAGCAGCGTCAGGACGTGCAGCCAGCTCAAGGGCCAGAACGTCGGCGTCGACTCGATCGGCGGCGCGCGCTACCAGGCTCTCCAGGCGATGCTCACGCGCTGCAAGCTGACGATCCAGGATGTCCACCCGATCGTCTTCCCGGGCAACACGGCGATCCAGGCGATGCTCGCGGGTCAGCTGCACGTGGCGGTGCTGCACATCGACGACCTCGCCGAGGCCTCGGCGCAGGGCGGCACCCCGGTGCGGACGATCGTCTCGATCGCGCAGACCGACCCGTTCCAGCACTACGACCTGCTCGTCACGACGCGCGCCAACCTCGCGGCGAAGCGGGCGCTGTTCGTGAAGCTGTTGAAGGGCGACATCCAGGCGACCCGCTACATGTACAAGCGGAGGGCTCTCAACAAGGTGGCCGACATCGCGACCGTCACCGGCCACAGCCTCGCCGTCGCCAAGTCGGCCCTGCGGCAGTACCTGGTCATGAAGTGGTGGCCGCTCAACAAGAGCGGGCTCGGCCGGGCCGGCATCACGCGGACGATCTACGAGCAGGTACAGCTGGGGAACATCTCCAACGGCAATCCGCCGACGTGGAAGGACATCGTGAACGCGGGCCCGTGGAACGCGGCCTACAAGGCCGTCACGCCGCGAAAGCGGCACAGGAGGTAAGACGCAGGCTCGACGGGCGGGCGGCGCGTGCAGCACGCGTCGCCCGCCCGTCGTCCGGACGAGGAGGCGGACCGGTGGTCGTCGACGCACACGCCCACGTGATCGTGCCCGGGCTCGGGGCCGAGGTCGCGTGGCGCGAGGGGGAGCAGGTGGTCGCCTACGGCGGCCGCGAGATTCGCTCCGCGCTGCGAGAGTTCGTCGACCTCGGGCGCATCCTGGAGGAGCAGGACCGCGCCGGCGTCGAGGTCGTGGTCCTCTGTCCGTGGGTCAACCTCTGCGGCGTCGAGGTCGAGCGGCAGAACGAGGCGCTCGCCGAGCTCGTCGGGCCGCGCGTGGCCGCGCTCGGGACGGTGGACCCGGGCCGACCGGAGCAGCTCGCGGAGCTCGCAGCCGACGGACGGCTCGCCGGAGTCGAGATTCCGGCGGCGCCGGAAGGCGCGTACCTCGGCGACGAGCGCTTCCGCGACTTCTGGGCGGTCGCGGAGGAGACGGAGGCGCTCGTGTTCGTGCACCCCGCGACCCGGGGCTTCGGGCTGCCGGCGCTGGAGGAGCACTACCTGTGGAACACCGTTGGCAACCCGGTCGAGACGGCGGTGACGGCGGCCCACATGCTCGGCGCCGGCGTGCTGGACGAGCATCCGCGGCTGCGGGTCCTCCTCGCGCACGGCGGCGGCGTCCTGCCGGCGCTGCGCGGCCGGCTCGCGCACGAGCAGACCTTCCACCCGCCGGGCCGCGACGTGCTCGGCGCGATCCGCAGCTTCCGCGTCGACACGGTGGTGCACGACGTCGAGGTGCTGCGCGGCCTCGTCGACTTCTTTGGTCCCGAGCGCGTGCTCCTCGGCTCTGACTACCCGTTCGACATGGGCGCGGAGCGCCCCGCGGAGATCGTCCGCGCGCTCGGCCTGCCGCCGGAAGACGAGGACGCGATCCTCGGCGGCAACGCCCTCCGGCTGCTCGGCCGCGGCCTCGAGGTTGCCGCGTGACCCGAGCTAGTAACAGTCTATTACTTGGCCCGGATTCCCGCGCGGTACCGGAACCCCAGCCTTGTAACAGTCTGTTACTTGCCGGTGGCTCAGGCGGGGTCGCGGGCGGCGAGGCCGAGGGTGCGGCGGAAATGCTGCTGCCCCAGCTCGAAGCCGATCGCGCAGCCGAGCTCCACGAGCTCGGGCTCCGTGAACTCGGCGTGCAGCGCCTTCCAGAGCGCGTCGTCGGCGAGATCCGCGTCCCACACGATCGCCTGCGCCCAGCGGAGCGCGAGCCGCTCCCGCCCGGAGAAGGGGGAGAAGTCCATCGTGTCGGGATCCTCCGCGGCGAAGCGGAAGCACAGCTCCTTCAGCTCGGGCTCCAGCAGGCCCGCCCGCAGGACGTTGTCGCGCATGAACTCCCACGCCTCGAGCACGGCCGGCACGCGGCCGCGGATCTCGTCGGCGGTGCCCGGAAGGCGCGCCATCTACGGCCCCGCCGCCGCCAGGCCGCCGGTCGTGTCCGCGAGCAGCTCGCCGTGGCCGACGCCCCACGTCTTGATCACCCGCTGCTGCCCGTAGGTGAGGCAGACGAACGAGCCGAGCTCCACGATCTGTTCTTCGGCGAAGTGCTCACGCAGCCGCGCCCACAGCGCGTCGTCGACTCCTTCGGGGTTCCAGACGAGCATGCTCGTGTAGAGGAGCGCCGCCTTCTGGCGCTCGTCGAACCGGCTCGAGCGCTCGAAGTCGAGGAGCTCGTCGTAGTCGGCCTCGGTCAGTCCCTGCTCTCCGCCCCGGAGAGACCGTTGCGACCCTCAGTAGTCGCAGTCGATCGTCTTCGAGACGTAGACCCGGCAGAGCTCCTTCAGCGAGTGGTCGACGACTCCCTGCCGGAATATCGTCTTCCACGGTCGCATGAAGGCCTTCGCGACGGCGGCCACGTGGAAGCGGATCGCCTGCGTCTCGGGCCGCGGCGTGCCGTACAGCCGCGAGTGCTCCATATCCGCCACGAGCTCGGGGTCCGTGATCGAAGCCGGGTCGACGTAGCTGATCCGCGCCACGGCGGGAGGGTAGCGAAGTGACCGAGACGGTCGACGTCGTCGTCTGCGGCGGCGGTCACAACAGCCTCATCACCGCGGCCTACCTCGCCAGGGCGGGACACGAGGTGCTCGTGCTCGAGGCGCGGGACGCTCCCGGCGGCGGCGCCGTCACCGAGGAGCTGACGCTGCCGGGCTTCCGCTTCGACTCCTGCTCGACCGGCCACACGCTCATCCAGCCGAACCCGCTCTTGCGCGACGACGAGCTCGGACTGAAGCGCGAGTACGGCCTCGAGTACGTCTCGCCCGACCCGGTCGCGCACGTCGTCTTTCCCGACGGCGAGTCGTTCACGCACTGGCTCGACCTCGAGCGGACGTGCGAGGAGATCGCGCGCTTCTCGCCGCGCGACGCCGACGCGTACCGGCGCGCGCTGCGGGAGTTCGCGGAGATCCGGGAGCCGCTCGGCCGCTACCGCTTCAACCCGATCGGCTACGCGCCCCCGCTCGAGGAGCTGCTGCACGACCGGCCGCGCTGGCTGCGGCGCATCGCGACGAGCGCCTACGACGTGGTCCGGCGCACCTACGAGTCGCCGCACGTGCAGTCGTACCTGCTCTGGCAGGCGTTCCAGACGGCGCAGCCGGTCGACTCCCCCGGCTCCGGCCTCCTGGCGTACTCGATCGTCGCCGGGCGCCAGGCGCAGAGCTGGACGCTGCCGCTCGGCGGCTCGGGCGAGCTGCCGCGCGCCCTCGTGCGCTGCCTCGAGGACGCCGGCGGCACCGTCGCGTGCGGGAAGCGCGTCGCGGAGCTCGTGCTCGAGGGCGGCCGCTGCGCCGGCGTCGTGACCGAGGACGGGGAGCGGTACCTCGCGCGCCACGCGATCGTCTCGACGATCCACGTCAAGCGGCTCGTGGAGATGGCGCCGGCGGAGGCGTGGGACGACGACTTCCTCGACGGTATCGCCACCTACGACCCGGGCATCTCCGTGACGGCCGCGTACTACGCCGCGACGCGGCCGCCCGAGCTCGTCGGACCGTGGGGGACGCAGACGGCGGTCTCCGCGGGTCTCGTCGGGTGGCCGGAGGACGTCCTCCAGGCCGGCCGCGACGTCCGCGAGGGCAAGCTGCTCCACGCCCGCTGGCTGCTCGTCGCGACGCCGACGCTGGTCGACCCGTCGCGTGCTCCCGACGGCTGCCACACGGTGAAGCTGCTCTCGATGTGCCCGTGGGACGCAGGCGAGGACTGGGAGACGCTCAAGCACGAGGTCGCCGCCGAGAACCTGGCGGCGCTCAGGCGCGCCGCGCCGAGCTTCACGGACGACGCGATCCTCGCAGGCCTCGTCAAGAGCCCCGTCGACGTGGAGCGGCACAACGAGCACATGTTCCACGGCACGATCCACGGCGGCGACCGCGGCTACGCGAACGACGGCCCGCGCCGACCGGCGCCGGGCTGGGCGCAGCACCGGCTACCGATTCGCGGCCTGTACCAGACCGGCGCGACCACCCATCCCGGCGGCTCGATCACCGGCGCGCCCGGCCGCAACTGCGCCCTGGTGCTGCTCGAGGACCTCGGCCACGATCCGAAGGAGGTGCTGCAAGGTGCAGCTGCAGGCAGAGCGTGACGAGCGGGTCGCGGACGCGATCGCGCACTGGGCGCCGCGGTTCGTCACGAACGGCGTCGACTACAACGACTTCGTCCAGGTGACGTCGCGCGTCTCGACCTGGGCGGACTGGCTTCCGGCGTGGGTCGAGAACGGCCACGCCCACGCGGCGCGCGCACGCGAGGCCGAGGAGAAGGGGCGGAAGCTGACCGCGGGCGAGGCGTGGAACCACGCGGCGCTCTCGTACCACTTCGCCAAGTTCGTCTGGATGCTCGATCCCGAGCTCTACGCCGAGGCCACGAGACTCTCCGTGCAGGCGCTGCGCGAGGCGCACCGGCACCTCGACCCGTCGGCCGAGCGCCTCGAGATCCCGTTCGAGCACGGCAAGCGGCTCGTCGGCAACCTGCGCCGCCCCGCCGGCGGGCCGGCGCCGCTCGTGCTCCTCATTCCCGGACTCGACTCGACGAAGGAGGAGTTCCTGGGCTGGGAGGACGTCTTCCTCGCGCGCGGCCTCGCGACGTTCTCGCTCGACGGGCCCGGCCAGGGCGAGACCGGCCTGAGCACGAGCATCTATCCGGACTACGAGGTCGCGGTCACGGCCACGCTCGACGCGCTCGCCGGCCGCGACGACGTCGACCTCGAGCGCGTCGGCGCGGCGGGCGTGAGCCTCGGCGGCTACTACGCGCCCCGCGCGGCCGCCTACGAGAAGCGCGTCAGGGCCGCCGTCGGCGTCAGCGGCGCGTTCGACTTCGGCGCCTGCTGGCCGAGCCTGCCGCAGCAGACCCGCGAGACGGTGCAGCACCACACGGGAGCCCCCGACGAGGAACAGGCGCGCGAGCGCGCGTCCGAGCTGAACCTCTACCAGGCGGCGAAGCTGATCGACCAGCCGCTGCTCGTGATCACCGGGCGGCTCGACCGGCTGATCCCGTGGCAGCAGACCGAGCGAATCGCGGCGGAAGCTCCGAACGCGGAGTTCGTCCTCTTCGAGGACGGCAACCACGTCTGCAACAACATCCCCTACGCGTACCGGCCGCTGGCGGCGGATTGGCTGCGGGAGAAGCTCTCGTAGCCGCGCCGCCGGGCTTCTCGCCGCAGGAGATGCGGCGCCGCCGCGCGCTCGTGGACCGACTCCTGGACGACCAGGGCCTCGAGGCGCTGGTGATCTTCGGCAACTCCGGCGTCAACCGGCACAACCACGCGAACGGCTTCTGGCTCTCGCAGTGGCAGGACCTGCACCATGCGTACCTCGTCGTGCCGCGCGCGGACGACGCGGAGCCGGCGCTCTACGTCGGGCTGGCCAACCACGTCCCGAACGCCCGCGAGCTGAGCGACGTGCCGGTGGTCGACTGGGGTGGCTACGAGCCGGGCGAGACCGTCGCGCGCCGGCTCGCGGAGGTGGGCGTCGAGCGCGGCCGCGTCGGCCTCGTCGGCGTCGACGCGACGTGGAAGGTCGGCATGCCCTGGCAGCACTACCTGCGCCTGCGGGAGCTGCTGCCGCGGGTGGAGCTCGTCGACGCGACGGCCGAGTACGCGGCCCTGCGCCGGATCAAGTCGGCGGAGGAGGTCGAGCGGCTGCGCGGCGCGGCCGAGCTGACCGACCTCGCGATCCGTACGCTCCAGGAGGCGGCGGAGCCGGGCCTCTCGGAGACCGAGCTCGTCGCGCTCGTCGAGGAGTCGTACCGCCGCCGCGGCGGCACCACCCGCATCACGTTCCTCCGGTCGATGGCGATGGACGCGCCGAACGGCTGCCTGCCGGCGCAGAACCCGTCGGGCCGGCGGCTCGAGCGCGGCGACGTGATCCTCACCGAGTTCAGCGCCTCCCTCTGGGGCTACTCGGGGCAGGTGCACCGGCCGGTGTTCGTCGGCGCCGAGCCGACGGCCGAGTGGCTGCGCCTGTTCGAGGTGGCGCGGGAGGCCTACGCTCGCGTCGCGGCCGGGATGACGCCCGGCTCCACGGAGGGCGACGCGGTCCGCAACGCGGCGGTGATCGGCGAGGCGGGCTACGCGATCTACGACGACCTCGTGCACGGCTACGGCACCGACTACGGGCCGCCGCTCGTCGACCGCTCCTGCGTCGCCTACTGGCGGGACGGCGCCGACCCGCCCGCCGGGCGGACGATCGAGGCCGGAATGACGATCGTGATCCAGCCGAACCCGATCACCCCCGACGAGCGCATGGGGCTCCAGCTCGGCGCGCTGACGGTCGTCACGGACGGCGGCGCCGAGTCGCTGCACACGATCCCCTTCGAGCCGCTCCTCGCGCCGTGAGCGTCGCGGCACCCACGAAGCCGTGGATCGGCCGCCCGCTCGCGCGGGCGGAGGACGAGCGCTTCGTGAAGGGCGAGGCCCGCTACGTCGGCGACCTGAAGCTCCCGCAGATGCTGCACGCCGCGTTCGTGCGCAGCATGTACGCGCACGGGCGCATCGCCTCGCTCGACGTCGACGCCGCGCGCGCGCTGCCGGGCGTGCACGCGGTGCTGACGGCGGCGGACGCGGACGGCCTCGACGACTTCCCGCTCGTCGCGCGCGGCGGCGAGGAGGTCGTGCCGGTGATGCACCCCGTCCTGGCGCGCGATCGCGTCCACTACGTCGGCCAGCCGGTGGCGCTCGTCGTCGCCGGGACCGCGGAGCTCGCGGCCGACGCCGCCGAGCACGTGCTGGTCGAGATCGAGGAGCTGCCGCCGCTCGTCGATCCACGCGAGGCCGAGGCCGCGCCGCCGCTGCACGAGCGGGCCGCCGGCAACGTCCTGCTGCGCTGGCACAAGGAGGGCGGCGACGTGGACGGTGCGTTCGCGGCGGCGCATGCGGTCGTGCGGTCGCGGGTCGCCGCGCCGCGGCTGATCGCGGCTCCGATCGAGCCGCGCGCCGTGCTCGCTGCGTACGACGCCGCCGCGGACGTGCTGACGCTGTGGCTGTCGGCGCAGGACCAGCACCGGCAGGTGGCCGGGCTGACGAAGGTGCTGCGGCGGCCGGCGGAGAAGCTGCGTGTGGTCGTCCCCGACGTGGGCGGCGCCTTCGGAAGCAAGGGCGTGCCGCAGGCCGAGACCGTCGCGGTCGCGCTCGCGGCGCTGCGGCTGCGGCGTCCCGTGAAGTGGCAGGAGACGCGGACGGAGAGCTCGCTCGCGGTCTACCAGGGCCGCGGCCAGCACGTGGACGCCGAGCTCGCGCTCGACGCGGACGGGCGGATGCTGGCGCTGCGGGCGCGCGTCCTCGCCGACCTCGGCGCGTATCTCTACTCCACCACGCCGGTCGCGCCGCTGACCTGCGCGCACCTGCTCACGGGCTGCTACGCGATCCCGGCCGCGGCGGTCGAGGTGGTGGGCGTCTGCACGAGCAAGGTGCCGACGGGCCCGTACCGCGGCGCCGGGCGACCGGAGGCGGCTCTGGCGATCGAGCGGCTGGCCGACCTCGCCGCCGGCGAGCTCGGGATCGACCCCGTGGAGCTGCGGCGGCGGAACGCGATCCCGCGCGACGCGTTCCCGTACACGACGGCGCTCGGCTTCACCTACGACTCGGGCGACTACGAGGCGGCGCTCGACGCCGCGCTCGAGCTGGCGGACTACGAGACGCTGCGGGCGGACGCGGAGCGTGCGCGGGCGGACGGCCGGCTCGCGGGCGTCGGCGTGGCCCTGTACGTCGAGCGCGTCGGGCCGGGCTGGGAGACCGCGGCGGTGCGGCTGGAGGAGGACGGCCGCGTTGTCTGCCGCACCGGCTCGACGCCGCACGGACAGGGGCACGAGACCACGTTCGCGCAGATCGCCGCCGACGCGCTCGCCGTCGATCCGGCCGCGGTCGAGGTGCGCTGGGGCGACTCCTTCGAGATCCCCGAGGGCATGGGAACCTTCGCGAGCCGCTCCGTCACCGTCGGCGGCTCGGCGCTCCTGCTGGCCGCGCAGGAGGCGCGCCGGCGGCTGGAGGCGGGGGAGCCGCCGCCGCTCGAGGCAGAGGCGCGGTTCGAGCTCCCGGGGCCGGTGTTCTCCTTCGGGTGCTACGTGGCCGCCGTCGAGATCGACGCCGAGACCGGGGAGGTCGAGATCCTGCGCATCGCCGCGGTCGACGACTGCGGCCGCGTGGTCAACCCGCTGCTCGCCGAGGGGCAGGTCGTGGGCGCGGCCGTGCAGGCGGTGGGCGAGTGCCTGCACGAGCAGGTCGGCTACGACGAGGACGGGCAGCCGCTCGCCGTGAACCTGTACGAGTACCACCTGCCGACCTCGCAGTCGGTGCCGCCGATCGCGGGCGAGCTGCGCGAGACGCCGTCGCCGTGGAACCCGCTCGGCGCGAAGGGCGTCGGCGAAGGCGGCTCGATCGGCACTCCGGCCGCCGTCGCCAACGCGGTCGCCGACGCGCTCGCGCCGCTCGGCATCCGGCACCTGGACCTGCCGTTCACCGCCTCCCGCGTCTGGTCCGCGATCCGCGACGCGTGAGCGGCTTCCGCGTCGCGTCGCACAGCGACCTCGCCGGCTGCGGCGACGGCATGCAGGTGCTGCGGGAGGGCGACGCCCTCTACGTCGGCCACTACGGCAAGAGCGGCATGGGCACGACGGTGCTCGACGTGTCGGATGCGGAGCAGCCGCGGATCGTGGCGCAGTGGCCGGCGCCCGCCGGCACGCACACGCACAAGGTGCAGGTGGCGGACGGTTTGCTGCTCGTGAACGAGGAGCGCTTCCAGCAGGCCGGCGAGTGGAGCGCCGGCCTCGTGGTCTACGACGTCTCCGAGCCGCTCGCGCCGCGCCGGGTCGGCCGCTTTGAGCTCGGGGGCGACGGCGTGCACCGGATCGTCTGGACCGGCGGCCGCTACGCGCACGTGTCCGCGACGCCGCCCGGCTTCGCCGACCGCATCTGGCTCGTCCTCGACCTCGCCGATCCCGCCCGGCCGGTCGAGGCGGCGCGGTGGTGGCTCGACGAGCCCAAGCCGGCGGGGCGGCGGTACGCCGCGCACCATGCGCTGCTCGAGGACGGCACCGCGTACCTCGGCTACGGCGACGCGGGGCTCGTCGTGCTCGACGTCTCCGACCTGACGAGCCCGCGCCTGCTCGCGCGGCTCGACTGGGAGCCGGGCGGCGGCACGCACACGTGCCTGCCGCTGCCGGGGCGGCGGCTCGTCGCCGTGACCGACGAGCAGCTCCGCGACGGCCCGCACGCCGAGCCGCGCTACGTCCGGCTCGTCGACGTCTCGGCTCCACGCGAGCCACGCGTAGCCGGCACCTGCCCGGAGCCGGCCGGAGCCTTCGCGGAGCAGCCCGTCCGCTTCGGCCCGCACAACCTGCACGAGAACCGTGCCGGCAGCTACCGCAGCGCGGAGCTGATCTTCGTCACGTACTTCAACGCGGGCCTACGGGTCTACGACGTGGCCGATCCCGCGCGGCCGCAGGAGGTCGCGTCCTGGGTGCCGGAGCAGGACGCGCCGCAGACGAACGACCTCTACGTCGAGGCCGGCGGCCGGGTCTGGGTGACCGACCGCTTCACCGGCGGCCTCTCCTGCCTCGAGCCCGAGCCGGAGCTGGCCGAGCTCATGCGCGCCAGGTCGCTCTGAGGACGCGCAGCCAGTTGCCGTGGGCGAGCGCGCGCAGGTCGTCGTCCGACCACGCGAGCTCCTCGAGCAGCGCCTGGGTCTTCGACGCGTCCGAGAGCGCCGTCGGCGGGAAGCACCCGTCGAAGTCGGAGCCGAGCGCGACGTGCTCGACGCCGATCCTCCCGGTGACGTACTCGACGTGCGCGGCGATCACGCTCAGCGGCGTCTCCTCGACGAGGTCGCCGTCGGGCCGCGTCATGACCGTGTCGAACACCACCCCGACGAGGCCGCCGGAGGCGCCGATCGCGTCGAGCTGCCGGTCGGTGAGGCTGCGCGGGATCGGGCAGAGGGCGTGGGCGCCGCCGTGTGAGACGACGAGCGGCGCGCTCGACAGCCTCGCGACGTCGAAGAAGCCGGCCTCGTTCAGGTGCGCGAGGTCGAGCAGCACGCCCAGCTCGTTGCACCGTCGTACGAGCTCGCGGCCGGCGGAGGTGAGCCCCGGACCGGTGTCGGGCGTGCCCGGATAGCGGAACGGGACGCCGTGGCCGAAGGCGTTGGGCCTGCTCCAGGCGATGCCCACGGAACGGAGGCCGCGCGCGACCCAGTGCTCCAGGTTCTCGACGCCGGGCTCGATCGGCTCCGCGCCCTCGAGGTGGAGGATGGCGCCGACGCGCTCGCCTTCCAGGCAGCGCTCGAGGTCCGCGACCGTCCGGACGAGGTCGAGGTCGCGCTCCGCGATCGCCGCCAGCTCGTCTGCGATCCGCCCCGCGCGCGCGAACGGCAGCGGTCCCTCCGGAGGCACCTCGTAGCCGTCGGGCGTCGGGATCACGACCGAGCGCGGGTCGGCCGGCTCCTCGTCCTCGGCCGGCACGAAGATGGCGAAGAAGCCTGCGGCGATCCCGCCCTCGCGCATCCGCGGCACGTCGAGGTGGCCGTCGTCGCTGCGCCGGCGCAGGGAGCCGCCGCTCCGCCAGATGCGCAGGAGCGCGTCGTTGTGGCCGTCGACGATCGGGATCACGGGAGCTCGTACGGCCGCTGAAGGCGCGCTCCGTCCGACGGCGGCACGGTCATCCGGCATACGATATGGCGCCGGTGAGCGCCCCCCGAAGGGCGCCGCGGTTTTCGAGCGAGGCCGAGGCGGAAGGAGCAGCGCGATGACGACGATGGACGTTCGCGGCAGCGTCGACCTCTCCAGGCACGGCATCTCCTCGACGGGCCGCGTCATCCACGACCCCACGACGTCGCTGCTCTACGAGCACGCCGTCGCGCGGGGCGAGGCCCGCATCGGCGAGGGTGGGCCGCTGGTCGTCGACACGGGCGTCCACACGGGCCGCTCGCCGAAGGACAAGTTCGTCGTCCGCGAGCCCGGCTCCGAGGAGCGGATCTGGTGGGGCGGCAACAACGAGATGGCGGAGGACGCATTCGACCGCCTGCGCGACAAGGTGACCGACTACCTGGCCCGAGAGGCGACGCTGTACGTGGTCGACGCGTTCGCAGGAGCCGATCCGGCGCACCGGATCTCGGTGCGCGTGATCACGACGCACCCCTACCACGCGCTCTTCGCGCGCACGATGTTCATCGACCCGACGCCGGGCGAGCTGCGGTCGTTCGCGCCCCAGGCGCTCGTGCTGCACGCGCCGGCGCTCGAGGCGAGCCCCGAGGACGACGCCACGCGCACATCGACCTTCGTCGTCCTGCACCCCTCCCGCACCGAGCTCCTGGTCGGCGGCACCTTCTACGCGGGCGAGATCAAGAAGTCGATCTTCACGGTGATGAACGACCGGCTGCCGCTCGAGGGCGTCTTCCCGATGCACGCCTCGGCGAACGTGTCGCGCGACGGCAGGAGCGTTGCCGTCTTCTTCGGCCTCTCCGGCACGGGCAAGACGACGCTCTCGGCGGAGCCGTCGCGGCTGCTCATCGGCGACGACGAGCACGGCTGGGGCGACAGCGGCGTCTTCAACTTCGAGGGCGGCTGCTACGCGAAGACGATCCGGCTCTCGCCCGTCGCCGAGCCGGAGATCTGGAAGGTGTCGCACAGCTACGGCACGATCCTGGAGAACGTCGCCGTCGACGAGCGCGGCGTGCTCGACCTCGACGACGACGCCAAGACGGAGAACACCCGCGCCGCCTACGAGCTCGAGCAGCTTGCGAACGCGCATCCCGAGAAGCGCGCGGGCCATCCGGCGGCCGTCGTGATGCTGACCGCCGACGCGTTCGGGATCCTGCCGCCGATCGCGCGCCTCTCGCGGCAGCAGGCCCTGTACTACTTCCTCTCGGGCTTCACCTCCAAGCTGGCCGGAACGGAGATCGGCGTCACCGAGCCTCAGCCCACCTTCTCCACCTGCTTCGGAGCGCCCTTCCTGCCGCAGCCGCCCACGGTCTACGCGGAGATGCTCGGCCGCAAGCTCGACGAGCACGGCTCGAACGTCTGGCTGGTCAACACGGGCTGGACAGGCGGCCCGTTCGGCGAGGGCGAGCGGATGCCGATCGAGGCGACCCGGACGCTGCTCGACGCGGCGCTCTCGGGGAAGCTCGACACGGTCGAGTACCGCGCCGACCCGGTCTTCGGGCTGCACGTCCCGGTCGAGGTGCCGGGCGTCGACTCGAAGCTGCTCGACCCGCGCTCGACGTGGAGCGATCCCGAGGCGTACGACCGCAAGGCCGCGGCGCTCGCGCAGATGTTCCGCGACAACTTCGAGCAGAAGTTCGCCGACGAGGTGCCGGCCGAGATCACGGCCGCCGGCCCGGGCGCCTAGGAGACCCTGTCGCCGAACCCGATGCTCGTGCGCGGCGAGCTCGGACCGCCGCCCTCGAGCTGCGCGTAGAGCGACGCGAGGAGTGAGCGCCCCGGCGGCTCCCCCTCGACGCGGTGCCTGCGGAGCCAGGCAGCCGACTCGTCGACGCCGAGCGGCGCGAACTCGACGTTGGCCGCGCAGCGGCCGGGACGCGAGACGGCGGGATGAAGGCGCCGGAGCTCCTCGTTCGTCGTCACGAGCACGAGCACGCGCAGCCCCTGGCCGATCAGGCCGTCGACGACGTTGAGGAAGCGCGACAGGCCCTGGCCGATGATCGAGCGCGCGTCGGGCGTCAACAGCTCGCCCGTGTCCTCGAGCACGAGCAGGCGCCAGTGCTTCGCCGGCGCCGCACCGTCACCGCCGTCGTCGAGGTCCTCGCCCGCCTCGTCGAACCCGATCGCGGGGACGTGGTGGAACGCCGCGGGGCCGAAGCCGTGCACGGAGCGCATCATCTGCAGCCCCATCGAGAGCTCGTCCGGCTGCGTCAACACCGCCATGAGGTAGTCGGCGCGCTCGCCGAAGAACGTGTCCGGATCGACGATGTAATGGAGCTGGCACCAGTCGCGCCACTCCCAGGCGAGCGCGCGGAGCGCGAAGGTCTTGCCGGTCCCCGCCTCCCCGTGCCAGAGGACGAGCTGGCCGCCGTGCGCGGGCCGGAAGCCGGTCATGATCGCGTCGAGCCCGGCACGGGTGCTCGCGGCGTAGTTCTCCTCGATCTCGTCCCACCCGGGCACCGCGACCGGCCGCACCGACGGCATCGGGCCGTTCGGCGTGTACGTCCAGAAGGTGACCGGCACGTCGTGCCGCGCCACCGGCTCCGGCGCCGGCAGCAGGCCGCGGAGGCGCCCGAGGGCGGCGGTCGCGGCCCCGGCGTCGACCGACGCCGCCTGCGCGTGCACGTAGCCGGAGTACAGCATCACGTGGAGCAGCACTCCCTCGGCCTGCGCGACGGCGCTCTCCTGCTGCGGTGCCGCCGAGCGGAAGAGCGTCGGCCCGAGCACGCCGAGCGTCGGCTCGGAGGTGGCCCACCGATCGGAGCGCAGCTCGGTCAGGCCGTCGTCGAGCAGGCGGGCGAGAAAGACCATCATGCTCGGCTCGGACTGGTCGAGGTCGAGGGCGGCGCGGAAGCGGGACGAGAGATCGGTCACGACGGCATTCTGCCGGGTGCTTCGGGTACCGTCAGGTACCGGTGATCGGTGAGCACGACGTCCTGGTGATCGGCGCCGGTTGCGCAGGCATGCGCGCCGCGATCGAGGCGTTCGACACAGGTGCCGACGTCGCCATGGTCTCGAAGCTCCACCCGACGCGCTCCCACTCGGGGGCGGCCGAGGGCGGCATCAACGCGGCGCTGGGGAACGCGGCCGACGACAGCGCGGAGACGCACGCCTACGACACGGTCAAGGGCTCGGACTATCTCGGCGACCAGGACGCGATCGAGATCCTGGCGGCCGAGGCGCCGGGCGACATCTTCCAGCTCGAGCACTGGGGCGCCTTCTTCTCCCGCCGCGACGACGGCACGCTCGCCCAGCGCCCGTTCGGCGCCGCCGGCTCGCCGCGCACCGTGTACGCGGCCGACATCACCGGCCACGTGCTCATCCAGGTGCTGTACGAGCAGGTCTGCAAGCGCGACATCAAGGTCTACGAGGAGTTCTTCGCCTGGCAGCTCGTCGTCAACCAGGACCGCTGCCAGGGCGTCATCTGCTGGGACCTGCTGAACGGCGGCCTGAAGACGGTCGGTGGCAAGACAGTCGTCCTCGCCACCGGCGGCGCCGGCCGGCAGTACCGCGCGACGACCAACGCGTACGCCTGCACCGGCGACGGGATGGCGATGGCACTGAACGCGGACGTGCCGCTGAAGGACATGGAGTTCATGCAGTTCCACCCGACGACGCTCTTCCCGTCGGGCGTGCTGCTGACGGAGGGCTGCCGCGGCGAGGGCGCGTACCTCGTGAACAAGGACGGCGAGCGGTTCATGAAGCGCTACGCGCCGAACGCGCTCGAGCTCGCCTCGCGCGACGTCGTCTCCCGCTCCGAGCAGACGGAGATCGATGACGGGCGCGGCATCAACGGCTCGGTGCTCCTCGACATGCGTCACCTCGGCCCCGAGCGCATCCTGGACCGGCTCCCCGGCTCCCGCGAGCTGTCGATGACGTTCGCCGGGATCGACCCGATCTACGAGCCCGTCCCCGTCCGGCCGGGCGCGCACTACCACATGGGCGGCATCGAGACCGACAGCGACGGCGCCACCGAGCTGACCGGGCTGTACGCCGCGGGCGAGTGCGCGTGCGTGTCGGTGCACGGCGCCAACCGCCTCGGCGGCAACTCGCTGATGGAGACGATCACGTTCGGGCGCCGCTCGGGCCGGTCGGCCGCGGAGTGGGCGCTGTCGCACACGACGATCGAGATCCCCGAGTCGCTCGAGCGGGACGCGGTGCGGCAGCTCGCGCAGCTCCTCGGGCGCGACTCCGGCGAGCGGCCCTGGAAGATCCGCGACGAGCTCGGTGAGTCGATGCTCGAGAACTTCGGCGTCTTCCGCCGGGAGGACAAGATGGTGAAGCAGCGCGACATCCTCCACGAGCTGCGCGAGCGCTACCGCGACGTGCACGTTGAGGACAAGGGCGAGATCTTCAATACCGACCTGACCCAGGCGATCGAGCTCGGCAACATGCTCGACACGGCGCTCTGCATGATCGAGGCCGGGATCGCGCGCAAGGAGAGCCGGGGCGCACACGCCCGTCCGCACGACTACCCGACCCGCGACGACGAGAACTACCGCCACCACTCGATCGTCTACTGGCGCGACGGCGGTCCCGAGCTGTCGACGAAGCCCGTGCGGGTGACGAAGTGGCAGCCCGAGGAGAGGAAGTACTGATGCCACGTCGTGTTGCCCTCACCCTGCTCGTCCTGCCGCTCGGAGCCGCCGCATGCGGCGGCGGTGGCACGTCCGCGAAGCCCACCGTCAGCAACCTCTCGCCCGTCGCGTACGTCAAGGGCGCCGCCCGCCAGACGACGAAGGCGACGAGCGAGCACGTGTCGCTGAAGGCCGACGCGACCGCGGGCGGGCAGCAGATCAGCCTCGCCGGCGCCGGCGACTTCGACCAGCAGCGGCACGTCGGCGCCATGCACGTCACCTTCGCCGCGGCCGGCATGAACGGCTCGATCGACGAGGTCCTCAGCGGCACGACCGTGTACATGCGCTCGCCCCTCTTCGGCGCCTCCCTGCCGCAGGGCAAGAAGTGGCTGAAGCTGGACCTCCAGAAGGCGGGCAAGGCGCGGGGCGTCGACCTCTCGGCGCTCCTGTCGCAGAGCCCGGCGCGCTCCCTCGGGCAGCTCGAGGGGCTCCGCAACGTGAAGAAGATCGGCAGCGAGCACGTCGACGGCGCGTCCGCGACGCACTACCGCGGGCGCATCGACCTGTCGAAGGTGCCGCAGGGCGCGAGGCTCAAGGCGCTGACGCACGCCACCTACACGCCGTTCGACATCTGGGTCGGCGACGACGACGGCTACATCCGCCGCTTCAGGTTCGGCGTCGCCTACATGGTCCCCGACGGCAGCGACGCTGACTTCACGATCACGATGGACTTCTCCGACTTCGGCAAGTCGGTGAGCGTCAGCGAGCCGCCCGCGTCGGAGGTCTTCGACGCGACGGGCCTCGCCCTCCCCGGGCTCGGAGGCTGACGGCGTGCAGGTCGCGCTGAAGATCTGGCGCTACGACTCCTCGAGCGGCGAGCGCGCGCTGCGGGAGTACGAGGTCGACGCGCCCGAGGAGGCGACGCTCCTCGACTGCCTCGACCTCGTCAAGGACCGGGTCGACGGCACCCTCGCCTACCGCAAGAGCTGCCGCATGATGATCTGCGGCTCGTGCGGCATGCGGCTCGACGGCGCCGCAGTGCTGGCCTGCAAGGTGCGCATGTACGACATGGCCGAGGCCGGCCACGTGCCGACGATCTCGGCCATGGGCAACCTGCCGATCGTCAAGGACCTCGTCGTCGACATGGCGCCCTTCTGGCAGAAGTTCAAGGCGATGAAGCCGTACCTCCAGCCCGGCTACGAGCGGCCGGAGGACGACCGCGAGTATCGGATCGCGCAGGAGCGGATGAACGTCGTCCACAAGGAGGCGCTCTGCATCAACTGCGGCTGCTGCGTCTCGGAGTGCAACGCGATGGAGTCGGATCCCGAGTTCCTCGGCCCGCAGGCGCTCGCGAAGGGGATGCGCTTCGTCGGCGACCCGCGCGACGGGGCGACGGTCGAGCGGCTCGAGGAGTACAGCGGCGAGCACGGCATCTGGGAGTGCACGCGCTGCTTCTTCTGCAACGAGCGCTGCCCCAAGGGGGTCGATCCGCGCGACGCGATCGCGAAGCTGGGAGCGGAGGCGATACGGAACGGCATCGACCGCGACATGGGGGCGAAGCACGCGAAATGGTTCGTCCGCTCGAGCGAGACGACCGGCTGGCTGCGGGAGACCGAGCTAGTGCCGAAGACGCAGGGCGTCGTCTCGAGCGTCAAGCAGATGAAGTTCGCGATGGGCCTGATCGCGCACAACAAGGCGGGGCTCGCGTTCCCGCCGCACGTGGCTCGCGACGTGAACGAGGCGCGGAACCTGCACAAGCTCGTGCGGGAGCAGGACCGGACCGGCGCCCTCGGACACGTGCAGGGAGAGAAGGCGCTCGCGCGGCTCGGGCACGGCTACCAGCCCGGCCGCGACCCGTTCGGCCCGGGCTCCTTCCGGAGGCCGTACCTCCCGGGTGAGGACGGCGACGCGCCGGCCGCCGCCGGCGGGGACATGGGCATGGGCAGCCGCGCCCAGGCGGACGTGACGCCGGGCGAGGAGCCGACGCGGAGGCGCGGAGCCGAGTCGTGAGCGCCGTCGAGGCCGGCAAGCGCGTCGCGTACTACAAGGGCTGTCTCGCGTCGCTCTCGGCGAAGGAGCTCGACACGTCCACGCAGGCGCTCGCGCCGCGCGTCGGGCTCGAGCTGGTCGAGCTGGAGGCGGTGACGTGCTGCGGCGCCGGCGACATCCACGAGGCGGAGCCCGACTACTACCTCCACCTGAACGCGCGCATCCTCGCCTACGCCGAGGCCGCGGGCTGCGACACGCTGCTGACCGTGTGCAACGTCTGCACGCTCAACCTGCGCCAGGCCAACTTCATGCTCAGTGGCGACGAGGTGCTGCGCGACCGGGTCAACCGCAACCTGGGCGCGGTGGGGGTGCCACCCTACGGCGGCGAGGTCGAGGTGCGGCACCTGCTGTGGGAGATCGCGGAGGGCGAGGGCTACGAGAAGCTGAAGCAGGCGGCCCACAAGGGTTTGAAGGGCCTGAAGGTGGCTCCGTTCTACGGCTGCCAGATCCTGCGGCCGTCGAAGATCATGGGCTTCGAGGACCCCGACCGGCCGTGGTCGCTCGAGCGGATCATCGAGGCCTGCGGCGGCCAGGCCATCGACTATCCCGCCAAGATCAAGTGCTGCGGCTTTCCGATCATCCAGGCCCGCGAGGAGACCGCGCTGGGCGAGCTGATCCAGCCCGTCGAGCAGGCGATGGAGGCCGGCGCCGACGTGATGGTGACGCCGTGCCCGCTCTGCCACCTCTCGCTCGACGCCTGGCAGCAGAAGCTGGAGGCGGCGACGGGGCGCTCGTTCGGTATGCCGATCCTGCACCTCTCGCAGCTCGTGGGCGTGGCGGCGGGGCTCGCGGAGTCGGAGCTGAAGTTCAAGCGCCACATCGTGGACCCGCGGCCGGCGCTCGAGCAGCTCGAGGTCTAGCCACCCGTGCAGAGGGTTCGCCGCCGCGCCGGGGCGGCGCTGGGCGCTCTCGCGGCCTCGGCCGCCGGCTGGGGGTGGTTCGAGGCGGGGTGGGTGCGGCTTCGCGAGGTCGAGCTGGAGCTGCGCGGGCTGCCGCGAGAGCTCGACGGGCTGCGGGTCGCGCACCTTTCGGACTTCCACCTGGGCGTGCCGTCGCGGGGTACCGGAGCCGTGGACCGCGCAGTCTCGTGGGCGGCGGCGCGGCGGCCGGACCTCGTTGCGATCACGGGCGACCTGCTCACGCACCCGCGCGGGGAGCGCTTGCTGCGCGAGCTGGTCGAGCGGCTGCCGCAGCCGGCGTTCGCCGTGCTCGGCAACCACGACATCGCGCTGTCGCGGGATCCCCAGGCGCGGGCTGCGAACCTCCGCGAGCTCCGGCCGGCGACGCTGCTGCGGGACGAGGGCGCGATGCTGGAGCTGCGCGGCCGCAAGGTCTGGATTGCCGGCACGGGGCCGCGGCTGATCGTCCGGAGGCGGCGCAAGGTCGACCCGAACTCGCTCGCGCGGGCCGCCGACCTGCGGATCCTGCTCTGCCACTACCCCCGCGCGGTCGATGGGCTGGAGCCCGACCGCTTCGACCTCGTCCTCGCCGGCCACATGCACGACGGCCAGATCACGCTGCCCTATCCCGGCGGGAAGCTCCGCCTCGCGCACCTCTCGGCGCGCTACGCCCGGGGCGTCTACCGGACACCGGCGGGCGTGATGCACGTCTCGCCCGGCCTCGGCACGACCTTCGTCCCCTTCCGGTTCGGCGCCCGGCCCGAGGCGACCGAGCTGGTGCTACGTTCGGCGTCGTGACGAGGATCGCGGGACTGACGGGCGCCACCCTCGAGACCGCGCCTGGGGCATGCCACGAGTGCATCTGGTGGCAGTCGCGGCCCGGCCGGCGGGTCGACAAGCGGCGCTGGATCAACGGCACCGAGGAAGAGTGGGGCGCCTGGGGGACGGTCTACTACGACGACGACGGCCGGCTCCTCGGTTCGATGCAGTTCGGGCCGTCGGGCCTGTTCCCCCGCGCGGCGACGCTGCCGGCGGGGCCGCCGAGCGACGACGCGGTGCTCGCGACGTGCGCGTACCTCACCGACCCGACCAAGCCCTGGGTGATGCAGTCCCTGTTCCTGACGGCGATCGGCGAGGCGCGCGACCGCGGCGCACGGGCGCTCGAGACGTTCTCCTACAACTATCCGGACGGCGACACGGTGTTCGAGCGCTTCCACGTGCACAAGACGATCTTCCCGCGCGACTTCCTGTCCGACTTCGGCTTCCTCACCGTCCGCTCCCAGGGCAGCGTCGAGCTGGTGCGCCTCGAGCTCGGCGGCTTGCAGCCGGTCGCGGAAGGCACGCGGGAGAAGGTGCTCCGCGTGGTGCGCGACGCCTTCGTGCCGGCGCCCGCGCCGACGCGGCCGTAGGGCGCCCCGAGCGCGAGTAGCTGCGAACGCGGTCGCGCCGCGGCGGACACCGAAGCGGTTCCTGCCGTGTCTGACACCGGGCCGGGTCCCGGCGGGTCGTGGCCGTAACGGCCACGACCGGTCGCTACGCGGCGACCTGCTGGCGCTCGAGGATCAGCTCGGCGATCTGGATCGCGTTGAGGGCCGCGCCCTTGTTCAGGTTGTCGCAGGCGAGGAAGAGCGCGAGCCCGCTCTCGGCGGCCTGGTCGCGGCGGATGCGGCCGACGAGCACCTGGTCGGTCTGCGCAGCAGCCTGCGGCGTCGGCACGTCGACGATGCGGACCGACGGGGCGTCCCGCAGCAGCGCCGTCGCCTGCTCGGGGGAGAGCGGCTCCTCCAGCTCCAGCCACACCGCCTCGGCGTGGCCGACGAGCACCGGCACCCGCACCGTCGTCGCGCTCACCGGCAGGTCGGGCAGCTCCATGATCTTTCGCGTCTCGGCGCGCAGCTTCGCCTCCTCGTCCGTCTCGTCGCCGTCCCAGCTCCAGTCCATCGCGAGGTCGTGGGCCGCCGGATCCTCTGCGCGCAGCGCCTCCATCCGCCGCGCGCCGGCCCCGGAGACCGACTGGTAGGTGGCGACGCGCACGCGCCGCAGGCCCGCGGCGTCGTGCAGCGGCTTGAGCACGCACGTGAGGGGGATCGTGCAGCAGTTCGGGTTCGCGACGATGCCGCTGTGCTCGAGCGCGCGGCCGCCGTTGACCTCCGGTACGACGAGCGGGATGCCCGGCTCGAGCCGGTACGCCGCCGACTTGTCGACGGCCACCGCGCCGCCGCGTACCGCGTGCGGGACGAGCTCCCGCGAGGCTGCGGTCCCGACCGAGAAGAGCACCAGGTCGAGGTCGCCTTCCGCCAGCGCCGCGGGAGTCGCCTCCTCCACGAGCAGCTCGCGGCCGCCGAAGGCGACCGGGTCGCCGGCCGAGCGCGCCGACGCAAACGCGCGGACGCGCTCGTATCCGCGCGACGCGAGCAGCGACAGCGTGACGGTGCCCACGGCGCCGGTCGCGCCGACGACGCCGACCCGGCCGCCGTCAGGCACCGACGCGCTCCTCGACCAGCACCCGGAAGCGGGCGTGGACGGCGCGCACCGCGCGCTCGACCTCGCCGGCCCGCACGACGCAGGAGATTCGGATCGAGGACGTGGAGATGATCTCGATGTTGATCCCGGCGTCGGCGAGGGCGTCGAACATGTCGGCGGCGACTCCCGGATGGCTCTTCATGCCGGCTCCGATCAGCGACACCTTCGCGATGTCAGCGTCCTGCTCGACCCCGGTGGCGCCGATCTCCTGCGCCAGGCGCTCGAGGATCGGCTCCCCGACCGGCAGGTCGGCCTTCGGCAGCGTGAACGAGATGCTCGTCGTCCCGTGCTCGGAGACGTTCTGCACGATCATGTCCACGTTGACCCCCGCGTCCGCGAGCGCGCGGAAGACCCGCGCTGCGATTCCCGGCCGGTCGGGCACGCCGAGGATCACGACCTTCGCCTCGGACGTGTCGTGGGTCACTCCTGAGATGATTGCCTTCTCGAGCATCGCCGGGTCCTCCTCGCCGATCCAGGTGCCCTCTCCTGCGCCGAAGGTCGAGCGTACCCTGAGCCGCACGCCGTAGCTACGCGCGAACTCGACCGAGCGCAGCGCCATCACCTTCGCGCCGGAGGCCGACATCTCGAGCATCTCCTCGTAGGTGACGGCGCCGAGTCTCAGCGCCTCGGGCACGACGCGCGGATCCGCGCTGAAGACGCCCTCGACGTCCGTGAAGATCTCGCACGTGCCCGCTCCGAGCGCCGCGGCGAGCGCGACCGCCGTGGTGTCGGAGCCGCCGCGCCCGAGCGTCGTCACGTCGTGCGTGGTCGTCGACACGCCCTGGAAGCCGGCGACGAGGACGATCCGCTCCGCCGCGAGCGCCTCGTGGATCCGCTGGGCGCGGATGTCGACGATCTTCGCCTTCGTGTGCGAGGTGTCGGTGACGATGCCCGCCTGCGACCCCGTGAGCGAGACCGCCTCGTGGCCGAGGTCGTGGATCGCCATCGCGCAGAGCGCGTTCGAGATGCGCTCGCCCGTCGAGATCAGCATGTCGTACTCGCGCGGGTGCGGCCGCGGCGAGATCTCGTGCGCGAGGCGGATCAGACCGTCGGTGCTGTCGCCCATGGCCGACAGCACCGCCACGACCCGGTTCCCCGCCTCCCGCGCGGCGACGAGCACGCGCGCCACGTGCTTGATCTTGTCGGTGTCGGCGACCGACGAGCCGCCGAACTTCATGACGACCAGGTCGCGCCCGCGCGCGTCGGCGTCGGCGGCGACCTCCGGAACGACCTCGTACTGCGTCGTCGTCACGGCTACATCTCGCGGCGCCCGGAGAGGGCGCGGCCGAGCGTCACCTCGTCGGCGTATTCGAGGTCGCCGCCGACGGGCAGACCGCTCGCCAGCCGCGTCACCCGCACGCGTCCCCGCAGGCGCTGGGCGAGGTACGCGGCGGTCGCCTCCCCCGTCATGTTCGGGTTCGTCGCCAGCACCACCTCCTGCACGCCGTTCCGCTCGACCCGGTGCAGCAGCTCGTCGATGCGCAGGTGCTCGGGATCGACGCCGTCCAGCGGGGACAGCGCGCCGCCGAGCACGTGGTAGAGGCCGCGGTACTCGGCCGTGCGCTCGAGCGAGACGAGATCGACCGGCTGCTCGACCACGCAGAGCAGCGCGTGGTCGCGGCGCGCGTCGCGGCAGATCCCGCATGTCTCCTCCTCCGTGAGGTTGCCGCACTCGCGGCAGAAGCGCACGCGCTCCTTCACGTCCTGGATGGCCTCGGCGAGGGCGAGCGCCTCCTGCTTCGACACCTGGAGCAGGTGGAAGGCCAGGCGCTGCCCCGTCCGGCTCCCGATCCCGGGCAGGCGCGTGAGTTGCGCGACGAGGTTGTCGACCGCCGGGCTCAGCATTTGCGGAGCGTAGCCGTCCGGAGCGGACATTCCCGCCCGCCGCGACTACGCTCAGGGCCGCGTGCGGGCTCGCTACGTGGTCTCGAACTGGCTCTGGCTGTTCGTCGTGCTCGGCCTGACGGGCGTCGTCGTCTGGGGCTGGGTCTACGACTTCGCGACCTGACCGGCCTACCCGCCGAGCCCCGGCAGACCGAGGTCGCCGAGGCCCATGTTCCCCATCAGCGCCTGTGCCTTCGTCTCGACCGCCGCGTGCGCAGAGCGCAGCGCCTCGTTCACCCCGGCGAGGACGAGGTCGGCGAGCCCCTCGGGGTCGTCCGGGTCGATCGCCTCCGGCGAGATGACGATCGAGAGCACCTCGCCGGCGCCGTTGGCGGTCACCTTCACCATGCCGCCGCCGGCCGAGGCCTCGGCCGTCTCGTTCGCCGCCTCCTCCTGCATCTTCTCCACCTGCGCCTGCATCTGCTGCGCCTGCTGCATCAGCTTGTTCATGTCGAAGCTCATTGGGGCTCCTCTCGCTCGCGGGCGTCGAGATCGCTCTTCAGGAGCTCGAGGATGCGGTCCTCGCCGGCCGGTCCTTCGAGCTCGGCCTCCACGTCGTCCCCGGCCTCGCCCACGGCGAAGGAGACGGCGAGCCGCCGGCCCGTCACCTCGTACAGCGCGTCGGAGAGGAGGGAGGCGTTCTTCGGCTCCTCTGCGAGCCGGCGGTGGAATGCCGCCGTCGCGGGAAACTCGAGCGTGAGCGTGTTGCCGGCGAGCTGCGACGGGTGAGCCTCCCGGAGGACGCTCGCCGTCGGGATGGACCGCTCCTCGAGGGCCGGCAGGACCGTCCGCGACCACACGTCCTGAAGCTGCTCCAGCTCGATGTCCGGGGGCGACGGCGCGGTCGCCGTCACGTCGTCGTCGAGCGGCGGGGCGCCGGCTGGTGCGGCTTCCGGACCGGGCGAGCGCGGGCCTGGTGCCGGCCCGTCACCCTCCAGCCGGTCCAGGCGGTACGCGAGCGACTCCTGGGACAGATCCGCCCCGGGGCGGGTCACCTTCACGAGCGCCAGCTCGAGCGGCAGTCGCGGGTCGCCGCCCTGGCGCATGTCGTCGACGGCGACCGCCAGCAGGTCGAGCAGGCGGATCACGGCCGCCTCGCCGAGCTGGTTCGCCTGTGCACGCAGCTGCTCGCGGGTCTCCTCCGTCACCGGCAGCGACTCGGGCACCTCGCCCATGTGCTGGACGAGCATCAGGTGGCGGAGGTGCTCGACCAGGTCGGTGACGAGGCGCCCCAGGTCGTTTCCCTGCTCGGAGAGCTCCTCGACGAAGGTGAGGACGCCGGCCATGTCGCGGTCGACGACGAGGTCGCACAGCCGGAAGAGCGCGTCCTCCTCGACCGTCCCGAGCAGCTGGAGCACGGCCTGCACGGTCACCTCGTTGCCGGTCGCGGCCGCGAGCTGGTCGAGCGTCGAGGTCGCGTCGCGGAACGAGCCGCGCGCGGCGCGCGCCACGAGCGACAGCGCCGGCGGCGGCGCGTCGATGCCCTCGCCCTCCGCCACGCGTGACAGCACCGTCACGAGCTCCTTGAGCCGCGGCCGCTGGAAGACGAAGGTCTGGCAGCGGGAGCGCACCGTCGGCAGCACCTTCGAGAGGTCGGTGGTGCAGAAGACGAAGACGAGGTGGGGCGGGGGCTCTTCGATCAGCTTGAGCAGGGCGTTCCAGGCGGCGTCGGTGAGCTGATGCGCCTCGTCGAGGATGTAGACCTTGTACCCGCCCTCGACCGGCTGCAGCACGACGCGGTCGCGGATCTCGCGGATGTCGTCGATGCCCCGCTGCGAAGCGGCGTCCATCTCGATCACGTCGAGCGACGTGCCGGCGGCGATCGAGCGGCATGCCTGGCAGGTGCCGTCCGGGCTCACCGTCGGCCCCTCGATGCAGTTGAGGCTCTTCGCGAGGATGCGGGCCATCGACGTCTTGCCCGTGCCGCGCGGCCCGGCGAAGAGGTAGGCCTGCCGCACCTGGTCGGAGCCGATCGCGTTCTTCAGCGTCCGGACGACCGCCTCCTGGCCGACGACCTCCTCGAACCCCTGCGGGCGGTACTTCCGGTAGAGCGCGGCCACCGAGCGATTCAAGCAGGAATGGGTTGGC
>JBBWZD010000095.1:0-9246 GCA_039648875.1 Actinomycetota bacterium
ATGTGCTCGGCCTGGTGGTGACGCTCAACCAGGTGCACCTGAACATCACCGCGCAGCCGGGGCCGGGGAACCTGCTCGGCAACCTGCTGTGCGGCGTCGCGCACCTGCTCGACAACAACGGGCCGCTCGCGGGGTTGCAGAACCTGCTGAACCGGCTCAACACCCTGCTCGGCGGGGTGTAGCTCGGCCTCGGATGTGGGGCGGCCGTCGGCCGCCCCACATCCGGCCTCACACCCTTCTCAGAAGATGAGCGACCGGTAGGTGATCGTCCTGCGCATGCCGATTCTCTCGTAGACGCGGATCGCCCGCAGGTTGTCGGGCCGGGCGAACAGGCAGACCGTCGGCACCCGCTCGAGCAGCAGGCGGCAGAGGTCGCGCATCCCGCGCTGCGCGTACCCCCGGTTGCGGGCCTGCGGGTCGACCCACACCTGCTGGAGCTGCACGGCCGAGGGCGTCCAGGCGGAGGCCTCCGCCTTGAAGAGGATGACGCCGTCCTCCAGCCAGAGCCACGAGCGTCCATCCTCGATCTGCGAGCGTGTGCGCCAGCGGAAGCCTTCCGGGTCGCGGCGCAGCGGGTCGATCCCGATCTCCTCGCGGTGCGCCGTGGAGCAGGCGGGGACGAGCAGCTCCAGGTCCCGCCCCGTGGCCGCGCGTAGCCCGGTCTCGCCGGGCGCCGGCGGCTGCTCGAGCGTGTAGACGGGCTGGCCCGGCCGGTCGTCGCGCGGGAGCGGCAGCCGCGCCTCCGCCGCCGCCCACAGCTCGTCGACGGCACGCTCCTCCCCGATGATCATGCGCGCCTGCCCCCGCGCCGTGGCCTCGGCGAAGTGGCCGCAGCCTTCCCCCGACGGCACGACGTTCGCCCCGACATGGCAGAGGGCGGCGAGGGCTCCGTCGCGCTCGAGCGCCGAGAAGCGACCGAGGCCGCGGCGCGCGATGTCCTCGAGGAAGACACGCTCGACCGGCTCCTCCGCGCAGAAGGCGAGGATCTGCTCGAGCGTCGGCGCCACGGCCCGGATGCCTGCCATCGCTTGCCGGGATCCAATCAGGCGCGACGCGTTAGGGTTGCCGCGATGCCGATCCACGTCCGTGCCGAGCCCGGCGACTACGCAGACGCCGTGCTCCTCCCGGGCGACCCGTTGCGCGCGCAGTACATCGCGGAGACGTACCTCGACGACGTCGTGCAGACGAACGCCGAGCGCGGCATGCTCGGCTTCCGCGGCAGCTGGGAGGGGACGCCCGTGTCGGTGCAGTCCACGGGGATGGGCTGCCCGTCGGCGGCGATCGTGATCGAGGAGCTCGTGATGCTCGGCTGCAAGCGGCTGCTCCGGGTGGGGACCTGCGGCGGGCTCCAGCCCCATCACCGGCTCGGCGACACGATCGTGGCGCTCACGGCCGTGCCGCAGGACGGGACGGTGCACGCGTACGTGAAGGAGCCGCACTGCCCCACCGCCGACTTCGAGCTCGTGCACGCCGCCGTGCACGCGGCGAAGGAGCTCCGGCAGCCAATCCACGTCGGCCCCGTCGTCTCGAGCGACGTCTTCTACAACCCGGACGCTGGCCAGTATCGGCGCTGGTCGGAGCGCGGCATCCTCGGGGTGGAGATGGAGGCGGCGATCCTGTTCACCCTCGGGGCGCTGCGGAAAGTCCAGGCCGCCTGCCTGCTGACTGTGAGCGACATCGTGGTGGAGGGCGACTTCAAGCGGATCGGCGACGAGGAGCTGCGTGACGCCGTCGACCGCATGACGCGCGTCGCCCTGGCCGCCGTCACCGACGATTAGCACGACCGGCACCGTCTTTCTCGTCAACCCGGCGTCGAACGGCGGCGCGACCGGCAAGCGCTGGCCGGAGCTCGCGCACCGCGCAGCCGCGCTCGGCCTCGGAGGCGAGACGCGCTTCTCGGAGCGCCCGGGACACCTGATCGACCTCGCGGCGGACGCAGCGGCGCGCGGCGCCGAGCTCGTCGTCGCGGTGGGCGGCGACGGGACGCTGAACGAGGCGGCGAACGGCCTGATGCGCGCGGGGGCGGGCGCGACGGAGCTCGCGACGATCCCGCTCGGCACCGGCATGGACTTCGTCCGTACCTACGGCATCCCCGCCGAGTTCGAGGGCGCGGTGCGCACGGCGGTGGAGGGCTCCTCCCGCGCGATCGACCTCGGCCGCGTCTCCTACCGCACCTGGGACGGAGACGAGGCCGAGCGCTACCTGGCGAACGTCGGCAGCGCCGGCATGAGCGCCGCCGTGGCGCAGCGGGCCAACGCCATGTCGAAGGCCCTCGGCGGCAGGGCCACCTTCTTCTACGCGCTCGTCCGCGTCTTCCTGCAGTGGCAGAACACGCTCGTCACCGTCGCCCTCGACGACGGCGAGCCTCGCGAGGCCCGCCTGCACGACGTGATCGTGGCGAACGGGCAGTGGCACGGCGGCGCGATGCGCCTCGCCCCGGAGGCTCAGCCGGACGACGGCCTGTTCGACGTCGTCCTGATCGGCGACGTGACGAAATGGGACTTCGTGACCACGGCGCCGGGGATCTACCGCGGGACGTACCTCGCACACCCGAAGGTCGAGCTCGTGCGGGCGGGAGCGGTCGCCGTCGACGCCAGGGAGCGGCTGCCGATCGAGGTCGACGGCGAGCAGGTGGGGACGACGCCGGCGCGCTTCGAGATCGCGCCCCTCGCGCTGCGCGTACGCGTGCCCGCGGTCAGCTAGTTGCGGGGCCGGGCGGCGTCCCGCCCGAGCTCTTCGTGCTCGTCGTCTTCGTGCTGCGGCGCGCCGTCCCCGCCGCGGTGCGGCCCTTGCCGAGCTTGTCCACCTTCCGCTCGAGCGCGGTCAGCCGCTGCTCGAGCGCCTCGAGACCGCGCACGCGCTTCTGGAGCTCGTCGGTCCGCTCGCGCAGCGCGTTGAGCGCGCCGACCGCCCGCTCGGCGCCCGGCATCTCGGAGAGGCGCTGGAGCGCGTCCTCGCTGAGATCGGCCAGCCGGCCCACCAGATCGTTCCTGCCCGGTCCCGTCATCGTCCCTCCTCGGTCGCTGACCGCAACGATACCCGGGTTCGGCGCAGCCTCCGCGCGATCCCGAAGATCACCCTTTTCTGTCTTTTCAGGCGCGAGGTCGTCTCATTACCCTGAGAGCAGATGACAGAGCAAGGTCTTCCCGTGGAGCTCCCTCACCGGCACGAGCCGGTCAGCACGTACGTCCTCGTGCAGCGCGGCGGCATCCCGTGGGAGCTCGAGCGCACCGTGTGCCGTCACTGCGCGCAGGTGCTCTCGGAGCGCCCGCTGCGGCGCGCCGCCGCCTGACCGGCCGCAGCGGCCCGTCGCGGCTACCCTGGGCGACCGTGCGCCGCCTCGCCGTCCTGCTCGCCGCCCTGACGCTCGTCGCGCCGGCCGCCGCCGCGACGCTTCGCGGCACCGTCCACGGCGACGTGCTGGCGGGGACGCCCGCGCCGGACCGGATCGCCTCCCGCGCCGGCGACGACTTCGTGCAGGCGGCCTTCGGCGGCGTCGACCGCGTCGACTGCGGCGCCGGAGTCGACGTGGTCTCCGCCGACGCCTCCGACAGGGTCGCCAAGAACTGCGAGATCGTCTCCCGGCGGCTCTCGGTCGACCGGTCCACCAACCCCGGCAGCCAGCACGAGACCGCGGTCGAGCCGGACGACTTCGCCTGGGGCTCCGCCGTCGTCGCCACCTACCAGGTCGGCCGCTTCGCCGGCGGCGCCTCCTCGAACATCGGGTTCGCCGTCTCCCGCGACGCGGGCCGCACGTGGAAGCGCGGCCTGCTCCCCGGCGTCACGCTCGAGTCGAGCCCGCCCGGCACGCAGGTCGCCGCCTCCGACCCGAGCGTCACCTACGACGCGGTGCACGGAGTCTGGCTGATCTCGACGCTGACGCTCGAGACGCGGTCCTCGCACGTGCTCGTCGCGCGGTCGACGGACGGGCTGCACTGGTCGGCGCCCGTCACGGCGGCAACCGGGCCGACGCTCGACAAGGAATGGCTGGCGTGCGACAACACCGCCTCGAGCCGCTTCCGCGGCCGCTGCTACGTCCTCTACGCCGACGACCAGAAGAACTGGACGGTGAGCCAGTCCACCGACGACGGCGGCCTCACGTGGTCCGCACCGGTGCGCGCGACCAGCATCCTCGTCGGGGCGCAACCGGTGGTGCGGCCCGACGGCACGCTCGTGGCAATCGCGGGCAACTACCAGGGCGAGGCGGGGCTGACGGGGTCGATCGACGGCGTCCGCTCGACCGACGGCGGTTCGACGTTCTCCCGCTTCACCGTCGCCGCCCTCACGTCCGCCAGCACGGGGGTCATGCGCGGCCTCTCGCTGCCGTCGATGGAGATGGACGCGGCCGGCACCCTCTATGCCGCGTGGCACGACTGCCGCTTCCGCCCCGGCTGCGGCGAGAACGACATCGTGGTCGCCTCGTCGCGCGACGGCGGGCTGAGCTGGACCCCGCCGGCCCGCGTGCCGCTCGCGCCGGTCTCGTCGTCGTTCAGCGCGTTCACCCCCGGGCTCGGCGCTGACCCGGCGCATGCCGGCCGCCTCGGGCTCGTCTACGCGTACTACCTCCCCCGCTCCTGCGCCGCCGGCGCCTGCCGGCTCGGGATCGGGTTCACGAAGTCCGCGGACGGCGGCGCCACCTGGTCGAAGCCCCAGCGGCTCGCCGCGCAGCCGATGCGGACGAGCTGGGTCGCGCGAACCTCGAGCGGGCGGATGCTCGGCGACTACTTCTCGACGACGTTCGCCGGCAACCGGCTCGTGCCGGTCTTCGCCCTCGCCACCGCGCCCCTGCACGGCCGCTTCCGCGAGGCGATCTTCGCGACCTCGCTACCCGCCGGCCGCTAGAGCCCGCAGTCGAGGCAGCTCGAGGTGCGGACCGAGCCGTGGACCTGGAGAGGCGAGGGCGCGATGCCCGTCGTTCGGCTCCGCTCCGCGAATACCTTCAGCCGCGTCGCGTAGAAGTCCCAGACCTTCACCGGCTCGACGAGGAAGGCGTCGATCGAGGCGTACTCCAGCGGGTCGTACCGCGCCCAGATCCCCGCCGGCGAGCGAAAGTCCGGGATGCCCCACTCGGTGCTCATGCCGGCTCCGGTGAGGACGACGCAAGGCCGCCCTGGCGGACCAGGCCGACCAGGCGCTCGAGGCTCACCCGCTCACGAGCGGCGGAGCGCGGCCGCTTCCCGACCCGAGCTTCCATGGCCTCTCCTTCGCTTCGTGTCGCTCTCCTGCGACACTCGGCCGGTGGAGGGTTACACGTTCTCGACTGCGGTGCGAGTCCGCTTTGCCGACACCGACGCGCAGGGCGTGGCGCACAACACGGCGTACCTCGTCTGGTTCGAGGTCGCACGCGTCGAGTACCTGCGCGCCTACGCGGGCGGCTACCAGGCGCTGCGCGACCAGGGGCTCGAGGCGCTCGTGCTCGAGTGCTTCTGCCGCTACCGCGAGCCGGCACGCTTCGACGAGGTGCTCCACGTGCACACGCGCTGCGTCGACCTGCGCGGCGCGCGCTTCCGCTACGAGTACGCGACCGTCTCCGAGAGCGGGTCGCTCGTCGCGGAGGGCTGGACCTCCCACGCGTGCGTCGACAGGCGCACGTTCCGCCCGACGCGCGTGCCAGGCTGGCTCGCCGACGCTATCCGTGCGGCGGAGGCGGCGGCGCCTTCTTCTTCGTCGCCGTCGTCTGCGCCGTCGTCGTCGTAGTCGTCGTCGTGGTGCGAGTGGTCGTCGCCGGCTGCGGGGCCGCCTTCGGCCCGACGCGCACCAGCTCGGTCTCCGAGCGGTACGAGGAGTACCAGACGTCGTGGTGCAGGAGCTTGCCCCTCCGGTCGAAGACGTCGCGCGTGACACTCGTCGTCAGCGCAGGGGAGCCGGGGCTGTCCACCACCGTCTCGCCAGGCTTCAGCGCGGGGTCGAGGGTGCGCTGCACGGGCGCCGCTCCGTGCGAGACCAGCGGGCTCGTGGTGCTCTCGACCCGGCGGCCCGTCGGCGTCCCGTAGAGGTTCACGGTGAGCGAGGACGAGCCCACGAACGTCCGCAGCAGCAGCCAGTGGCCGGTGTCGTTGACGAACTTCAGGTCGACGCTCGGATAGTCGACCGTCGCGTCGCGCCCCTGCGGGTAATGGCTGATGTACAGCGCGTGGTTCGTCCGCTCGGTGATCTGCAGCCCGGCCTCGAAGGCGGCGTTGAAGACGGTGGTCGAGACCTGGCAGACACCGCCGCCGAGGCCTGTCGTGACCTCGCCGTTGACGATCACGGGCGCCTCGAGGAAGCCCTTCGCGGCGTTGCGCTCGCCCGTCGTGCGGTTGAACGAGAAGGTCGCTCCGGGGGCGATGAGCTTGCCGTCGACGAGGTGGGCCACGAGCTGGACGTTGTGGATCCGGTTCGGGACGCCGCCGTAGACGGTCGTGTAGCTCGCGACGAGGCGCCGAATCCGCATCGCGCGCGCCTGCGCCGTCGAGACCTTGGCCGGCGTGGTCACGACCGCGAGACGCGCCGAGCGGAGGCGCGTCCGCAACGCGGCCTGCAGCACGGCGCCGCGCGTGTGCGCCGCATCGAGATGGATGCCCGGCACGGCGGGCACGACGCGCACACGCGACCCGCCGACGGCGAACGTCGCGTCCCGCGGGGCGCGGTCGACGCGCTTGCCGAACCGCCGCAGCCACCGGTCGGCGGCGGGGCCGGCCAGCCGCAGCGAGGTGCGGCCGCCTGCGGGAAGTTGGAGGAGCTGCGCGAGGCGGTAGCGCGGCAGCAGCCACCGGGTCGGTCCGAGCACGAGCCGCACCGGCGCCGACAGCGCGAGCCGAGCCTGCGCGGCCGCGCGCGCGAGCGCCGCGGCGCGCACCCGCGGCTCGACCGTCCGCAGCGGCAGCTCCACGGGGCCCGTCGAGGGCCGGAGCGACGCGAGCCGGCGCACGATCGTCCTCGCCGCCGTGTGGAGCTCGAGCATCCGGCCGGGACGGGCCGGCGCCACGGCGACGCGAAAGCCGCGCCGGACCAGGCTCGCCTGGCGCGGCGGCCGGTTCACCTTCCCCGCGATGCGGCCGAGCTCGTACCGGAGCGCCCCGTTCAGCGCGGTGGTCGGCGGAGTGACGTCGGCGCCGAAGAAGTCGACGTCCAGGCGCTTGAAGCCCCGGACGGGGCCGAATCCGTTGCCCTGGTCCCGCGCGGCGTCGACGGCCGCCTGCCAGTCGGCCCGCACGCCGAGCTCCGAAGGGCGGATCGTGAAGCGCCGCCCGGCCGCCGTGAAGACCACCGGCGCGTCGGCGAGCGCGGCGGCCTTGCGCTCGAGCAGCGCACGCGCGTCGCTCGGCTCCAGGCCGCCGACGGCGACGCCGTCGATGCGGACTCCGTCGGCGAGCTTCGCCGCCGAGCCCGCGAACACGAACCCGAGCACGAGCCCCGCCGCGAGCAGCGAGAGGACGAGTAGGGCGAGTAGGACGAGGCGCCGGCGCACGTAGCGATCGTAGCGACGGGCCCGGCGCCGCCTCGCGCGGCGCAGGAGGCTCAGAAGACGAAGAGCTCGACGCCGCCGCTGACGTTCAGCTCGATGCCGGTGATGTACGCGGCGAGGTCGGAGCAGAGGAACGCGATCGCATTCGCGATCTCCTGCGGCTCGCCCGCGCGCTGCAGCACGGTCCGCCTCACGATGCGCTCGTTCATCGCGGCGTTCGCCATGTTGAAGGCTTCGGTGCCGATGACGCCCGGCACGATCGCGTTGCACGTGATCCCGTGGCGGCCGCCCTCCAGCGCGAGCGTCCTGGTCAGGCCCAGGAGGCCGGCCTTCGTGGTCGAGTAGCTCGCCTGTCCGAAGCCGCCGAGCGTCCCCGCGACCGAGGACATGTTCACGATCCGGCCCCAGCCGCGCTCCTTCATGTGCGGCCACACCGCCTGCGCGCAGTTGAACGCGCCGGTGAGGTTCACGCGCAGGTCGCGCTCCCAGAGCTCCGGCCTCTGGTCGTGGAGCTGCGCGGCGTGGTCGAGCGTGCCGGCGTTGTTCACGAGGATGTCGACGGAGCCGAGCTCGGCGACCGCGCGCTCGACGGCTGCCTCGACCTGCGTGCTCTCGGTGACGTCGCAGCGGACGGCGAACGCGCGCCGGCCCATGCCCTCGATCTCGCGCACCGTCTCCTCGGTGTGCACGAGCCCCTGCTGCCGCGCCACGGTGGCGAGCGCGCCGTAGCGGTCGGTCTCCTCCGACAGCTCCGACTCGACGAGGAGGTCGGCGACGGCCACGTCGGCCCCGGCGCGAGCGAGCGTCAGCGCGTCGGCGCGGCCAAGGCCACGCGAGCCGCCGGTGACGAGCGCGACACGCCCTGCCAGGTCTATCTCGAGGGCCATCGGCTGCAGCCTACGCCGGCACGTTGCTCGCTCACCCGCGAGGCAGGAAGAGCTCCTTCGCGATCACGAGGCGCTGGATCTGCGAGGTTCCCTCGTAGATCTGGAACAGCTTCGCGTCGCGCATCAGCTTCTCCACCGGGTACTCCTTGCTGTAGCCGTAGCCGCCGAAGACCTGGACTGCGTCCGTCGTCACCTTCATCGCCGTGTCCGCGGCGAAACGCTTCGCGAACGAGGAGTACAGCGTCGCCCGGCGGCCGAAGCCCTGGTCGAGCATCCACGCGGCCTGCCAAGTGAGGAGCCGCGCCGCCTCGATCTCGGTCGCCATATCCGCGACCATGAAGCTGACCCCCTGGTGCATCGCGATCGGCACGTCGAAGGTGACTCGCTCCTTCGCGTAGCCGACCGCGTGCTCGTACGCGGCCTGTGCCACGCCCACGGCACCCGCGGCGGTGCCGGGACGTGTGAAGTCGAGCGTCGCCATCGCGATCTTGAAGCCGTCGCCCTCCTCGCCGAGGCGGTTCTCGACAGGGACCCGCACGTCCTGGAGGGCGAACGCGGACGTGTCGGTCGCGCGCTGCCCCATCTTGTCGAGGTGGGACTCGACCGTCACGCCCGGCGCGTCCATCGGCACGACGAACGCGGAGATGCCGCGGTGGCCGGCGCGCGGGTCGGTCCTCGCGAACACCACCGCCCACGCGGCATGCCCGGCATTGGTGATGAAGGTCTTCGAGCCGTTGAGGACGTAGGCGTCGCCGTCGAGCGCCGCGGTCGTCTTCAGCGCGGCTACGTCCGAGCCGGCACCCGGCTCCGAGAGGCCGAAGGAGCAGAGGATCGGCTCCTCGACCAGCGGGGGCAGCCACGTCGCTCGCTGCTCCTCGTCGCCGAAGAGGATGACGGGGCCGGAGCCGAGAC
>JBBWZD010000111.1:0-48469 GCA_039648875.1 Actinomycetota bacterium
TTCGGCGGCATGGGCTCCGCAGGCACCCCGCTTTAGGAGGGTTTGGCGAAACGGGCGCTGTGCCGGCGGGCCGCGCTGCTCGCCCCGATGCGGCGTCCTCGGTCGCGCCCGTAGCCGCCGGCTACGAACGCGACGCTGCGTCCTTGCCTCGGAACGAGCATCGCACCCCTCCGACGAGGCACGTTCCGCCAAACCCTCCTCGAAGGATTCCGATATAGTGCGAGGTGCGCCGCTCGCTGTAGGGGTACCGCGAGCGCCACTTTCTTCCGAGGTTGCAGCGGCGAGTCACGCGCTGCGCACATGCAGGAGATCACCGACCACCCTACGACCTTTGCGGAGGCCAGCGACGGCCTCGCAGCCGACGCCGCCAGAGCGGAGACCTGGGCGGGCGAGCCCTTCCTGCGCGAGGGCGAGGACCCGGCGGAGGTGCTGGCGCCGGGGACGGCCCGCAGACGTGCGCTCGACGACGCGCTCGCGGAGATCGCAGCAGGCCGCCGCGTCCCGTCGCCGGAGTGGCGCGTCCGCTACGGCCTGATGCTCGGCCTCGAGCGCGTACTGGCCTCGGAGCCGCCGCGGCTCGCCTCGGGGCTCGAGCTGCGCCGCCACCAGATCGACGCGCTCGCCGGGATGCTGACGGAGCTGATCGCGGCGATCCAGGAGGGACCGGAGAACGGCAACGGCAACGGCGCCGCCGCCGAGCTGGAGCTCGTCGAGCCCGAGGACGAGGAGGACGAGAGCTCGATCCCCGAGGGCGACGACGACGAGGCCGACGAGGCCGAGGGCTTCACCGGCGAGGATCCCGGCGCCGTCCGCCGCTTCCGCTTCCGCCATCCGACGGCGTCGGGCAAGACGATCGCCGCGGCCGGCTTCGTCGAGTCGGCGCGCTCGCTCGGCGTCCTGATCCTCACGCACCGCCGCCTGCTCGTCTCACAGTTCGAGCGCGACCTGACCGAGAACGGCTACGCCGAGCGCTTCACTCCCGCGATCGAGCGCGGCAAGGAGCCGCTGAAGCGGGACCCGATCACGATCCAGACCTACGCCTGGTTCGCGCGCCACGTCGGCGAGATCAGCCGCGAGGCGTACCAGCTCGTGATCTGCGACGAGGCGCACACGGCGCTCGGCGAGAAGACCTCCAGCGCGATCCGCTCGTTCCCGGAGCCGATCTACATCGGCATGACCGCGACCGAGCAGCTGATCGCGAAGCAGGTCTCCGACGTCTTCCCCGCCTCCGTCGACGACCTGCCGCTCCAGGACGCGGCCCGGCGCGGGCTGATCGCGCCGCTCCGCTGCCTGCGCGTGCCCCCGGTAGCGGCGATCAACTCCGTGCCGATCGTCGGCGGCGACTTCGACCAGGAGATCCTGGCGAAGACCCTCGACCACCAGGCGCTGAACCAGGCGGCCGCGAGCCTGTACCGCGACCGCTTCGACAACACCCCCGGCATCGTCTACGCGGCCGGCGTCGAGCATGCGTACAACCTCGCGCAGGAGTTCCGCGCGGCCGGCCTGAAGGCCGAGGCGGTCTCCGGCCGCACGCCGCCGGTGCGCCTCGCCGAGACCCTCGCCGCCTACGAGCGCGGCGAGATCAACGTCCTGATCAACGCGCAGCTGCTCGCCGAGGGCTGGAACTCACCGCGCGCGACCGTCTGCATGCACCTCGCGCCGACCGCCTCCCGGCGCGTGTACCAGCAGCGGATCGGGCGGATCATGCGCCTGCACGCGCGCAAGGAGGCGGGCATCGTGGTCGATTTCGTGCCGAAGGGGGCGACCCACAACGAGCGCGTCGTCTCGCTGCACTCGCTCCTCGACGCGGACTTCTACCGCGAGGGTGCGCGCGTCACGCCGGCTCCGCGCCGCCGCTCGCAGCGGCGCGCGCGGCGCCGCCTCACGCCGGCGCCCTGGCTCGTGCCGGTCACGCCCGACGTCCGCCGCCGGATCGCGGTGATCCAGCGGGAGTGGCAGCGCGTCGACCCGCGCTTCCTCGACGACGACGAGCAACGCTACTGGGCGACGATCGCCGGCCGGCAGATCCGCTTCGACGAGCGCGGCTCGTTCGTGCAGAAGCTGACCGACGGCAAGGCGAGCAAGGGCGTGCTGGAGCAGTTCCTCGCGACCTGTGCCGCCGAGAACCCGAACCGGCGCCTGCGGATGATGGCGCTCCAGGACCGGGTCTCGGTGCGGGTGGAGCGCGCCGACTTCGACGACCTCGTGACGCTCGTAACGCAGGCGCCCACCTGGGAGAAGGAACGCCTGCCGGGCATCCGCATCCTCCTGCGCGCGCTCGCGGCCGCGAAGCCCGACGCGCCCGACCAGATCCTCGTCCGCTGGACGTGGCGCCTGGCGCGGGCGACGCGGAAGGTGCAGGACCGGCGCGCGTCGACCGAGTATCCCGAGGCGAAGCGCCTGCTGGGTGCGCTCGCGAACTCGCGCGGTCACCGGCACGAGGAGAACGCGGCGAAGCTCGTCCGCACTGCGCTCGAGCAGCCGATCCCGGTGGGGGCGGCGCTGCTCGCGTCGGCCGAGGGCTACACGCCGCGCGCGACGAAGGTGATCGACGAGGCGCGCGAGGAGCTCGGGCCGGTGGCCGACGTCGCCCTGGCGCTCTCCGAGAACCTGCCCGCGCCGAAGCAGCAGGCGAGCCGGAACCGCCGCCGGAGGCGGCGGAAGAAGAAGAGCCCGCAGGCGGAGCCCGCGGCCGTCGCGACCGCGGCCGAGCCTGCGGAGCAGGAGCACGCCGCGGCGCCGCCCGACGCCGACGAGGCGGCGAAGCCGAAGCGCCGCCGGCGGCGCCGCAAGCCGGCCGCCGTCTCGGCCGGAGCCCCGGAGCCGTCGGCGCACGACGCCGCCCGCCTCGCAGAGGGCTGAGCGTGTGATCCGCCCGTCGCCGGGCGGACCTACACGGCGGGCGCGTCGGGCCCCGTGTCCGTGTCGTCCTCCTGGTCTCGCTCGCGGAGGTAGCGCGTCAGCTCGGCGGCAAGCGTGTCGCCGGAGGGGAGATCCTCCGCGGCCTCGAGCATGTCGACGCGCCGCTCGAGCTCCTCGACGTACGCGGCGGTCTCGGCGTCGGAGGCGACGGCCTCGGTCACCTGCTGGCTGTACTCCTCGGACGCCTCCTCGAGCTCGGCGACGTCGATGTCGACGCGGAGGAGCTCGCCGAAGCGCCGCACGAGCGCGAGCGCGGCGCGCGGGCTCGGCGCGAGCGACACGTAGTGCGGCACCGCCGCCCAGAGGCTCACGGACGGCAGATCCGACTCGCGGCACGCGTCGTGCACGACGCCGACGATGCCCGTCGGCCCTTCGTAGCGCGAGGGCTCCAGTCCCATCTGCTCCACCAGCGCCGCGTCGGTGGCCGCGCCGGTGACCGGCGCCTGCCGCGTGTGCGGCACGTCGGCCAGCAGCGAGCCGAAGGTGACGAGCAGCTCCACGCCGAAGTCGCGAGCGAGGTCGAGCACGAGCTTCGTGAACGTCCGCCAGCGCAGGCCGGGCTCGATGCCGAGCAGGAGGATGGCGTCTCGGTCGGCGCCGGGTATGGCCGCGTGGAAGAAGCCGTTGTCGGGCCAGTCCAGCCGGCGCGTGAGGCCCTCGACGAGCGAGACGTGCGGCCGCGTCGTCTGGAAGTCGAAGAACCCCTCGGAATCGATCTCGCCGAAGCGCGCCGCGCCCCACTGCTTCGCGAGGTAGCCGCCGGCGAGCGAGGCGCCCTGTCCGCCGTCGTTCCAGCCGCGGAAGGCGGCGACGAGGACGGGCCGGCGCAGCTCCGGTCTGCTCGAGAGCGTGAGCTCCGACATGGGCGCGAGTCTACGTCGAAGCCTGAGCGACCGGCCGCCACAGCCGGGCGACGAGGCCGACGGTCCAGCCGAAGACGCAGGCGGCGATCGCGACGTGCACGAGCACGAGCCACCAGGGCAACCCCGTCCGGTACTGCGTCTCGCCGACCGCCATCTGCGCGCCGAGCAGCAGGAGAAGCCCCCCGCACCCCCGCAGCAGCCACGGCCGCCGTTCGCGCTCGCGCCACGCCCACGCCGCGAGCAGCAGGAAGGCGATCCCGAAAGCGGCGGTCGCACGGACGTGGAGCGACACGGCCGGCTGGAACGAGCCGATGCGCTCGACGACCTGGCTCCCCGGGTGCGGCCCGGCCGCGGTTGCGAGGGTGCCGGTGACGACGAGTACGCCGACGGCGGCGAGGAGCACCGCGCCGAGCGCGCGGGCGCCGGCAGGCAGTGCAGACGAGCCGCCGCGCACCAGGCGGGTCGACTCGAGCAGCACGACGACCGCCAGGGCGAGCACCGCGAGCGACAGCAGCAGGTGCGTCAGCACGAGCCAGGGGTTCAGGTGGTAGTGGATGGTGATCGGGCCGAGCACCGCCTGCGCCGCGGTGCCGAGGAAGACACCCCACGCCGTCGCCTTCACCGCGCGTCCCAGACCGCGCGTGAAGACCGTGCCGACGGCGAGGGCGACCGTGCTGAGGACGGTGAACGAGGCGACGATCCGGTTGCCGAACTCGACGTCGGAGTGGAAGCCGCGCCTGGGCAGGAACTGCGTCGGCTGGCAGCCCGGCCAGTGGTGGCAGCCGAGCCCGGAGCCGGTGAGGCGCACCGTCGCCCCGGTCGCGACGATCAGGACGAGCCAGCCGACCGTCCACCAGGCGAGCTGGCGGAAGCGCTCGGGTGCGAGCTCCAGCCGGCGCGGGAGCGTCGTCGCCGCGATCCCCACGGCCCGAGTGTAGATGCCCCCACCGAGCCGTCCCGGACGCTGCTAAAATGACGTTCACGTAAGAATGAGATTCCTGCGGACACGTCGGCACAGCGAGCACTTCAAGTGGTGGGTGCTCTCCTGCACGAGCCTCGGCATGCTGCTCGCGACGGTCAACTCCGGCACGTTGATCATCGCGCTGCCCGAGCTCGAGCGGAGCCTGCACACGACGCTGCTCCAGCTCGTCTGGGTGATCCTCGTCTACATGATCGTGTCGACCGTGCTCGTGCTCACCGCCGGCCGGCTGTCCGACCTGTTCGGCCGCAAGAACGCCTACGTACTCGGCTTCCTCGTCTTCTCGGCCGCGTCGCTCGGCGCAGGCTTCTCGGGCAGCGGCACGCAGCTCATCCTCTGGCGCGTGCTCCAGGGCGTCGGCGGCGCCTTCCTCTTCGCGAACGCCGCCGCCCTCGTCACGGACGCCTTCCCGAAGAGGGAGCTCGGCCTCGCGATGGGCACGAACACGATGGTCGCGGCGGTCGGCCTCGTGATCGGGCCGGTGCTCGGCGGCGCGCTCGTCGCGATCGCGTGGCCGTGGGTCTTCTGGTTCAACGTGCCGCTGGGGCTGCTGGGCTCGGCCTGGGCCTACCTCGTCCTGCACGAGCTCGCCCGCCGCGACGCCGAGCGCGGACTCGACCTGCTCGGCACGTCGACCTACGTCGTGGGGCTCACCGGGCTCGTGCTGGCGCTGTCGAAGGGCGGTCTCTCGGGCTGGAACGCGCCGCTCGTGCTCGGCGGGTTCGCCGCGGCCGCCGTGCTGCTGCCGCTCTTCGTGCTGATCGAGCGCCGCGGCCGCGCGCCGATGCTCGACCTCTCCCTCTTCTCGAACCGGCTTTTCGCCGCGGCGTCCGGCGCCGCGTTCATCAACGGCCTCTCGCGCTTCGCGCTGATGTTCCTGTTCGTCTTCTACTTCCAGGGGCCGCAGGGGCAGTCGCCGCTGATGGCGGGGCTCGAGCTCGCGCCGCTGGCGGTCGGCATGGTCGTCGCCTCGCCGCTCGCCGGCATCGTCGCCGACCGCCACGGCTCGCGCTCGCTCGCGGCGCTCGGCATGGTCGTCACGGCCGCCGGCATCGCGGGCATGACGATGTTGCAGGCACACACGCCGTACGTGTGGAGCGCGCTCTGGCTGGCGCTCGTCGGCGTGGGCTCGGGGATGTTCAACAGCCCCAACACCGCGGCGATGATGGGGGTCGTCCCCCCGCACCGACGCGGCATCGCGGCCGGAGCACGCGTGATGCTGCAGAACACCGGCGCAGTGATCTCGATCGCGTTCGTGCTGGCGATCGTGACCGCCGCCGTCCCGAAGGCCGTCCTCTTCCGCATCTTCTCCGGGCTGACGTCGGGCCTGTCGGCGCGGCAGCTCGACCCGTTCATCTCGAACATGCACATGGCGCTGTGGGTGCTCACCGGCGTCTCCCTCGCAGGGGCCGTCGTGTCGGTGCTGCGTCCCGGTCACGTCGCGCACGCCGAGGCCGAGGATCTCCTCGAGGCGGCGGCGTGATTCGCATCGGCGAGGTGGCCGAGCGCGCCGGCATCACGCCGCGGACGATCCGCTACTACGAGGAGATCGGCCTGCTGCCCGGGGGCGAGCGAGCGAAGGGCTCGCACCGCACCTACGACGACGCCGACGTCGAGCGGCTCCTGCAGCTCAAGCGGCTGCGCGACCTGCTGAACCTCTCGCTCGACGAGCTCAAGCGCCTGGTGGAGGCCGAAGAGGCGCGCGCGGCGTTACGCCGGCGCTTCCACGCGACCGAGTCCGAGGCCGAGCGGCTGCGCATCGTCGAGGCGGCGCTGCCGCACGTCGAGACGCAGCTCGAGCTGGTGCGGCGCCGCAAGGACGAGCTCGAGCGGCTCGAGGCGGAGCTCGTCGACAAGCGCCGGCGGCTGCTGGCACGCCGCCGTGAGCTGACCGGCTGACGCGCCGCGTCAGCGCGGGCGCACGACGACCGCGACGCGCTGGATCGCGTTGTTGCAGAAGCCGTCGAAGTTCCACGCTGCGCTGTCGGGCTGGACGTTGCCCGCCGCGTCGGTCGCCCGGCAGCAGAGCTCGTGCTCGCCCGGCTCGGCCTTCCAGCGATAGGTCCAGCCGCTCCACGCGAACTCGGACAGCGGCTCGCCGAGCTCCGCGTCGTCCCACGTGCCGCCCCCGTCGTCGCTCACCTCCACGCGCTCGATCGGAGCCAGGCCCGACCAGGCACGGCCGGTCACGTCCACCGGGCCCGCGGCGACGAAGCGCGTCCGTGTCATGAAGTCGGGGATGCCCGGCGGCACGAGCAGCGAGCGCGGCAGGATCCTCGTCACCGGCCGGCCGGCGTCGTCCTCCGACGCCTTGAGGTGGTAGGCGACCGCCTGCTGCCAGCCGGGGAACGGCGCGTCGACGACGGTGACGGCCTGCAGCCACTTGACGTGCGTCATCCCGTACCAGCCAGGCACGAGGAGGCGGAGCGGGAAGCCGTGCTGCGGCGGCAGCGGCCGGCCGTTCACCTCGTAGGCGAGCAGCACCTCCTCGCGCAGCGCCTCGGCGAGCGGCAGGCTGCGCTCGTACTGCTGCTCGACCTCGCCCTGCACGCCGCGATCGAGCCCGCTGAAGACGACCTCGACGGCGTCCGGCGCCGCTCGGGCCTCCTCCAGGATCGGCGCCAGGGGCGTGCCGGTCCACTCCGCCGTCCCCACCGCCTCCAGCAGCCACGGCTGGCTCACCGGGCGCGGCGAGAGGAGCGCGCGGCCGTTGCCCGCGCATTCGAGCGTGACGGCCAGCGTTCGCGCCGGCCGCGCCTTCAGGTCGTCGAGCGCCAGGGTCAGCGGGCGCTCGACACGCCCACCCACCTCGAGCCGCCAGGCGCGCGCGTCCACCGCGGGGATGTCGAAGTGAATGAGCAGGTAGTGCAGCCCGAGCGGCGTCACCGGCTCGCGGAGCATCTCGAGGGGCAGCGCGTGGTTGCGCGCGGCGAGCTGGAGCTCCTCGGCGGACAGGTCGAACGCTGGGCCGGCCTCCACGGGCTCCTCAGCCCACGACCACGCCGGCGCCGTCCTCGACGAAGCCGATGCGCTGCAGGAACAGGTTGCGCGCGCGGAACTCGCCGGCGAGCGAGAGCGCCTTCTCCGCCTGGAGCGAGACCAGGAGGCCCCCGGCGGTCTGCGCGTCGTAGCCGAGGGCGAGCAGCTCGTCCGAGAGGCCGTCGCTCTCCACGTGCGCCGCCGCGAAGTCGCGGTTGCGCGGGTCGCCGCCGGTGCGCACCCCGCGCCGCGCGACCTCGAGCGCCCCCTCGAGCGCGGGCATCGCGGCAGCGTCGATCCGGATCCGGACGCCGCTGCGCTCGGCCGTCTCGTGCGCATGCCCGAAGAGGCCGAAGCCGGTCACGTCGGTGACGGCGTGCGGCTCGAAGGGCCGCAGCGCGTCGGCGGCGGCGGCGTTGAGAGTCGTCATCCACCGCACAGCGTCGGCGAGCTCCGCGTCACCGATCATCCCGTCCTTGTGGCCGGCGAGCACGAGCCCAGTGCCGAGCGGCTTCGTCAGGAAGAGCGCGTCGCCCGGGCGCGCGCCGCTCTTCGGCCAGATGCCGTCTGGGTGGACGGTGCCGACCACGGCGAGGCCGTACTTCGGCTCACGATCGCGGATCGTGTGCCCGCCGGCGAGCAGCGCTCCCGCGGCGCGCACCTGCTCGTCCGCGGCCGCGAAGACGTCGGCCAGCACCTCCGTCGGCAGCTCTTCCGGGAAGGCGGCGATCGAGAGCGCGAGCAGCGGCGAGCCGCCCATGGCGAACACGTCGTTCAGCGCGTTCGTCGCCGCGATCCGTCCGAAGAGCGAGGGGTCGTCCACGAGCGGCGGGAAGAAGTCGAGCGTGAAGACGAGCGCGCGCTCCTCGTCGAGCTTGTAGACGGCGGCGTCGTCCGCAGGCGAGAGGCCGACGAGGAGGTTCTCGGCCTCGACGGGGACGAACCCCGCCAGAAGCTGCTCGAGCCGCGCGGCCGAGTACTTGGCGGCGCAGCCGCCGCCGGCGGTCAGGCCGGTGAGCGTGGGGGCCTGCATGCCCCTAACTGTACGGAGACGGCGGCGTGAGCCGCCGTCTCCGGGGAGAGGAGGGGTGCGGCAACGTTTCCCTCCGCGCCCTTGTTCGCCGTGCCGGCCGCTTGACCTGCACCCGCGGTTCGCGTAGAGAACGGCCGTGGAGCGCGCAGCACTCGTCACCGGAGGCTCGTCCGGCATCGGGCTCGCGATCGCGCGGATGCTGCGCGGGGAGGGGTTCGAGCTCACGGTGGCGTCGCGCCGGCCGGAGAGGATCGAGGCGGCCGCAGCCGAGCTCGGCGCCACCGCGGTCGCAGCGGACGTGTCGGACGCGGCGGCGTGCGAGCGGCTCGTGGCGGAGCACCGCGCGCGCTTCGGCCGGCTGGACGTGCTGGTGAACTCGGCCGGGATCGGGATCGCCGGGCGCGTCGAGGATCTGCCGGCGAAGCACCTCGACCTCCAGCTCGGCGTGAACCTCCGCGGCCTGTTCCTCGTCACGCAGGCCGCGATCCCGCTGCTGCGGGAGTCGCGCGGCTGGATCGTGAACCTCGCCTCCATCGCCGGCACGCTGCCGACGCCCGGCCTCGCCGCCTACGGCGCCACGAAGGCGGCGGTGATCTCGCTGACGCGGTCGCTGAACGAGGAGCTCGACGCCGACGGCGTGCGGGCGGTCGCGCTCTGCCCCGGCTTCGTCGACACGCCGATGGCGCAGTGGTCCGGCCTGACGGGCGACGAGATGATCCAGCCGGAGGACTGCGCCGAGGTCGTACGTATGCTCCTCCGCCTGAGCCCGCGGGCGAGGATCCCGCAGGTGGTGATCGAGCGCGCCGGCAGCGTGAACGGCGACGTGCCGCTCAGCGGCGCCTGATCCGACCGCCGCGTACCGCGCCGCCCCGGACGTCCCTATCTCTCGATGGGAACGTCGACGAGGTTGCCCCACTCGGTCCAGGAGCCGTCGTAGTTGCGGACGTTCTCGTAGCCGAGCAGCTCGTGGAGCACGAACCAGGTGTGAGCGCTCCGCTCGCCGATGCGGCAGTACGCGGTGACCTCCTTCTCCGGCGTAACGCCCTTGGCGCCGTACAGCTCCTTCAGCTCGTCCACCGGCTTGAAGGTGCCGTCGTCGCGGACCGCCTGCGCCCACGGGATCGACTGGGCGCTGGGGATGTGCCCGGTGCGCAGCGCGCCCTCCTGCTCGTACCCCGGGGGCGCGGCCAGCTCGCCCGAGTACTCCTGCGGGCTGCGCACGTCGACGAGCGCGCGGCCCGACTCGCCGAGCCACTGCAGGACCTGGTCGCGCCGGGCGCGGATCGACTCGTCCCGCGCCTCGGCCGTGTACGGCTGCGGCGTCGGCGTCGGCCGCTCCACCGTCAGCTCCCGCCCCTCGTCGATCCACTTCTGGCGCCCGCCGTCGAGGATCCGCACGTCACGGTGCCCGTAGATCCGGAGGTACCAGTACGCGTACGCGGCGAACCAGTTGTTCTTGTCGCCGTAGAGCACGACCGTCGTCTCGTTGCCGATGCCGCGCTCTCCGAGGAGCTGCTCGAAGCGGTCCTTTTCCACGAGGTCGCGCACGATCGGATCCTGCAGGTCCTCCCTCCAGTGCAGCTCGACGGCGCCGGGGATGTGACCCTCGTCGTAGAGGTCGGTGTTCTCGTCGACCTCCGCGACCACGACGGCGTCGTCGTGCAGGTGCTCCACCAGCCAGTCGGTGGTGACGAGCACCTCCTTGGCATAGCCGTTCTCGCTCATTCCGCCTCCTCACTTTCCTTTTTGAAGTCGAGGCGTCAGTATTCCAGAGCGGCACGATCCACGGCAACCGCCGTCACAGCTCGCCGGGCGTCCGCACGATCTTCCAGAGCATGTAGACCCCGAGCAGGGCGGCGAGGGAGAAGCCGACCGCCCCGAGCCATTCGAACTGGTGCACGCGAACCACGAGCGCCGACGCGAGCAGCAGCGCCGCCACGATGATCGCCGCGCCCACGCGGTTGGCGATCGAGCGCAGGTTGTGCTCGAGCTCTCCGAGCCCGGTCGGCACGATGCCCAGCTTCAGGGTTCCCTGCTCGAGCTCGCTGAGCAGGTGGCTCACGCGCCGCGGCAGCCGGGTGAGCGGGTCGAGCTGCGTGTAGAGGTACGCGAACAGCCGGTTCGGCTCCAGCCGGCGCTCCGCCTCGGCGAGCATCACCTCCAGCGCCTCCTCCTCGAGCAGCTCGATCGGGTCGAGCTCGGGGTGCAGTGTCCGCGCCACCGCGTCCGCCTGCGCGAGCGTCTTCCCGACGAGGGCGAAGCTGGTCGGCAGGCGGATGCCGTACGCCAGGGCGACGCGCTGGAGGTCGGCGAGCGCCTCGCCGGCTCGGATGCCCGAGAGCGGCCGCCAGTGGAAGCGCGGCAGCTTGCGGCGCACGTCGTGCACGAAGCCGGGCTGGTCGGACTTCACGTCCGTCAGCGAAAGGGCCAGGATCAGGTCGGCCACGTCGTCCGCACGGTTCTGCGCGATCGCCAGCAGCAGCAGCGAGAGGCCGCGCCGCGTGTCGTCGTCGAGCCGGCCGAGCAGGCCGAAGTCGAGGAGCGCCAGACGGCCGTCGTCGGTGAGCAGCACGTTGCCCGAGTGGGGATCGGCGTGGTAAACGCCCTCGACGACGATCTGGAACACGTAGGCGCTGAAGAACTGCCGCGCGAGCTCTGCAGCGAGCTCGGGCGCGAGAGCGTGGTCGGGCGCGACCTTCCGGCCGGCGATCGCCTCGAGCACGAGGACGCGCTCGGTGACGTAGGGGTGGACGACCTTCGGCACCACGAGCTTTTCGTAGTCGGCGATCAGGCGGCCGATCAGCTCCGTGTTGTGCGCCTCCTCCGTGAAGTCGAGCTCCGCGTTGAGGTGCACCTCCAGCTCGTCTGCGAGCGCCTCGACCTGCAGCAGCTGCGCCGTCTCCGACCTGCCCGCGGCGAGGCCGGCGGTCGACCGGAGCAGCTTGAGGTCGATCTCGACCTGCTCCATCACGCCGGGTCGCCGCACCTTCACGACGACCTCGCGCCCGCTCTTCAGCAGGCCCCGGTGAGTCTGCGCGATCGACGCGGTCGCCAGCGGCTCCGGGTCGACGCTCGCGAACACGTCGTCGCCGAGCTCGGCCCGGATGATCGCGTCGATCTCGGCGAACGGCACGGGAGCCACCGCGTCGACGAGCTGGAGGAGCTCCTCGATGTAGACGTCCGGCAGCAGGTCCGGCCGCGAGGAGAGGAGCTGGCCGAGCTTGATGTACGTCGTCCCGAGCTCTTCCAGCGCCTGCCGGAAGCTCTGAGCGCCCTCGCGCGTGGCGTCGCGCTGGCCGGCGACGCCGAGCTCCCCGAGGACGCGGCGGATGCCGCTCCGCCGCGCGACGCGGGTCACCTGCCACGCGCGGCGGCCCCGCTCGAAGCGTGTGCCCACGTTCGCGTCATCACCCGCGCTCAGCGGGCGGAAACGCTCGGTCGGTTGGGCGGAAGGCCCGCCCCCGGCGTAGAGGCTGCCGCCGCGCGGTCAGGCCGCGACGGCGGCGGGGTCGGCAATGCCGTGCCCGCCGCCTACCAGAACCCGCCGTCGTTCATGCCGTCGGGCGTCACGACGAGCATCACCTTCGCGATGAAGATCGCCAACAGCGATGCGGTGACGAGAAGAGAGAGAAGCCGCGCCTTGCTCATGTTGTCACCCCCCTTCGAGCCTAGAACCGGACGTCCTGCAAAGCCTCTGCCGCCGTGCGGTAGAGGTGCGCTGCAAGCCTGTCGTCGCCACGCCGGGCCGCCAGGTCGCCGCGTGCGACCCAGGCGGCGGCGCGATGGCTGGCGGAGCCGAGCTGCGAGAAGCTGGCCTCGGCCTCGCCGAACTGGACCTCGGCCTCGTCGAGCATGCCCTGCTCGAGCAGCGCGCGGCCCAGGACGAGGCGCGCGTTGCCGATCTCGTCGAGGTAGTCCTCCTGCTCGCCGAGGAGCTGCAGCGCCTGGCGCGCCTGGCTCTCGGCCTGCTCCGCGTTGCCTGTGCGGAGGTGGATCTGGGCGAGCGAGGAAACCGCCTGCGCCGCGTCGGCGTCGCGGCCGGTGTCGAGGGCGATGCCGAACGCCTCCTTCAGCAGCGAGATCGCCTCGTCGGTCTTGCCGAGGAGGAAGTTGAGGCCGCCGAGGTTGTTGGTGAGCTGGCCGACGTGCACCTTGTCGGACAGCTCCTCGTACGCAGCGCGGGCCTTCTCGGCGTAGTTGCGGGCGAGGACCCAGTGCCCTTCACGGTCGGCCACGAGCGACGCCTGGAAGTAGGCGGCGCCGATCGTGCGCGGGTCGTCGGCGTCCTCGGCGAGCTGAAGCGAGCGCTCGACGTCCTCGCGCGCGGCCTCGTAGTCGCGCTGGCGCCGCCAGCAGCGGGAGCGCCACGCCAGGATGTTCGAGCGGAGCGAGTCGGACGGCAGGCCGGAGCGCTCGGCGAGCGCCAGCGCCTCGTTGAGCAGGCCGAGGGCGCTCTGGATGCTGTTGAGCTGGTAGCGGCAGACGCCGAGGGCGTAGACGACCTCGGCGCGCTCGACGTCGGAGAAGCTCGCGCCCTCGACGATGCCGCGCGCCTCGTTCAGCAGCTCGACCGCCGGCCGCAGCGCGCCGAGGCGCATTTGCGTGCGACCTGCGCCGACCAGTGCCCTGACCTCGAGCTCGGCGACGCCGGTCGCGCGGGCGGCAGGGACGAGCGCCTCGTACTCGACGGCGGCCGCGTCGTTCTCGAGCGCCTCGATCATGGCCTCGGCGCGCGCGAGGGCGCCTTCGAGGCGACCGCGCTCGTCGGTGGCCACGCCGTTGGCGAGGAAGCCGGGATCGACGCCGAGCCGCGCGGCGAGCCACTCGATCGTCTCGCGCGTCGGCCGCGTCTTGCCGCGCTCGATCTGCGAGACGTACTCCTTCGAGAACCGGTCACCGGCGACGTCGCTCTGGGTCAGGCCGGCGGCGACACGAAGCTGGCGCAGGCGCTCGCCGAGCCGCAGCCCGCTGGGGGCGGCGGCGCGACGGATGTGGAGTGCGGCGTCTCGAGTCATCATGTGGAGTGAATCCTATGCTTCACCAAAGTGCAAGGCGTCCCAACGGGCCATCCCCCAAAAAGGGCATGTTCACGCTGAAAGCCGGTGAAGCAGGTTAGCGAAAGATCACTTGACCGAGCTACTTGACTCGGCTGCTCGGGACTCGTATAGTGAGGCCACCTTGCAACCACGCCGGACGCCAGGCTGAGGTTTGCAGGGGGCGCGCCGGAGCATCCGGTGATGGAACGGAGACGCGGCTGAGCCGCAGAGTCGGGTCTCCGCAAGCCCACAGGGTGGGCGCGCCTCTCGAACAGGCCCCCGGAGCCGCAGCCGGGGGCCTGTTCTCTTTTCGGCGCCTCGGAAAAGGTTGCCCCCGGAGCCGCACACCGGGGGCTTCTCCCATTCGTCGCCGGCCCGCGGCCGGTTCGGACCGCGGCTACGGCTCGGGGGGCGGGGGCGACATCCAGTCGAGGCGGGCGGCGCGGATGCGGGCCGCGTCGGCGTCGTCGAGCAGGCCGATGCGCCGCCCGACCATGCCGAGGATGCCGCCGGCGAGGAAGATCCATGCCTCGGCCTCGGCGTCGCGCTCGGCGTGCAGGACCCCCTCCCGCTGGCCGCGCCGGATCGCCTCCACCCAGAACGCGTGCACCTCGCGCATGTGCCGGCGCAGGTGCCGCCGCAGCTCCGGGTCCTCGGCCGCCTCGCCGAGCGCCTGCACCCACAGCTCCGACAGCTGGTGCTTGCAGTCCCGCACGCTGAAATGCCCGCGGCCCATCGCCTCGAGCGCCGCGCGCACGTCGGGAGACTCGGCGAGCGCCCGCTCCCAGGCGGCGCGAGCCTTTCCCCAGACATGGTCGAGCGCGGCGAGGTAGAGGTCGCGCTTCGACGCGAAGTGCCGGTAGAGGATCGGCTCGGACACCCCGGCGGCCCTGGCGATCTCCGCCGTCGTCGTGCCGCGGTAGCTGCCCTCGCCGAACACCCGGACTGCGGTCTCCACGAGCCGCTCGCGACGCTCCGCCGCGGGCAGCCGGGCGGCCGTCGTCATGCGGCCAGCTCCGCCACGTGCGCCCGTTCGACGACGGGGCTCGTCCGCACCAGCACCACCGCCACGATCGCGGCCGCGAACGTGATGCCGGCGCTCAGGAGCAGCGCGGCGTGCAAGCCGTCCACGTACTCCTGCTTGCCGAGCGGCGATCGCGGCGGCGCGTGCAGGTACGAGGCGACGATCGCCCCCATCAGGGCGATCCCGAACGCACCGCCGACCTGGCGGAAGCTGTTCAGCACGCCCGAGCCGACGCCTGCCTTGTCGACGGGGACGGCGCCCATCGCGGCGGAGGTCATCGGCGACATCGTCATCGCCATGCCCAGGCCGCCGACCAGGAGCTGGGGCAGCAGCGTCCAGAACCCCGTGTGCACGCCGACGCGCTGGTAGAGCAGGAGCGAGATCCCGAGCAGCGTCATGCCTGCCCCCATCAGCCAGCGCGAGCCGATGCGGTCCGACGCGCGGCCGGCGACGGGCGCCACGAGGATGATCAGCAGCGTCATCGGCAGGAACACGGCACCGGCCTTCGTCGGGCTGTAGCCCAGGATGTTCTGGACGTACAGCGAGACGAAGAAGAAGACGCCGAACATGCCGAGCGAGACGAGCAGCGCGACGATGTTCGCGCCCGCGAAGGCGCCCACCCGGAAGAGCGAGAGGTCGAGCATCGGCAGGCGCTGGCGCGCCTCGACCGCCACGAAGGCTGCCAGCAGGATCGCCGCCGCTGCGAAGAGGCCCAGGATCTCGGCGGAGAACCAGCCGTGGCGGTTGCCCTCGATCAGCGCATAGGTCAGCGCGAAGAGGCCGAGACCGGAGGTGGCGAGGCCGGGCAGGTCGATGCTCTGCTCGTGCGAGGTGTCGCGCGACTCCGGGATGAAGAACTGCGACACGACAAGCCCGAGCGCCCCGACCGGCACGTTCACGAAGAAGATCCAGTTCCAGTTGATGTTGTCGACGATCAGGCCGCCGCAGAGCGGGCCGATCGCGAGCGCGAGCGCCGAGACGCCGGCCCAGATGCCGATCGCCTGGCCGCGCTGGCGCGGCGGAAACGTCGCCGTGATGATCGAGAGGGTCGCCGGCATCATCAGCGCCGCCCCGATCCCCTGCACCGCGCGCGCGCCGATCAGGAGGCCGGCGCTCGACGCGAGCCCGCAGGCGAGCGACGAGAGCGTGAAGACCGTGAGCCCGGTGACGAAGATCCGCCGCCGCCCGAACAGGTCGGCGAGCTTGCCGCCCGTCACCATCAGCGCAGCGAACACGAGCGCGTATGCGGTGACGATCCACTCCAGCTGGGAGATGGCGATGCCCAGGTCCCTCTGGATCGACGGCAGCGCCACGTTCACCACGGTGTTGTCGAGCATGATCATGAACAGCCCGAACGCGACGGCCGCGAGCGTCCACCACTTCTTGTTCTCCTCCGCGAAGATCCGCGCTCTCATCGCACCTCCTGTTCGCGCCCGCTGTTAGTGCGCGCTACGTTAGTACGCGCTAGCTTAGCTGCACCCGACTAGGCTCCGCGAAGGTGAGCGGCTTCATCTGGCATCCGACGCCGGAGCTCGTCGCGCAGGCGAACGTGTCCCGGCTCGCGCGCAAGCTCGGCGCCGGCGACTACCACGAGCTGCACCGGATCTCGGTCGCCGAGCCGGAGCGCTTCTGGCCGGCCGTGGTCGAGGACCTCGGCATCGAGTTCTCGCGGCCGTGGGAGAGGGTCGTGGACGAGTCGCGGGGGCCGGAGTGGGCGCGCTGGTTCGTGGGCGGCCGCATCAACGTCGCCGGCACCTGCGTCCACCGGTGGGCTGCAGAGCGGCCCGCCGAGGAGGCATTCGTCTGGCAGAGCGAGGACGGACAGCGGCACGCGACGACGTGGGCCGAGGCGTCTCACCAGGTGACGCAGCTCGCGGAGGCGCTGGTCGATCTCGGCGTGCGCGAGGGCGACCGCGTCGCGATCTTCATGCCGATGTGCCCGGCCGTGGCGGTGGCCTCGCACGCTTGCGCCCACGTCGGCGCGGTGCAGGTGCCGATCTTCTCCGGCTTCGCCGCGCCGGCGATCGCGTCGCGCCTCGAGGATGCGCAGGCCAGGGTCGTGCTGTGCGCCGACTGGTCGCTGCGGCGGGGGAAGCGCGTGGAGATGGGCGAGACGCTCCAGGCCGCCGTCCCCCCCACGGTCGAGCACGTGGTGGCCTGGAACCGGGCGACGCGCCAGTGGCCCGAGCTCGTGGCCGGACAGCCCGGCGAGCTGCCGGCGCTCGAGCTCGACGCCGAGGCGCCCTACCTGCTCGCGTACACCTCGGGCACCACCGGTCGCCCGAAGGGCGCCCTGCACGTCCACGGCGGCTTCCTCGTCTCGATCGCCCGCGAGGCCTCGTACCAGACGGACGTGAGGGCAGGCGACCGCGTCCACTTCGCCACCGACATGGGGTGGATCATGGGCCCGTGGACGCTCGTCGGCGGCGGCGCCGCAGGCGCGACGATCGTCTTCGCCGAGGGTGCGCCCGACTGGCCGGACGACCGCCTCTGGCGCCTCGTCGAGTCGGAGCGGGTCACGATGCTCGGCCTCTCGCCCACCCTCGTGCGGGCGCTCATCCCGAAGGGCGAGCCGGCCGCCGACCTGTCGTCGCTGAAGGCGCTGTGCACGACGGGGGAGCCGTGGAATCCCGGCCCGTACGCGTGGCTCTTCGAGCACGTGGCCGGCGGGCGAGCGCCGATCGTGAACATCTCCGGCGGCACCGAGGTCGGCGCGTGCTTCCTCACGACGGCGATCACAGAGCCGATCAAGCCGGTGGCGCTGGGGTTCCCGGCGCTCGGGCAGGACATGGACGTCGTCGACGCCGCCGGTGCGCCCGTGCGCGGCGAGGTGGGCGAGCTCGTCTGCCGCCGCCCCTGGCCCGGCATGACGCGCGGCATCTGGGGCGACGACGAGCGGTACCTGGACACGTACTGGCGGCGCTTCCCCGGCGTCTGGACCCACGGCGACTGGGCCTCGGTCGACGAGGACGGCTACTGGTTCCTGCACGGCCGCAGCGACGACACGCTCAACATCGCCGGCAAGCGGGTCGGCCCGGCGGAGCTCGAGTCGGCCGCGATCGCCAGCGGCCTCGTCTCCGAGGCGGCTGCGGTGGGAGTGCCGCACGAGGTCAAGGGCGAGGTCGCGTGGATCTTCTGCGTGCCGAAGCCCGGCGTCGAGCGGGACGACGGGCAGGTCGCCGCCGCCGTGACGGCCGCCCTCGGCAAGGCGTTCAAGCCGGAGCGGGTCGTCTGGGTGGCGGAGCTGCCGCGGACGCGCTCGGCGAAGATCGTGCGGCGCGCCGTGCGCGCCAGGGTCCTCGGCAAGGATCCGGGGGATCTCTCCTCGCTCGAGAACCCGGAGTCGCTGGAGGAGATCTCCCGTGCCGTCGGGTAGCGCGGTCGTGACGGGCGGGGGCCGCGGCATCGGCGCGGGCGTCGCGCGTGCGCTCGCCCAGGACGGGTGGTCGGTCGCAGTCACCGCGCGCTCGCGCGGGGAGATCGACGCGGTCGCGGCCGAGACGGGTGGGCGTGCGATCGAGATGGACGTGACCTCCCGTGAATCGGTCGAGCGCGGCTTCGCCGAGGCCGGGCCCGTCGACCTCCTCGTCGCCAACGCCGGCACCGGCAACCGCGAGCGGACGTGGGAGATCGAGCCGGAGGAGTGGTGGAGCGTCTTCGAGGTGAACGTCCTCGGCGTCCACCTCTGCTGCCGCGCGGTCATCCCGGGCATGCTCGAGCGGGGGTCGGGGCGCATCGTGATCACGGGCAGCGGCGCGTCCTACCTGCCGCGGTCGTCGGCGACGGCGTACCCGGCGTCGAAGGCCGCGGTCGGCCGCTACGCCGAGGTGCTGAACAACGAGCTCGGCGGGCGGATCTCCGTGTTCCTGATCAGCCCGGGGCTCGTGCGGACCGCGATGACCGAAGGCGCGTTCCCGGACGACGCGCCCTGGACGCCGCCGGAGCTCGCGCCGGAGCTCGTGCGAAAGCTGGCGAGCGGCCGCTACGACGCCCTCGCGGGGCGGTACCTCCATGCCGAGCACGACGACGTCGACGTCCTGCTCGCGCACGCCGACGAGGTCCGTGAGCGCGACCTGAACGCCGTCCGACTGCGCCGCGAGGCGTTCGAGTGATAGTCCCAAACCGCACATGAGGCTCGCCCTCGCCCAGATCAACCCGATCGTCGGCGACCTCGAGGGCAACCGCGGCGTCATCCTCGAGCGGCTCGAGGAGGCGCGCGCAGCCGGCGCCGACCTCGTCCTCTTCCCCGAGCTGGCGATCACCGGCTATCCGCCCGAGGACCTGCTGCTGCGCCGGGGCTTCGTCCGGGCGGCGGAGCGGTCGCTCGAGGAGGTCGCGCGCGCCGCCCGGGGCATCGTGGCGCTCGTCGGCACGCCGCACTTCGACCGCGACCTCTACAACGCCTGCGCGGTGTGCGCCGGCGGCGAGGTCAAGGCGTTCGTGAAGAAGCGCTTCCTGCCGAACTACGGCGTGTTCGACGAGTTCCGCTACTTCGCTCCCGGCGGCGACCTGCTCCTGCTCGAGCACGGCGACACCCTCGTCGGCGTCACCGTCTGCGAGGACATGTGGCAGCCGGGGCCGCCGGCGACGGACCTCTCCCTCGCCGGCGCGCAGGTGATCGTCAACATCTCCGCCTCGCCCTTCCATCTGCAGCGCGACCGCGAGCGCGAGGAGATGTTCCGGACGCGCGCCCGCGACAACTCGGTCTACGTCGCCTTCTGCAACACGGTGGGGGGCCAGGACGAGCTGATCTTCGACGGGCACTCGCTCGTGATCGACGACCAGGGGACGGTGCTCGCGCGGGCGCCCGGCTTCGAGGAGGCCATGCTCGTCGTGGACGTCGATCCCTCCTCGGTCGTGACGCGCCGGCTCACCGACGGCCGCCGCCGGGCCCTCGCGCAGGATCGCGGCGACCTCGGCCCCGTGCCGGTGGTGCACGTCGGCGCGCCCCGCCCGGCCGTCGACGGCGCGGCCCCCGCGGCATCCCTCGCGCCGTTCTGCGACGAGCTCGAGCAGATGCGCATCGCGCTGGAGCTCGGGCTCTCCGACTACGTGCGCAAGAACGGCTTCCAGGAGATCGTCGTCGGGGTCTCGGGCGGCATCGACTCCGCGCTCGTCGCGGCGCTCGCGGCGGAGGCGCTCGGGCCGGAGCGCGTGCACTGCATCTCGATGCCGTCGCGCTACTCGTCGGAGGCGACGCGCGGCGACGCGCGGCAGCTCGCCGAGAGCCTCGGCTGCGACCTCCGCGAGCTCGAGATCGAGCCGATGGTCGATGCGTTCCTCGGCGTCCTCGCGACGACGTTCGAGGGGCGGGAGCCCGACCTGACCGAGGAGAACCTGCAGGCGCGTATCCGCGGCACGCTGCTGATGGCGCTCTCGAACAAGTTCGGCTGGCTGCTCGTCGCCACCGGGAACAAGTCAGAGCTGTCGGTCGGGTACGCGACCCTCTACGGCGACCTGGCGGGCGGCTTCGCGCTGCTGAAGGACGTCTTCAAGACCGACGTGTTCCGCCTGGCGGAGCACCTGAACCGGCGGGCGGGACGGGAGCTGATCCCGCAGTCGATCGTCGACCGCGCGCCCAGCGCAGAGCTGCGGGCCGACCAGCTCGACGAGGACTCCCTGCCGCCGTATCCCGCGCTCGACCGCGTGCTCGAGGCGTACGTCGAGCACGACCGCTCGCTCGAGGAGCTCTCGAGCGACGGCTTCGACGCGGACGTGGTGACGCGCGCGGTCGCGCTGATCGACCGCGCCGAGTACAAGCGCCGACAGGCGCCACCGGGGGTGCGGCTCCGACCCAAGGCCTTCGGGCGCGATCGCCGCGTGCCGATCACGAACCGCTGGCGCAGCTGAGCCGCCGGGCCAGGTCGGACGGCCGGGTCGGCAGCGAACCCGCCTCTGCGGCCGTCAGCCAGCGCAGCTCGTGGCAGCCCTCGGTCTCCAACTCGAGCTCGGGCGCCGGCTCGAACGGCTGCACGCGCACGAGGTAGACGTGGTCGCGCTGGCCGCAGTGCCCCGGCTCGTCGAGGAACCACCGCGCGTCGTGCCAGAGGAGCGGCCCCAGCTCGAAGTCGCGCAGCCCCAGCTCCTCCCGCAGCTCGCGCCGGAGGGCTGCCTCGTCCGACTCGCCGGGCAACTTCCCGCCGCCCGGCGTCAGCCACCACGTCGAGTACTCGTTGCCGTAGCGCAGGAGGATCGTGCGCCCGGCCGGGTCGACGACGAGCCCGCGGACGCCCTCGCGCCACGGCAGCCCCGACGAGCGGCCGGCGAGCTCCTGGAACCAGCGCAGGCGCTCCGGCCACGGCACCGCCGCGTTCGCCGGCGAGGTGGAGGGAAGGACGAAGAGCCGTGTTGCCCCGAGCGTCCGCTCCTGCAGGCCGAGCTCCGGGCGCTCCGCGAACGCGCCGCGGTAGGCCTCCTTCCCGACGAAGCCGATCCAGCCGGGGCGCAGCTCGCGCGCGAGGCGCTCCAGCCGCTCCGCCGCGCCCGCGAAGTCGGCCCGGCGCAGGTCGCCCGACCCCGGCGTCGTGCGGTGCGCCGCGTTCGTGACGCCGATTCCCTCGCGCAGGAGCTCGAGCTGCTCGGCCGGATCGAGCAGGCGCGAGGTGAAGCGCACCGCGTGCAGCAGGCGCCAGAAGTCGTTGCGCGGGTTCGCGAAGTGCGCGTGCGCCGCCGCGGAGACGCGGCCCGGGTTGATGCCGCAGAAGACGACCCGGAGCCCCGGAGCGAGCACGTCGGGCACGTCGCTCGCCACACCGGCCCCGCCGGACATGTCTCCTGGCTGTGACACGTAATCCCCCACGGGGGGCGCGAGGCCCCCTGCTGGAACGCTACGCCAGGACCCCGTACGACGGCGTGGCAGCTTCGTCGAGGATGTCTCGCGTCCCGCCGCGCCGCTACGCGGCCTCGACCTCGGCCTCGCCCGCGGCGCGGGCGTCGAGGCGCGCCTCGAGGAGCTTGCGCAGATCCTCCCCGGCGATCGTCGACGCGCGGCGCGGCTGCTGCGGCTCGAGGCGGATCACCGTCACCGTCGGCTCCCAGCCGAGGTAGCAACGGGCGTAGCACTCGGCCTCCGACAGCGTCCTGAGGCGTCGCATCACCCGCAGCGTACGAACGCGTCCGGACGGTGGAGGGCCCGCCCGCTCTGCGAGGATCCGGCCGTGGTCGTCGAGGCGAAGGAGCTGCGGTACGCCGTCGACCTCGGCGAGTCGGGCAGTTTGCGGGCCGAGGACGGGACGCCGCTCGAGCCGGAGCCGTCCTGGACGCCCGAGCACCTGCTCCTCGCAGGCCTCGTCCGCTGCTCGCTCAAGAGCCTCCACTACCACGCACGGCGCGCCGGGCTCGAGGTGACCGCGGCGCGAGGCTCGGCGCGGACCCTGATCACGAGGCGTGAGAGCGACGGCCGCTACGCCATGCTCGAGACCGGGGTCGAGCTGGACGTGCGGCTCGAGCCGCAGCCGGGGCAGGACGAGCTCGCCGAGCTCCTCGCGAAGGCGGAGCGCGACTGCTTCGTCGGCGCCTCGCTCGCCGTCAAGCCCGACTACCGGTGGACGGTGGACGGCGTCGCGCGCGAGCCGAAGTAGAATGCGCCCTCTGCGGCCGTCACCAGACCCGGGATTGCCGTAGCCACCAAGCCGCACATCCAGCTCGAGGCGCTCCACGCGCTCGCGCGCGCCCTCGCAGGCGGCGAGTTCCGCGCCCGCGCCGTCCTCGAGCGTGCGTGCGCGGCAGTCGCCGCCGGCTTCGCGTTCGAGCGCGTCGGGATCGTCCGGTACGTGCCGGAGACCTCGACGCTCGTGCCCTTCTCCGGGTACGGCCTGACGGCAGCCGAGGCGGCCACGCTCCCATCCGCGCTGCCGGTCGTGCACTTCGGGGCCTTCGAGCGCGCGCTCGAGGCGGGCCGGGCGGTATTCGTCGAGGACCCGGACGGGGAGGAGGCCGTCCCCCGGGAGATCGCCAGCGAGTTCGGGATCGGGTCGTTCGCGATCGTCCCGCTCGTCAGCGACGGGCGCTGCCTCGGCTTCATGACGTGCGACGAGCGCGGCGAGCTCTTCCGGCTGGAGGCAGGGGAGGTCGACCTGCTGACGACGTTCGGCACGCTGATCGCGGCGTTCCTCGAGAGGGCGATCGAGCACGGCGAGCTACGCCGTCTCAACGAGCTGAAGAGCCAGTTCGCGGCCCTCGCCTCGCACGAGCTGCGGACGCCGGCCGCAGCGATCTACGGGGCGGTGCAGACGCTCGACGCACGCGACGCCGACCTCACCGCCGAGCAACGGGGCGAGCTCCGGCGGATGCTGTCGCAGCAGGCGCAGCGGCTCGTCGAGCTGGTCGACAACCTGCTCGACCTCTCACGGCTCGAAGCCGACTCCATCAGGATTGCGCCGGTCCGGACCGACGTCGCCGCCCATCTGGTTGCGATCGCCGACGCGGTGTTCACCGGCCACGCGGACGTGACAGTCGAGGCCCTGCCGGGACTGACGGCCGTCGTCGACCCCCAGGCCTTCGACCGGATCGTGTCGAATCTCCTCGCCAATGCGCTGCGGCACGGCGCGGCACCGTTCCGCGTGTCCGCGGCGCGAGAGGAGCACCGGCTCCTGGTGACGGTGGAGGACGGCGGGCCGGGCGTCGCGCCGGAGTTCGTCGCGAGCCTCTTCGACCGGTTCACGCGGGGCGCGACGGCGTCGAGCCAGGGGGCAGGCCTCGGCCTGTCGATCGCGCAGACGTACGCGCGCGCGCACGGCGGGACGCTTCGGTACGAGCGGGCCGAGCCGCCGGGCGCACGGTTCCGGCTCACGCTCCCGACGGAGGGGTAGTCAGCTGCTCTCGAGCGGGGCCATCGTCAGCCCCTGGTCGCGGAGCTGCTCCCAGTACAGCTCCGCCGGCTCGCGCCCGCCGGACCAGACGACCGCCTGACCGCTGTTGTGGATCCGGTCGGCGAGGCGCATGCCACCGTCGTAGTCGACGCCCGGCAGCACGGAGGACAGGGCGAAGGCGACGCCCTCGAAGGTGTTGTGGTTGTCGTTGAGGACGATCACGAGCCACGGCCGGCCGAGCCCCGTCCCCTGCCCGCGGTCGAGCCGCTCCCGCGGCGGCGTCAGGGTGCTGCCCATCCGGCGCATCGTAGTGCGGTAGCTTCCGGCGAATGAGTACCGTCGCGCTCGACGTCGACGCGGCGCGCGCGCGCTTCTCCGCGCTGCAGACGCCGACGATCTTCTTCGACGGCCCCGGCGGCACGCAGTGCCCGGACACGGTGATCGACGCCATCTCCGGCTACCTGCGGGAGTCGAACGCGAACGTCGGCGGCCGCTTCGGCGCGAGCCGCCGCAGCGACGCGCTGCTCGCGCGCGCGCGGCTCACCGCCGGCGCCTTCCTCCGCTGCGAGCCGGACGAGGCGATCTTCGGGCAGAACATGACGACGCTGAACTTCGCCCTCTCGCGCACCGTCGGCCGGACGCTGCGCGCGGGGGACGAGATCCTCGTGACCCTCCTCGACCACGACGCGAACGTGTCGCCGTGGCTCGAGCTCGCGCACGACCTCGACCTGAAGGTCGGCTTCGTCGGCGTCCGCGACGACACGACGCTCGACCTCGACGACCTCGAGCGGCAGCTCGGCGACCGCACGCGCGTCGTCGCCTTCCCGCTCGCGTCGAACGCGGCCGGCACCCTCACCGACGCCGCCAGGATCGTCGAGCTCGCCCACGGGGCGGGCGCGCTGGCCTGGGCCGACGCGGTGCACTACGCGCCCCACCTGCCGATCGACGCCGCCGCGCTCGGCGCAGACGTGCTCATCTGCTCGCCCTACAAGTTCTTCGGCCCGCACCTCGGGCTCGCCTTCGGCCGCGCCGAGCTGCTCGAGCGCTGGCGGCCCTACAAGGTGCGGCCCGCCGCCGCAGAGCCGCTCGGGCACCGCTTCGAGACCGGGACGCTGGCACATGAGCTGCTCGCCGGATTCGTCGCCGCGGTCGAGTACGTCGAGTCGATCGGCTGGGCGGCGATCCGCGAGCACGAGCGCGCGCTCGGCGGGCGCTTCCTCGGCGGGCTGCCCGGCCGCTGCACGCTGCACGGGCTGCCGACGATGGACGGCCGCGTGGCGACCTTCGCCTTCACCGTCGACGGCCTCTCGCCGCGCGCGGTCGCGGAGAGGCTCGCCGAGCGCGAGATCGCCGTCTGGGACGGCGACTACTACGCGGTCGAGCTGATGCGGCGGCTCGGGCTCGCCGACGAGGGCGCGGTGCGCGCCGGCTTCGTCCACTACAACACCGGGGCGGAGGTCGACCGGCTCCTCGCCGCCCTCGCCGAGCTGTGACGGACGTCGTCGAGGTCCTGCGGGACCTGCTCCGCTTCGACACGACCAACCCGCCCGGCAACGAGGGCGCGTGCATCGGCTACGTGCAGCGGCTGCTCGCGGACGCCGGCGCCGAATCGCGGATCCTCGCGAAGGACGAGGCCCGCCCGAACCTGGTCGCGCGGCTCCCGGGCGACGGCGAGGCGCCGCCGCTGCTGCTGTACGGCCACGTCGACGTCGTGACGACCGCAGGACAGCGCTGGACGCACCCGCCGTTCGCGGCCGAGCTCATCGACGGCGTCGTCTGGGGGCGCGGCGCCCTGGACATGAAGAGCGGCGTCGCAATGCTCGTCGACGCGTTCCTGCGCGCGGCACGCGGCGAGCTGCGGCCGCGCGGCGAGCTGATCCTGGCGGTGCTCAGCGACGAGGAGGCCGGCGGCGACTTCGGCGCCAGGTTCCTGACCGAGGAGCACGCGGACGTGTTCGCCGGCGTCCGCCACGCGCTCGGCGAGTTCGGCGGCTTCTCGATGCTCGTCGGCGGCCGGCGCGTCTATCCGATCCAGGTGGCCGAGAAGCAGATCTGCTGGCTGCGAGCCGTGGTCCGTGGACGGGGCGGACACGCCGCGATGCCGCAGCGCGGGGGCACGACGGCCCGCCTCGCCCGCCTGCTGCGGACGCTCGATCGGAAGCGGACTCCGGTCCACGTCACGCCGCTCGCCCGGCAGTTCGTCGAGGGGCTCGCAGACGGGCTGCCGGCGCCGAAGGCGGCCGTGCTGCGGGCGCTGCTCAGGCCGCCGCTCACCGACCGCGCGCTCGCACTGCTGCCGCAGGACCAGCGCTCGGGCTTCGCGCCGATCCTGCGCAACACCGCGACGCCGACCATCATCCGTGGCGGCGACAAGATCAACGTCGTCCCGAGCGAGATCGAGCTCGAGCTCGACGGGCGCCTGCTGCCCGGCTTCCAGCCGGACGACCTGATCCGGGAGCTGCACGCCCTGGTCGGCGCCGACGTCGAGCTGTCGGTCATCCGGCACGACCCGGGCCCGAAGCACACCGACCTGAGCTGGTTCGACGGCCTCGGCCAGATCCTGCGGGAGCTCGATCCCGGCGCGACTCCGGTCCCGCTGCTGATGCCCGGCGTCACGGACGGCCGCTTCTTCTCGCGCATCGGCATCCAGACCTACGGGTTCCTGCCGCTCACGCTTCCGGCCGACTTCAAGCTCCTGTCGATGGCGCACGCGGCGGACGAGCGCGTGCCGGCCGACGCGGTCCGCTTCGGCGCCGAGGCCGTCGGACGCGCCGTCGAGCGCTATCGCGGATGAGGCTGCTCGTCCTCGGCGGGACGAAGTTCCTGGGCCGGCACGCGGTCGACGCGGCGCTCGCCGCGGGGCACGAGGTGACGATCTTCAACCGCGGGCAGACGAGGCCGGACGCGTTCCCGCAGGTCGAGCGGCTCCGGGGCGACCGCGACGGAAGCCTCGGCGCGCTTGCGAGCCGCGAGTGGGACGGAGTCGTCGACACGAGCGGTTACGTGCCGCGCGTCGTGCGGCAGTCGTCGGAGCTGCTGCGCGGCGCGGTCGGCCGGTACGTCTTCGTCTCGAGCATCTCCGTCTATGCCGACCTCTCGCGGCCCGTGGACGAGTCGACGCGGGTGGCCGCGCTCGAGGATCCGGCGAGCGAGCGCGTCGAGGCCGACTACGGGGCCCTGAAGGCGGCCTGCGAGCGGGTGGTGACCGGCGTCTACGGCGAGCGCGGCACGAGCGTGCGGGCGGGGCTGATCGTCGGCCCGTACGACCCCACCGACCGCTTCACCTACTGGCCGCGCCGCCTCGCGGCCGGCGGCGTCGTGCTGGCACCGGGGAAGCCGTCTGCGCCCGTGCAGCTGATCGACGCACGTGACCTCGGGGCGTGGCTCGTGCGGCTGGCCGAGAGCGGCCCGGGCGGCGTGCTCAACGCCACCGGCCCCGCCGAGCCGCTCACGCTGGGCGAGCTGCTCGAGCGCGCGGGCCGGGCGGTCGACTCCGACGCGCGCCTCGTCTGGGTGGACGAGCAGAGGCTCCTCGACGCGGGGGTCGAGCCGTGGACGGAGCTGCCGCTCTGGGCGCCGGGTGCCGAGTACGCGGGCATGCAGCGCGCCGACATCCGGCGGGCGCTCGCGGCCGGCCTACGCTTCCGCCCGCTCGAGGAGACGGCGCGCGACACCCTCGCCTGGAGCCGCGAGGCCGGCGAGCAGCGACCGACGCTGAGCCGCGAGCGCGAGGCGGAGCTCCTCGCCGGTGCGTGAGCCGGCGTACGATCTGCCGGTGGAGGGCTTCCCGTTCGTGCATCGCGAGACGGTCCGCTTCCGCGACCTCGACGGCATGGGCCACGTGAACAACGCCGTCTTCTCCACCTACCTCGAGCAGGCGCGGCTCGGCTGGTTCGGCAGCGACGAGCAGATGCCGCTCTCCGACGTGATCCTCGCCCGCACAGAGATCGACTTCCGCGCGCCCGTGAGCCTCGGCGAGGTGGTCGAGATCGGCGTCCGGCGTTCGCGCCTCGGCACGAAGAGCTTCGAGCTGGAGTACGAGCTGCGCGCCGCCGGACGCCTGGTGGCCGAGGCGAGGAGCGTGCTGGTCGGGTACGACTACGGGCGCGCCGCGAGCACCCCCGTCCCCGAACGCTGGCGCAGGAGGCTGAGCGAATGAGCACGTTCGAGCGCCACGTCCTCGACAACGGCCTGCGGGTGCTGACGGCGAACCTGCCGCACGCGCAGTCGGTGACCTGCATGCTGATGCTCGCGGCCGGCTCGCGCTACGAGACGCCCGAGACGAACGGGATCGCGCACTTCTCGGAGCACATGTTCTTCAAGGGGACGGAGCGGCGGCCGAGCGCGCGCCAGATCGCCGGCGAGATCGACGCGATCGGCGGCGAGTTCAACGCGTTCACCGGCAAGGAGTACACGGCGTACTACGTGAAGTGCGCGGCCGAGCACCGCGACGTCGCGCTCGACGTGCTGGTCGACATGCTGCGCAACTCCCGCTTCGCCGTAGACGAGATCGAGCGCGAGAAGGGCGTCATCGTCGAGGAGATGAACATGTACTTCGACACGCCGCGCGACTACATCGGCGGCGTGTACGAGGGGCTCCTGTACGGCGACCAGCCGCTCGGCTGGGACATCGTCGGCCGGAAGGAGACCGTGCGGGGCGCGACGCGCGAGACGTTCCACAGCTACCTCGACCGCTGGTACCACCCGCCGCGCATGGTGCTCGGGCTCGGCGGCCGGGTCGGCGACGACGCCGTCGAGCGGGCGCAGGAGCTGCTGGGCGACCTGCCTGCGGCGGAGACGGCCGCCCCGGCGCCCACGCAGCCGCACGGCAAGGGCCGGGTGAAGGTCTTCACGAAGCAGTCGGATCAGGCGCACCTGATCCTCGGCGTCCCCAGCTACCGGCTCGACCACCCCGACCGCTACGCGCTTCAACTCGTCGCCACCCTGCTCGGCGGCGGCATGTCGTCCCGGCTCTTCACGGAGGTGCGCGAGCGGCGCGGGCTCGCCTACTACGTCTTCGGCCTCAACCACAGCTACACGGACGCCGGCTCGCTCTACGCCCAGGCAGGCGTGGACATCAAGCGCATCGACGAGGCGGTGACGACCATCTCGACCGAGCTGCGGAAGGTTGCGGCGGAGCCGCCGCCCGCGGACGAGCTCGAGAAGGCGCGCAACTTCGCCAAGGGCCGCTTCGTGCTCCAGCTCGAGAGCCCGCAGGGCCTGATCCTCTTCGGGCTGCGCAAGGAGGTGCTCGAGCGGCGCGTGCCGGAGCTCGAGGAGATCCTCGAGGGCCTGAACGCGGTCACGGCCGAGGACGTGCAGCGCGTGGCCGGGGACCTCGTCGCGGCCGAGCGGCTGCGCCTCGCCGTGATCGGGCCCTTCGAGGACGCGGAGCACTTCGACGCGCTCCTCGACCAGACGGTGCCGGCCATCGCGTGAGACGCCGCCGGGCGCCTCTCGGCGCCCGGCACAATTTCCAGTCCGGTCAGCTTCGCCCGGTCGGCGGTCCGGTTAGCACCTGAGCCCGGAGTCCGCCCGTCAGAGTGCTTTCGACCTGGCCTGCTGTCCCTGCGGGGTCCTTCTACCAGTCTTCGCGGACGTAACGGTCATTCCTCGCAAGGGGGTACGCTCAAACGTCGATCGTGGCGAGGTCGGCCTCGATCACGGCGCGATCGTCGTCGTCCTCGATCCGGGCGGTGGCCTCCCGCCCGAGCGCTGCCCACCTGCGCGCCTCCGCGACGTCGCCCGCCGCGAGGTGCGCCCTGGCGAGCGCCTCCAAGGCGGCAGGACGGTCCCAGTCCTTCATGTCGTCGCGGTTCGCCTCCACGATCTCGAGGCACCGCCGCGCGTGGTGCAGCGCCTGCTCGGGCTGTCCCGCGACCGCGTGCACGCGGGAGCACTGCCATTCGCTCCGCGAGCGATTGGCCGGCGTGCCGACCTGCAGCCAGTGGTAGGCGGACGCGTGCGCGCAGTGGATCATCTCGTCGTCCTCCTCCGGCGTGCGGCCGCTCTTCTCCAGCAGCGTCCACGTCTTGTTGAAGAGGTCGACGCCGAGCCGACGCTGCGTCTCGGGGTCGAGGGCCTCGGCGGCCGTTCCCATCACGGGCTCCTTTCCGTCGATCAGCGGTTGCAGCCGTTGGAGGATCCACGCCAGCTCGGTCTTCCGGATCGCCGTTCGCCGCTGGTGGTCGACGAGCAGCCGTCTCAGCGTCGCCGGGTCGTCGCCGGCGAGGATCGTCGCGATGTCGTCGAGCGGCAGCTCGAGACGCCGCAGCGTGCGGATCCATTCCGCCCGCCCGACCTGCGCCGACGCGTACGAGCGGTAGCCGGTCTCGGGATCGACGGCGGCCGGCCGGAGGAGGCCGAGCTCGTCGTAGTGCCGAAGCGCCTTCACCGTGAGGCCGGTCAGCCGCGCGAAGCGGCCGATCGGCATCAGGCTCGTGGTCTCCACGGACTCCATCGCCCCGCACGATGGTGCCTCCCGTAACGGGAGAGTCAAGGGCGGGGCGCCGGCGTCGGACGAGAAGACCATGGGCCTGGCCCCGGCGTTCACGCCGCGGAACCCACGCTGTTCCGCGGCGGCCAGGGGCCAGGCCCCGCACGTCCCACGACTATGCCTCGTCCTGCGCCTTCTCCTCTGCTGCCCGTTCGCGGATCTCGTCGACGACCGCAGGGTCGGCGAGCGTCGTCGTGTCGCCGAGCGGCTGCTCGTTCGCGACGTCCTTCAGCAGCCGGCGCATGATCTTGCCGCTCCGCGTCTTCGGCAGCTCGGGCGTGAAGACGACGTTGGCCGGCTTCGCGATCGCGCCGATCTTTCGCGCCACGTGGTTGCGCAGCTCCTCCAGCTTCTCGACGGAGCCTTCCTTGCCGCCCTTCAGCGTCACGTACGCGACGATCGCCTGGCCCGTCGTCGGGTCGGTGCGGCCGCAGACCGCGGCCTCCGCCACCTCCGGGTGGTCGACGAGCGCCGACTCGACCTCGATCGTCGAGATGCGGTGGGCCGAGACGTTGATCACGTCGTCGACGCGGCCGAGCAGCCAGAAGTCGCCGTCCTCGTCGATGCGGGCACCGTCGCCCGCGAAGTAGACGCCGGGAAAGCGCGACCAGTAGGTCTCCTGGTAGCGCTCGGGGTCCTTGTAGAACCCGCGGAGCATCGCCGGGTAGGGCCGCTTCAGCACGAGGTAGCCGCCGCCGCCCGGCCCGACCTCGTTGCCCTGCTCGTCGTAGACCGCGGCCTCGACGCCGGGGAACGGCCTCGTCGCCGAGCCCGGCTTCAGCGTCGTCACGCCCGGCAGCGGGCTGATCAGGATCATCCCCGTCTCGGTCTGCCACCACGTGTCCACGACCGGCGTACGGTCCGCACCGATGTGCTGGCGGTACCAGACCCACGCCTCCGGGTTGATCGGCTCCCCGACCGAGCCGAGCAGGCGCAGCGACGACAGGTCGTGCCGCTGCGCGTACTCCGGCCCCCACTTCATGTGCGTGCGGATCGCAGTCGGGGCCGTGTAGAGGATGTCCACCTTGTACCGCTCGACAATCGACCACCAGCGGTCCTTGTCGGGGAAGTCGGGCGTCCCCTCGTAGATGACGCCGGTGGTGCCGTTGCAGAGCGGCCCGTAGACGATGTAGCTGTGGCCGGTGACCCAGCCGATGTCGGCCGCGCACCAGTACACCGAGTCCGGCTTCACGTCGAAGATGTAGTGGTGCGTCGTCGACGTGCCGACCAGGTAGCCGGCCGTCGTGTGCATCACCGCCTTCGGCTTGCCCGTCGTGCCGCTCGAGTAGAGGAGGTAGAGGAGATCCTCCGAGTCCATCTCCTCGCACGGGCACGACTGCGGGTCGTCGCTCTGGCCGTCGACGACGTCGTCCCACCAGACGTCCCGGCCGTCCTGCATCGCGACCTCGCCGTCGGTGCGCCTGTAGACGATGCACGTCTCGATGGTCGAGGACTGCGCCATCGCGTCGTCGCAGGTCTGCTTGAGCGGCACTCTCGACCCGCGCCGCCAGCCCTCGTTCTGCGTGATCAGGACCTTGCACTCCATGTCGTTCATGCGACCCGAGAGCGACTCGGCGGAGAAGCCGCCGAAGACGACGGTGTGCGGAGCGCCGAGCCGGGTGCACGCGAGCATCGCCACCGGCAGCTCCGGCACCATGCCCATGTAGATCCCGACCGGCGTCCCCTTCTTCACGCCCAGCTTCTTCAGGCCGTTCGCGAAGCGGACGACGTCCCGCTGCAGGTCTGCGAATGTGAGCGTGCGCCGCTCGTCGTCGGGCTCGCCCTCCCAGTAGTAGGCGACCTTGTCGCCCTTGCCGCTCTCGACATGCCGGTCGACGCAGTTGAAGCAGACGTTGAGCTTGCCGCCGAGGTACCACCTGGCGTACGGCGGGTTCCAGTCGAGCAGCGTGTCGAACGGCTCGAACCAGCTGAGCCGCTCGCGCCCCTCCGTCTCCCAGAACTCCTGGGGGTCACGCTCGTAGATGTCTGCGGACGCGTTCGCCTGCGCCGCGAAGTCCTCGGGCGGCGGGTAGCGCCGCTCCTCGAGCATCATCGTCTCGATCGCGTGACCCGTTGCTTCGGTTGCCACTCGCTACACCTCCGATCGGCGCGGCATCGGCGAGCCCGGCCTGGCCGCGGCAGGCGGGCCGCCCCACAGCGGACTGCCCACCGGCAGTATGGGCCTGGCGGCCATGCCGTTGACGACGCCGGCGGCGGACGCATACCACGCGCACGCGGCGGTGACGATGCCGACCCAGCCGCCGATGTGCGTCACGTAGGCGCTGTGCCCGTGGGCCTCGCGGAAGTTGCCGATCGCCAGGATGATCTCGGTGGCCTCCAGCGTCGCGAAGACGGCGAACACCGCGACGTTCACCCGCGTGCTCCAGAACATCATGTACGTGTTGAAGATCGCGAACGCGAGCAGGAACCACGCCACCGCGTTGGGAACGTTGGTCGGGTTCTTCGTGAGGTCGGCGGCGAAGCTCTTCGAGAGCACGATGAACGTGACGAAGATTCCGAGCGACATCCAGAAGCCGCCGTAGGTCGAGAACGCGGTGGCCCCGAACACGTTCCGGTTGCGGAACTCCCACATACCCGCAAGGAGCTGCGTGAGCCCGCCGTAGAAGAGCGCGAGCCCCACCCAGACGAGGTCCGGGATGAAGCTCGCGTTGTGCCCGCTGAGGATGAACGTCGTCAGCGCGAACGCCGCGAGCCCGAGCGGGGCCGGATCGGCCGCCGGAACGCTCTCGATGAGCGTCGCCACAGGCCGCTCCTCGGCGACAACAGCCATGCTTACCGCCTCCTTTCGGGGCCGGCCGCACCACCCCCCGGCGGCCGCCGGCGCCGAGTACGTAGCGGCACCTTTCCCGAACGTCCCCTCCTTAGTCAAGCGGGATGCGATCCACACTGGGCCGCCGCGGCTACGCTCGCGCCGTGGCGATCTTCCGGCCCGAGGACGAGGCGCACGTGCGGGAGCTGCTCGCGGCGCTCGAGCGGCCCGTCGAGCTGCTCGTGGCGCTCGGGCCGGAGGAGACGCCGCTGCCGGGGGCGCGGGACGTCGACTTCGGCGGCGAGACGGTGCGGGTCGTCGAGGAGGTCGCGGCGCTCTCGGACAACCTGTCCTGCCGCGTCGAGGACGAGCCTGCCGGCTTCGACCGCTACCCCGCGGTCGCGCTTCTCCCGCGCGGCGAGGATGTGGGCCTCCGGTACTACGGCCTGCCGTGGGGGTACGAGCTCAGCTCGCTGGTCGGCGGCGTCGTCGAGGCGGGGCGCCGCAGGCCGTCGCTCCGGCCGGACTCGCTCGAGCGTCTCGCGGCCCTCGACCGCGACCTGCGGATCGACGTCTTCGTCACGCCGACCTGACCGCACTGCCCGCCGGCCGTGCTGCTGGCGTACAAGGTCGCGCTCGCCTCTCCCCGCGTCGCCGCCGCTGCGATCGAGGCGACGGAGTTCCCGTCGCTCGCCGACGCGATGGACGTCTGGGCGGTGCCGCGGATCGTGGTCGACGGCGTGCCCCAGTGGGACGGCTCGGTGCCGGAGCGCGTCTTCCTCGACCGGATCCTGGCGCCCTCGTTCGCCTGAGCTCCGCTGTCCCTGCGGGCCACGGCTCCGGACCTGCTCGGGGGACGGACATGCGGGCGTGAGCCGGGCGCGCGCGGGTAGATTCCGGGACGTGGACGAGCCGCTGCAGCGAGCGCGGGAGCTGTTCGCGAACTTCGAGGCACAGCTCCACGCCGAGCTGCCGGAGGGCGCGGCGATCTTCGACGCGCACACGCACCTCGGCACCGACATCGACGGCATGGTCGGCCGCTACGACGAGCTGGTTCAGATCATGGACGGCTACGGCATCGAGCGCTGCTTCGTCTTCTGCCTCGACGAGCCCGACCGGCACCCCGGCTTCCGGGCCGGCAACGACCGCACGCTCGCGTTCGCGCAGCGCTCCGGGGGGCGGCTGATCCCGTTCGTGCGGCTCGCCCTCGCCGAGGCGCCGATCGAGGAGGCTGCACGCTGCCTCGACCTCGGCGCCCGCGGCATCAAGCTGCACCCGCGGGCGCAGGGGTTCCTGCTCGACGACGAGCGGCTCGCGCCGGTGTTCGAGATCGCGGCCGAGCGCCGGGTGCCGATCCTGATCCACGGCGGGCGCGGCCTGCCGCCGATCGCGGAGCACCTGCACCGGCTCGTCGACAGGTATCCCGAGGCGCAGCTGATCATCGCGCACGCGGGGATCGCAGACCTCGCCGGGCTCGCGGCGCAGTTCGCCGGCAGGGCGGGGGTCTTCTTCGACACCTCCGTCTGGAGCGCGATCGACCTGCTCGGCTTCTTCCGCCTCGTGCCGCCGGAGCAGATCCTCTACGCCTCCGACTACCCGTACGGCCAGCAGCCTGCGTCGCTGCTGCTCACCCTGCGTACCGCACGCGCGGCCGGGCTCGACGAGACGCAGGTGCGCCAGATCCTCGGCGGAAACGCGCGGCGCCTCGCGGCCGGCGAGCCGCCGCTGCAGCCGTCGCAGCCGCAGGGGGCGGACGTGCTCGCGCAGCCGATGGCGATGGCGCGAATCCACCAGTACCTCTCGATGGCGATGCCGCTGCTCTTCATCCGCCAGCAGGACAGCTTCGGGGCCCTCGGGCTCGCCCTCAACGCCTGCAACGAGCGCAACGGCCACGTGCGCGAGCTCGGACAGATCAGGGAGCTGCTGGCCGCGGCCCGGGAGATGTGGCGGACGCTGCCGGAGGCGGAGGACGAGACCGAGGCGCGCTTCGTCTCGCGAACGACCTTCCGGCTCATCCACCTCGCGGACATCCTGGCGGTGACGACCGGTGCCTGAGCTCGAGCTGACGGTCAATGGGGAGATCCATTCGGTCGACGCGCCGACGGGCATCAGCCTCGCGGAGCTCCTGCGCGAGGAGCTCGGCTTCACCGGGACGAAGATCGCATGCAACGAGGGCCACTGCGGCGCCTGCACGGTGCAGGTCGACGGCGTCCCGACCCTCTCGTGCATCACCCTGGCGCACTCGGTGCGCGGCGCGGTGACCACCATCGAGGGCCTGCGCGACCACCCCCTCGTCGACGCGTTCGTGCGCGCGGACGCGGTGCAGTGCGGCTTCTGCACGCCGGGCCAGGTGGTCTCGGCGGCGGCGCTCGTCGCCGCGAGCCCGGAGCCGACCGTCGAGGAGATCCGGCATCACATGGCGGGCAACATCTGCCGCTGCGGCACGTATCCCAGAATCGAGGAGGCGATCCTGAATTGGCGAGGCTGATCCGCACCGAGAAGGAGGTCGAGGGCCGCTTCGAGGAGGTGTGGCTCGTCGTGGAGGAGGATCCGCTCCAGCAATGGCCGGAGGGCCCGCTGTCGGTCGTGGGCAGGCCGGCGGTGCGCCAGGACGGGCCGCAGCGCGTGCGCGGCGAGGCCAGGTTCACCGCGGACGTGCAGCTGCCCGGGATGCTGCACACCGCGATCCTCCGCTCGCCGCACGCGCACGCGCGCGTCAAGCGGATCGACCTCTCCCCCGCCCTGGCACTGCCGGGCGTGCGCGCGGCGCTCGGCCCCGGCGAGGCGCAGGGGCTCGCGGACGAGGCCGGCTTCGCCGGCGAGCCCGTCGCGGCGGTCGCCGCCGAGACGTACGGGCAGGCGCGGGCGGCGCTGCGCGCGATCGACGTCGAGTGGGAGGTGCTCGAGGTCGTCCTCGACCCGCAGGAGGCCGTCGAGCGCGGCCTGCTCACCGGCGAGCCGACGCGCTACGAGCGCGGAGACTTCGAGCGGGCTCTCGCGGAGGCGGAGGTCGTCGTCGAGAGCACCTACCGCACGTCGGTCGTCCTGCACAACTCGCTGGAGACCCACCAGGCCGTCTGCCAGTGGATCGGCGACACGCTGGAGGTCCACATCTCGACCCAGTACATCTGGGGCGTCCGCGACGCGCTCGCCGAGAAGCTGGGGATCCCCGGCGACAAGGTGCGGGTCGTCTGCGAGTACATGGGCGGCGGCTTCGGCGCCAAGAACGACCCCGGCGAGTACACGTTCGTCGCGGCGGAGCTCGCAAAGCGGACGGGGCGCCCCGTGCGCTGCGCCCTGACCCGCCGCGAGGAGAACGTGGGCGCCGGCAACCGGAACGCGACCATTCAGAAGCTGACGGTCGGCGCGCGCAGCGACGGCACGCTCGTGGCGCTCGGGGGCGAGTTCGTCAACGCCATCGGCTGGTCGGGCTGGTCGGCGCCGACGGACGGCCCGATGCAGACGCTCTACGCGTGCGACAACGTGCGCACCGTCCGCTACGGCGCGAAGATCAACACGCCGCCGATGAAGGCGTTCAGGGCGCCCGGCTACGTCGAGGGGACCTTCGGCCTCGAGTGCCTGCTGGACGAGCTCGCGGCGAAGCTCGAGCTCGACCCGCTCGAGCTGCGGCGCCGCAACCACGCCGACTCGAACGACGGCAAGCCGTACTCCTCGAAGAACCTGCTCGCCTGCTACGAGCTGGCGCAGAAGCACTGGGACCGCCGCGCCGACGTGCGCGCGCGCTCCGGCACGACCTGGAAGCACGGCGTCGGCATGGCGAGCCAGATCTGGTTCGGCGGCGGCGGTCCGCCGTCGTACGCGTGGACGCGCGTCACCTCGGACGGCCGCGTCACCGTCGTCACCGCGATGCAGGACATCGGCACCGGTACGCGCACGGCGATGGCGCAGATCGCGGCCGAGGAGCTGGGCGTGCCGCTGGAGCGCGTGCAGGTCGTGCTGGGCGACACGGCGCGCGGGCCGTACGCGACGCTCTCGGCCGGCTCCTCCACGACACCGTCGATCGGGCCCGCCGTGCGCGCGGCCGCCGCCGACGTGAAACGGCAACTGATCGAGATCGCAGCGCAGCGGCACCATCTCGAGGAGCGCGTGCTCGACATCCGCGACGGGATCGTCGTCTCCGCCGACGGGAACCTCTCGCAGCCGCTCGAGGAGCTCGTGGGCCTGCTCGAGGACGCGCAGATCCTCGGCAAGGGCGGCCGCGGCCCGAACCCCACCGGCATGAGCGTCCTCACCTTCGGCATCCAGGTCGTCGAGGTGGCCGTGGACGTCGAGACGGGCGAGGTGCGCGTCGAGCGCGTCGCGGCCGCACACGACGTCGGCCGGATCGTCAACCCGCTCGGCGCCCGGAGCCAGGTGGAGGGCGGCATCGTCCAGGGAATCGGCCACACCCTCTCGGAGCAGCGGCTGCTCGACCCGGAGACGGGGCGGGTCCTCACCTCGACCCTCGACGCCTACCGGATGCCGACGATCGCCGACCTGCCGGAGATCGTGTGCGAGTTCGTCGACCGGCCCGACGAGCACCTGACGAACCTCGGCGCGAAGGGCCTCGGCGAGCCGCCGATCGTGCCGACCGCCGCCGCCATCGCGAACGCGATCCGCGACGCGACCGGCGCCGACGTGCACGAGCTGCCGATCTCGCGCGAGGAGCTGCTGCGCGCGCTGCGCGAGGCGCAGGAGCGCGCGCGCGAGGGCGCGAAGGAGCACGTTGGAGCTCGTTAGGGCGGACAGCCTCCAGTCGCTCGACGGCGGCGTCTTCATCCACGGCGGCACCGAGGTGGTGCCGCTGCTGCGCGACGGGATCCTCGAGGCCGAGACGCTGGTCGACGTGCGCGACGTGGTGCCGCGCGGCGTGGACGGCAATCGGATCGGCGCCGGCACGACCCTCGCCGAGCTGGAGGTCGACCCGCAGATCCCGGAGGCGCTGCGAGAGGCGTGCCGGCTGGCGGCCTCGCCGCAGCTCCGCAACATGGGCTCGATCGGCGGCAACCTGCTCCAGGCGACCCGCTGCTGGTACTGGCGGCTGAAGTACCCCTGCCGCCTCCACGGCGGCGACCGCTGCCACGCGCGCGAGGGCGAGCACCGCGAGCACGCGGTCTTCGCGAACGACTTCTGCGCCTCGGCGCACCCCTCCGACGTGGCGGCGGCGCTGCTCGCGCTGGGCGCCCGGCTGCGCACCACACAGCGCGAGCTGCCCCTCCAGGATCTGTACCGGCTGCCGGACGAGGGGAACCGCGACGTCGTCACGCTCGCGCCTGGAGAGCTGATCCTCGACCTGGAGCTGCCGCCCGTCCAGGCGAGCGTGTACCTGAAGGCGATGGACCGGAAGCGCTGGTCGTTCCCGCAGGTGGGCGTCGCGGCCGCCCGGACGGATGGGGAGATTCGGTTCGGGCTCGCCGGGGTAGCGCCCATTCCGTGGCTGCTCACCGCACCCGAAGCGCTCGACGCCGCGACGCCGCTGCCCCGTACCGCCTGGAAGGTGGAGGTCGCCCGCGCGCTCGTCCGGCGGGCCGTGGCGGCAGTGGGCGCCGCGTAGCGCCGCGGGGCCGCGCGGCCCTGCGGCTCGTCACGATCGTCGTCTTCGCGGCGATCGCCGGCGCCGGCGCCGTCGCGACCGGCGCAGGCGCGCACGGCGGCGCGGCGCCCGAGACCGCTCGCGTGCCGCGCATCCCGGCACTGCCGGCGCCGCACCGGCCGGCGGCCGGCCCGTGCCCGATCCCGGCGCGTTTCCGGCCTGCATTCGTACGGGCGGCCCGTGATACGGGCTTCCAGCTCTCGATGCTCGTCGCGGTGGCGGAGGTCGAGTCGAGGTTCCGGCCCGACGCCCGCTCGGCCGCAGACGCGCGCGGGCTGCTCCAGGTGCTGCCGTCGACGGCCGCCTCGCTGAGGCTCGACGCGGACACGCCCGCCGCGAACGTCCTGGCGGGAGCTCGCTACCTGAGGCGCCTGCTCGACCGGTACGCGCGCACCGACCTGGCCCTCGCGGCCTACAACGCGGGCCCGACGGCCGTCGACCGCGCCGGCGGCGCTCCCTGGCCGGAGACGCAGACCTACGTCGCCAACGTCGAGCAGCGCTGGGCGGAGCTCGGGGCCTGTCGGTAGGGGCGGTGCCCCACCGGCTCGTAACAGACTGTTACTTGCCGGGAGGAGCACCGGGCAGCGCGGCCCGGCGGCCTCGACGGTCTTGTAACAGTCTGTTACTTGCCATTCGCGGACGGAGGGGCTCCGCCTGCAAACTGGGCGGGCGTGGTCTACGCAGTCGTCCTCGCCGCCGGGGCGTCGTCGCGCTACGGCGTCTCGCCGCCGAAGCAGCAGGCGCTGCTGCCGCACGTGCTCGCGGCTTTGCGGCGGAGCGAGGCGCTCGGCGGCATCCTCGTCGTGACCGGCGCCCACGAGGTCGAGACCGACGTGCCCACCGTCCGCTGTCCCGACTGGGCCCGCGGACCCGGCGCCTCGCTGCGCTGCGGGCTCGCAGCCCTGCCGGACGGCGTCGAGGCAGCCGTGGCGGTGCTCTCCGACGGCCCGGAGCTCGACCCTCGCGCGCTCGACCGCGTCGTCGCCTCGTGGCGGGCCGAGGGGGGCGCCGCCGTCGCGGCCACCTACGGCGGCGTCCGCCTGCACCCGCTCCTGCTCGCACGCGCCGCCTGGCCGCTCGTGCCCGACGAGGGCGCGCGCAGCCTCGCGGCCCGCGGGGTCCCTTGCGACGACCTGACGCCGCCCGGCGACGTCGACGTCCGGCCGGTCCCGCCTACGTGAGAGGTATGCGGAGCGCCGCGAGCTTCTGCTTCAGCTCGATCGGCATCGGCTCGCTCACGGCCTGCCGCACGTAGCGGCGCAGGCTCTCCTCGAACCGGTAGCGCCGCCTGCACCAGTCGCACTCGTCGAGGTGCATCTCCGCCTCGTGCCTCTCCGCATCGCTGAGGGTGTGGTCGAGGTACGGCTGCATCATCTCTTCGCAATGCGCGCAGGGATCGTCGTGCACGCTCCTCATGATGCATCCTCGGGGATGGACTCCGCGAGCCCCCCCTTGAGGATCCGCCGCCCGCGATGCAGCCGCGACATGACGGTGCCGAGCGGGATGTCGAGGATCTGCGCCGCGTCCTGGTAGCTGAAGTCGCCGATGTCGACCAGCACGATCACGTCGCGGAAGTCGTGCGGGACGGCCGAGAGCGCCGAGACGACGTCGTCCTGAGAGAGGCGCTCGACGACCCGCTCCTCGTCGCTGCGGCCGCCGTCCGACTCCGACAGCTTGTCGTAGAGGAAGTAGTCGTTCGCCTCGAGCGGCTGCATCTGCGGCGCCCGCTGCGAACGCCGGCCGCGGTCGATGTTGAGGTTCGTGAGGATGCGCAGGAGCCAGGCGCGCAGGTTCGTGCCCGGCTGGTAGGAGCGCCAGCTGCGGAAGGCGCGGGCGTACGTCTCCTGCACGAGGTCGTCCGCCTCGTCGCGCGAGCCGGCGAGGTGCCGCGCCACCCGGTACACCTGATCCGAGAGCGCGAGCGCCTCCTCTTCGAAGCGGACGCGGTCGCGCGCCTCGGCGGCGATACGCGTCGCGTCGGGCGGAGCCTCGGCCATCGCGGCCACAGTACCAGCGGGCATCTTCCAGTCCCGAACGCGCCGGACCCGCGTGTGATTCCCGCGGGCGCGGGTATGCGGTGCGTATGGGAGAGCTCATCGGAGAGGGATACGGCGACGACCAGGACCCCGCCGCCGAGGAGGGAACGGCGGACGAGGTCGAGCGGGCGCGTTCCGAGATCCGCGGCGGAACCGGCCCGGGCGAGGGCAGGCTCGACAAGCCGGCGACGACCGGCACGCACCGCGGCTGGGGCGACCCGCAGGCGGGCGAGGGGCGCGAGAGCTAGACGCGCGGGTCCGCGAGCAGCTCGCGGAAGCCGGCCTTCGCCAACGCCTCGACCAGCGCGTCGCGGCTCGTCGCCGCCTCGTCCCAGGTCAGGGTCACCTCGCCCATCAGGTTGGCGTTCGCCGCCTCCAGGCCCTCGTGGCCGCCGAGCGCGCCGGCCAGCCGCGCGACACAGCGCTCGCAGCGGATGCCGCCCACCTGCACCGTCTCCGTCCGCGTGGCCACGAGGCTACGTTAGCGTCCGGGAGACCAGATCTGCGGCGACCGCGAGCCGGCCGCCGACGCCCCCGACCTCGAGCTGCCGCAGCGCCTCCGGCTCCGGCGGCTCCGCCCGCAGCAGCTCCCGCGCAAGCTCGCGCGCGCTCGCGACGCGAACGCCGTCGGGATGCACGAGCTGTGCGTCGAGACCGGCGCGCGCCGCCGCCCAGCGATTCTGCGCGTAGTCGCCGCGGGCCGCGGGATCGACGTCCCGCGAAGCGGCGTGCTCGACGAGCGACACGAGCAGCGACGCCACCAGCTCGGTGCGCTCGAGCTCCGTCGGCTGGTCGGCCACGCGGAGCTCGAGCGTCCCCAGCCGCGGGTGGGGCCGAACGTCCCACCAGAGCCGCGTGTAGTCGTCGATCACGCCCAGGCGGAGGAGCCGCTCGACCCACGCCTCCCAGGCGGCGTAGGAGCCGAAGGCCGGCGGGGCGCCGGCACGCGGCAGCTCCGCGAGGACGGCCGCGCGCACCGAGAGCATGCCGGTGTTGACGCCGTCGACGAACGGCGAGTTGGCGGAGACGGCGAGCACCACCGGCAGCCACGGCAGCACCGCCTCGAGCCGCTCGTAGCAGCGTTCCGCGCTCTCGACGCCGACGTGCACGTGCAGGCCGTTCACGCCCTGCCGCCTCGCGGCGTAGCCGACGCTGCGGATCATCTCGAGGTAGCGCTCCTCCTGCACGACCGGCAGCGACTCCAGCCGCGCCGTCGGATGCGCGCCGGCAGCTGCGACGACGAGACCATTCGCGCGCGCGATCCGGTCCGCGGCCGCGCGCAGCTCGCGTAGCGCCGCGACGGCCTCGCCGACACCGGAGCAGACGCCGGTGTTGAGCTCGACGACGGAGGCGTGCATCTCCGTCTTCAGCGTCCCGGGCAGCTCGAGCCCGAGCGCGCCGCGAACCAGCACCTCGACCGCGGGCACCGGCTCGAGCGAGTCCGCGTCGAGGATCATCAACTCCTCCTCGATGCCGACCGACAGGGGCGGCGAGCCGCCGAAGCGGCGCTCGATCACTTGCGGATGCCGTGCACCGGCCGGCCCGCGGCCTCCCACGCGTAGTACGACGCGCTCGGCCCGTAGCCGGGCTCGTAGGAGATCACCCTCGGGTTGCGGCCGACCTCCTTGGCGCGCTGGGCGTGGCGGAGCAGGTTCGGGTCGTCGCGCTCCTCCCAGACGAGCACGAGGTGCGCCGCCGTCATGAACTCGGCGACGAACGCACAGCCAGCTGCGGGGCACGGAAACGGGTCGGTGCGGACGCAGAACCACCCAGCGTGCTGCTCACCGTCGTCGCCGGTCCACAGCTCCTCGTCCTGCAGCGGCTCGACGTGCTCGACAACCCCCGCACGCCCGAGCCGAATCTCCTCCCGCTCCACGGCCGGAACGGTAGCGGCAGCGCCCGCAGAGTCGGCCGGGCCCGGCAGCTAGGAGGAGGTCAACGGGGGCCCCGGGCAGGCGGTCGGGGCCCCCGTCTCATGCTCCGCGCCGCGCGTGCCTGCGGCCGGCGGAGCCGGCCCCGAGGGGTACGGGGCCGAACGGGACGGTCAGCATCGGGGAGAGGCCGGCTGCCGTCCGAGCTTCACCTTCACGCTCGCGGTCCTGTCGCCGCGATAGATCTCGAGCTGCACCGTGTCGCCCGGCTTCCGGCGACTGATCAGCGTGCGCAGCTCGTCGACCGAGCCGACGCGCAAGCCGTCGACCTTCACGATGATGTCGCCGCCGAGCGGCCACGTGTCACCGGCCACGGTGACCTGCTGCTTCGCGGGGTGCAGCCCCGCCCGGGCGGCGCCGCTCGCGGCGCACACGCTGCCGACGAGCAGGCCGTGCCGCACGGGGAGGCGGAACAGCCGCGCGAGCGACGGCGTGATCGCCCGCGCCTGCACGCCGAGGAACGGGTGTTCCACGACGCCCTTCGAGATCAGCTGCGCGGCGACGGTCTTGACGGTGTCCACGGGGATCGCAAAGCCGATGCCGATGTTGCCGTCGCTGCCGCCGGAGGTCTGGATCTGCGAGTTGACGCCGATCACCTCGCCGCGCGCGTCCAGGAGCGGCCCGCCGGAGTTGCCGTGGTTGAGGGCGGCGTCGGTCTGGATCGCATGGTCGATCGGGGCGCCGTTCGGAGCGAAGATCCTCCGCTGCAGCGCGCTCACGATCCCGGCCGTGATCGAGCGGTCCTCGCCGAGGGGATTTCCGATCGCGACGACCGAGTCACCCACCTCCACCGCGTCCGAGTTGCCGAGCCTCAGCGGCGTGAGGGCGCGCGACCGCGCCTTCACCTGCAGCACGGCGACGTCGGTCGACGGGTCGCGGCCGACGATCCGCGCGGGCAGCCGCTCGTTGTCCGAGAAGCTGACCTCCACCCGGTTCGCTCCCTGCACGACGTGGTAGTTCGTGACGATGTGTCCGGCCTTGTCGATCACGAAGCCGGAGCCGAGCGCCTGCTGCGTCTGCATGGTCGGGCCGCCGAAGCCGAACGGGTCGAGGAACGGGTCCGGAGCGGTCGTCACCCGGCTGGTGGCGGTCACCTGCACGACGCCGGGCGCCGCGTGCGCATAGATGTCGTGGATCGAGAGCGGCTTCGTGGCGCGCGACACCGACGCGCCCTGCAGCGCCGGCTGGCCGCCCGACGAGAGGACCTCGCGGACAGTCGTCGTCCCACCGCCGATCCCGCCCGCGGCGGCGACGAGGCCGACCGCGACGGCGGCGCCTACCGCGCCCGCCGCGAGGAGCGCGGCGGCGCGCAGCGCGAGCGCCCGTGTCTCCCGCCTGCTCACGCGCCCAATGGTGCCGCGGCGCGCGTTCACCTTCCGTTGTGCCGGGTTAAAACTGGATTAAGCGTCAGCGCAGGGTCAGCGCCCAGACGCCGCCGATCACCGCCGTACCGACCGTGAGCCACATCACGTAGTCGCCGATGACGCCGCTGTGCACGGCCCGCAGGCCCTCGAGCGGCGGTCCCGCCACGCGGCCCGCCAGCAGCCGCCACGCGTCCGGCAGACGGTGCCGCCACAGGCCGAAGGCCGCCACGAGCAGGGCGATCGCGCCGGCGCCGAGGCCGTAGAGCACGCTCTCCCGCGTCGTCGGCTGGAGGACGAACGGCAGGCGGGGCGTCCCCTTCGTCGGCACGCCGTGGAGCACCTCCCGCGCGTAGGCGGCGCGATCGCGGAAGCGCTTGGCGCCGTACTCCGCCCGCTGGCCCAGCCCCGGTACCAGGCTGACGGCGAGCCCGAGCACGAGCATCAGGGCGGCCACCGCGAGCAGGAACGGCCGGTGTCCGACGTTCGCCGGCGGCTCCTCGCTCGGCTGCTGACGCAGCAGCCAGTCCTCCTGGGGTCCCCAGCCGAGGAAGACGCGGGCGGCGGCGCGGAGGATCGCACCGCCCGCGAGCCCCGCGGCGATCGCGAGCAGTGGCTGCACCCAGGCGACGTGGTCCAGCGTCGCGCCCTCGTCGATCTGCGCATGGCCGAGATAGGTGCCCACGTACGGCAGCCCGATCAGGCCGACGCCGGCGACCGCGAAGATGGTGCCGAGGAGGGGGAAGTTGCGCCCCTTGCCGTGCAGCCGCAGCTCATCGACCGCATGCAGCTCCGCGAGGACGATTCCGCAGCACAGGAACAGCGACCCCTTGAGGAGCCCGTGCGACAGCACCATCGTCGCCGCCCCCGCGAGCGACTTCGTGTCGAGCAGGGCGATGCCGACGAGCATGATGCCGGCGTGGCTGATCGTCGAGTAGGCGAGCAGCCGCTTCAGGTGGCTCTGGAGGAAGCACATGAGCGCGCCGAGCAGTGCCGTCACGATGCCGAGGGCGACGAGGACGCCGCGGATCGCATGGTGGTGCAGGCCGAAGGGCGCGTCGAAGATCGTCCAGTAGCAGCGCGCGACGGCCAGCAGGCCGAGCTCGACCATCGCCCCGGAGAAGAGGACGCAGACCGGCGCGGGAGCGACCGCGTGGGCGTCGGCGAGCCAGAGGTGGAACGGGACGATCGCCGCCTTGACGAGGAAGCCCACCACGAGCAGCGTGAGCGCGACGACCACGAGGCCGTCCGGCTTCTTCCCGGCCAGCGTGTGGCCGATCTGCGCGAGGTTGAGCGCGCCGGTGCGGGCGTAGAGGAGCGCGATGCCGGTGACGATCAGGTAGGCGCCCACGGTGTTCGTCACCGCCATGTTGATGCCGCCCTGCAGCGGCCCGAGCTCCTTGATCTTGAAGCCGGCGAGCGCATAGGCGGCGACGCCCATCAGCTCGAACCAGACGAACATGTTGAACAGGTCCCCGGTGAGCGCGAAGCCGCACATCGCACCTCCGAACGCGGTCATCAACACGTGGTACGGATGCGAGGCGTCCTCGAGGAACGCGAGCGAGTACAGGAGCGCGGCAAGCGTCAGGCCGCTCGCAAGCGCCGCCAGCCCGGCGCCGAGCGGATCGACGGCGAAGCCGATGCCGATCGCGACGCCGCCCCGCGGGTGCCAGCCGCCGAACCAGTGCAACCGCTCCTGCGGCACCGAGCTCGCCATCAGGATCAGCGCGAAGACGAACGACGTCCCCGTGCTCGCGACGGCGAGCAGGTTGTGGACGATGCGCGGCGTGAAGTGGCCGACGGCCGTGATCACCGCCGCGCCGAGCAGCGGAATCACCGCGGGCAGCGGGACGATCCAGCTCAACCCGAGAGCTCCCCGATCTCGTCCGGGTTGATCGTGTCCGCCTCCTTGTGGACGTTCAGCGCGAGCGCGAGGATCAGCGCGAGCACGGTCACGCTCACGACGATGTCGGTGAGCGTGAGCGACTGCACGACCGGGTCGACCGCCGTCGTCCCGAGCTTGACGCCCTTGAAGATCGGCGGGCCGCCGCCCTTCACGTACCCGATCGCGAGCAGCAGGATGTACGTCGACGACTGCGTCACCGTCAGGCAGAGCGCGAGGTGGATGAGGTTCCTGCTCGTGACGATCCCGTAGATGCCGATCACGCAGATCCACCCCGCGACGAGGTACGGCGCGACGCTCACGTCGTTCCTCCGCCGCGGGCGAGCGGGACGATGTACTCCTCGAGGAACTCGGAGAAGAGCACGAGGAGCGCGGCGGCGACCTCGATGCCGGCGCACCAGTTGACGAACGTCGCGCTACCGCCGGACACGAGCGTGCCCGTCTTCCCGGGGCCGAGCAGGTTCGTCAGAAACGGCAGCCCGTCGACGAGCGCGACGAGGCCCACGACGACGTAGCCGCCTGCGCCGATGCCCTCGAGCGGGTCGAGCACCTTGTCGTTCGCGAGCCCGGACCACGAGCGCCACGACGCGACGAGGAACACGAGCAGCACGCTCGACGCGAGCGCCGCGCCTCCCTGGAATCCGCCGCCGGGGGTGACGAAGCCGAACGCGATCAACCACAGCGCGACGAGGACACTCACCCCGACCGCGAGCGTGCCGGCGATGCGGACGCCGGGGCTGCCGATCTCGTCGCCCAGTTCGCCCGCGTCGTCGCGCTCCTGCTTGCGCAGGAGCAGCACGATCCCGGTGACGGCGATGAAGAGGATGAACTCCTCGCCCATCGTGTCGAAGCCGCGGTAGTCGAAGACGACGGAGGTCACGACGTTCGACATGTGCCGTTCCGGCACGACCACGCGGTTCAGGACGTAGCCGTACGGCCCGCGGTAGTCGCCGAACTTCGGGATCGCGACGAGGGACCACGCGAGCAGGCCGCCGAGCACGGCGAGCGCCGGCACGAACATCGCGATCCGGATCCGCCGTGTCACTTACGCGTCCTCGCGATCGCGATCAGCACGACGAGCGGGTAGCCGACGGTGCCGACGACCAGCATCGAGAGCGCCACGTCCGGCGCGGCGAAGACCGTGAACAGGATGACGAGCAGGATCCCGTAGAGCCCGTTGACGACGATCTGGCGCTGCACGTCGCGCGTGAGGACGACGGCGGTCGCGCCGGCGACGACGAGAAGCAGGATCGTCCACTGCAGCGGGTGCAGCGTCGCGACGATCATTCGTCACCCTCGTCGATCCTCCGCGCGGCGCGCGCGGTCGCGGTGAGCAGGACGGGGAACATCGAGAACATCAGCCCGACCGCGACGATCGCCTGGATGCCTCCGCCCTGGAAGTGCTCGCGGCAGAGCACGGCGGCGAGGATGAGGAACGACGGGACGGTCGTCGCCGCCGCGACGTAGTGCAGCCGGTCGTAGGTGTTGCGCATGACGACGACGCCGGCGACACAGGCGAGCTCGGTGGCGACGCCGAGCACGAGCAGGACGTCCACGGCGACGTTCGTCATCCGGTCAGACCCAGCGTCCGAGGAAGCGGGCGAAGACGAGGCCGCCGACCCACGTCGCGACCGCCGCGACGATCGCGACCCCGTACTCGAACGAGCGGTGGAACGTCTCTGCGAGGCAGAGCAGCTCGAGCACGAGCAGGATCCCGCCCATCTCGAGCGCGAGCAACCCGTCGATCGGACGCCGGCGCACCGCGATCCAGAGCAGCGGCACGTAGCCGGCCAGCAGGCCGGTCGCCGCCCACGCGAACGCGTTCACGCCGGCTCCTGCGACGCTTTCCGGGGGACGAGGTGATGCGTCAGCGACTCGCCGCCCGAGATGTCGACGACGTATGCGTTCGGGCTGTAGTCCGCGACGACCATCGCCCAGGTCCGGTGCGGGACGTCGTCGGGGTACTCGAACGGAGTCGTGCGGAAGACGCCCTCGCGCAGTGTCGCGAGGACGTGCATGCACGTCGCGAAGTCGACGAACACCATGCCGAGCGCCGCCGGGGCACTTCTCACGATCGCCCACGGGAACGGCGCCCGCGCCCGGACGCGCGTGACGGCGACCTCGGCGACCGCCGCGCCCACCGTGGCGGCGATCGCTCCGGCGACCCACTCGTAGCGGCCCCACTCGGCGACGAGCAGCTGCCACAGCCACCAGAGCGCGACCCAGAAGAGCAGAAACGCCGCGGCGTGCCTCGTCACGCCGCGGCGTATCTCCCTATTGGCCCTGCTTAACCCCGGGCTCGCCCCACTCGAGCTGGATCGCCCGCGTCGGCTGTCCGCCCGGCCTGTTCGCCTCCATGTCCTTCTTGAACAGCGGGAGGACGATGCGGCCGGCGGCGCCCTTCAGCATCATCGCCGTGCCGACGTACCACGCGAGCGCCGCCGAGATGACGAAGATCCACCCGGCCCAGTGCTCGGTCCCGGTGCTCGAGGAGAGGAAGGCGATCGCGGCGACCGCCGAGCCCGCCGTCAGCGTTCCCAGCACCGCGGTGACGCCGCCGTTCCCCTCGAGCAGCGCGCCGAGCATGCCCGAGAACGTGATCGCCGCGAGCGCGATGAACCAGAAGCCGAGCGCGTGGTCGAGGGTGCCGCCCGCGTGCAGCACGTGCGTCACGAGCAGGAGCTGCAGGATTCCGTACGCGAGCCAGAACGCGCCCCACATGCCGTGCATCGC
>JBBWZD010000133.1:0-22345 GCA_039648875.1 Actinomycetota bacterium
GCACCGGCGGCAGGACCGGCACGAAGCCCTTGCCCACGAGCCGGTCGAGCGCGTACCGGTAGAGCGCGAGCTCGAGCAGGGCCACGTCGCCGATCCGGTAGGCGAACCGTGAGCCGGAGACGCGTGCGGCGCGCTCCATGTCGATCAGGCCGAGGGCCTGCACGAGGTCGAGGTGGTCGCGCGCAGGGAAATCGAACGACCGCGGCTCGCCCACGCGGCGGAGCTCGACTGCGTCCTCGTCGGCGAACCCGTCGGGCGTCTCCTCGTCGGGGGGGTTCGGGAGGCGGTCGAGCAGCTCGCGCCGACGCGTCTCGGCCGCCGTCAGCTCCGCCTCGAGCGCCTGGAGCGCCGTCTTCACCCGCTCCAGCTCCTCGAGCTGCTCCGGGGTCGGCTTGCCCTTCAGCTTGCGGCGCGCGCGCAACTCCTCGACGCGCGGCTGCACCTCCAGCACGGCGCGGTCGGCGATCAGCAGCTCGTCGAACAGCTCCGCCGCGCCCTTCCGCGCCAGCGCGGCGCGCACGGGCGCGGGATCGTTCCGGGCGGCGCGCAGGTCGATCACCGCGAGGAGTCTAGGTAGGCCTCCAGCAGAGCCGCGACTCCCTCCTCGCCGACCGAGGGTACGACGAGGTCGGCGCGGCGCAGGATGTCGTCGTCGGCGTTTGCGACGGCGACGCGGAAGCCGGCCCAGTCGAGCAGCTCCCGATCGTTCTCGCCGTCGCCGCAGGCGACTGTCTCCGCCGGCTCGAAGCCGAGCAGGTCCGCCACGAACTGGAGGCCTTCGCCCTTGTTCACGTCGGGATGCGCGAACTCGAGGAAGTGGGGCAGCGACTTGGCGACGAACAGCCGGCCCCGGAAGCGCGGCTTCAGCTCCGCCTCCAGGCCGTCGAGCGCGCGCGGGTCGCCGACGGCGACGAGCTTGGTCGGATCGGAGGTCAGCCACGCGCGCAGGTCGCCGACCGCATGGATCTCCAGGTCCTGGAAGTCGGCGTACGCGCGCGCCTCGGGCGTCACCTGCGCGACGTAGAGGAGGTCGTCGACGTAGCAGTTGACGTGGAAGCCGGCCGCGACGACGGCGTCGATCGCCTCGAGCGCGACCGCGTGCGGAATCGGCACGTGGCGCAGGAAGTCGCCGGTGGCGGGATCGGCGACGACGGCGCCCTGGTAGCAGACCACCGGGTCGTCGAGCCCCGCCCGGTCGAGGTACGGGCGCACCCCGCGGAACATGCGCCCGGTGACGACGACGACGTGGCTTCCGGCCGCATGCACAGCGGCGAGGGCGGCGGCGGTGCGCGGCCGCAGCACGGCGTCCTCCCCGATCAGCGTCCGGTCGAGGTCGCACGCGAACGTGGCGACGCGGCGCGGGAACGCCGGCGGCAGCTCGACGCGCGCTACGGGGTGCCGCCGCTCGACTTCACCACGTAGGAGGCGACGTCGGCGATCTGCTGGTCGGTGAGCTGGCCCTTGAAGGAGGGCATCACGCCCTTGCCGAGCGTAACGCGCGCCGTCGCGAGCCGGTAGTCCGGCTTGGCCGTGTCGAGATTGGGGCCCACGGTGCCCGTCGAGTGCGCCGCGGCGAGCGTGTGGCAGCCGACGCAGCCGGCCTTCTTGAAGGTCTTCGCGCCGGGGGCGGGGTTTCCCTTGAGCTTGAAGGCGGCGGTCGCCGGCACCGGCGCGGCCTGCGCCAGGGTGCCGATGACGGTGACGGGCGCGGGGCTCGTGACGCCTTGCGAGCCGCAGCCGGCCAGCAGCCCCGCGGCCCCGGCTGCAGCGAGGAAGACGAGCGGCAGGCGGCGCATCGGGGCGAGACTCTACTCAAGACATAGGCATCAGGAGCAGCACTACCATTGGGAGCGTGAAGCGCAAGTCGTTCGGTCGCGACAGGGGGCTCTCGCTGCGGATGCTCGCCACGAGCGGGCTGCTCGGGCTGCTCTACCTCGGGTTCGCGCTCGCCCTCTTCTACGCGCTCAACCTCGGGCTGGCCCCGATGCTGGTGATCGTCCTCGGGCTCGCGGCCGTCCAGTACTGGACGTCGGACAAGCTCGCGCTGGCCGCCTCCGGCGCCAAGGTGGTCTCGCAGGAGCAGGCGCCGGAGCTGCATGCGATGGTCGAGCGGCTCTGCGCGATGGCCGACCTGCCCAAGCCGCGCATCGCGATCATCGAGAGCGACGTCCCGAACGCGTTCGCGACCGGCCGCAATCCGAAGCATGCCGCGGTCGCGGTGACGAGCGGGCTGTGGCGCCGGCTCGAGCCGAAGGAGATCGAGGCCGTGCTGGCCCACGAGCTGTCGCACGTGGCGAACCGCGACGTGCTCGTCATGACGATCGCGAGCTTCTTCGCCATGCTCGCCGCGATGATCACTCGCTTCGGCTTCTACTTCGGCATGTTCGGCGGCGGCTTCGGCGGCGGCAACCGCGACAACAACAACCAGGGAGGCGTGCCGATCTGGCTGATCGTCTTCCTCGTCTCTGTCGTGACGTACGCGATCAGCTTCATCCTGATCAGGACGATCTCGCGCTACCGGGAGTACGCCGCCGACCGCGGCTCGGCGCTCATCACCGGCACGCCCGAGAACTTGATGAGCGCGCTCCAGAAGATCGCGAGCGGGATCACCCAGATCCCCCAGCGCGACCTGCGCGAGGTCGCGGGCATGAACGCCTTCTTCATCGTCCCGACCAACTGGCGCCAGCAGGTCGGCGAGCTCTTCATGGACCACCCGCCGATGGAGAAGCGGCTGGCCGCCCTCGCGCAGATCTCGCGGGAGATGGGCCGGCCGGTCTCGTAGGCGAAGCCGGCGCGCTCAGAGCGGCGCGTCGAAGAGCGCGAGCCAGCGGCTTAGGTCGGGCTCGATCGGCAGCTCGGGCTCGAGCTTGGCCTTCAGCTCGAGCTCCCGGGCGTTGTCGCGGCCCTGCTTCTCGCCCGTGGGCACGAACGGCCAGAAGGTGCCCGTCTTGTAGCCGTAGATCCAGTAGACGGGGTGCGGCTCGCCGCCGAAGCGGAAGGCGGCGGCCAGTAGCTGGGCGCCGAAGCCGCGGGCCTGGAACTCCGAGGCGACCGCGTGCACCGCCGTGACCTGGTCCTCGAGCTCGGGGTCGCGCACGATCACCCACTCGTAGCCGAACGGGTCGGTGCGGCGATCGAGCGTCGAGCCGGCGCCGGCCGCGACCGACTGCAGTAGCTGCTCCACGTCCTGGTCGACCTGGCTGAACCCGCCCGCGGACAGCGGCTTGAAGATCACGGCTCCGGCCCCGGCGCTCTTCAGGCCGCACTCGACGTCGAGGGTCACCGCCGCGGTCGTGAGTGCGAAGAGCCGCTCGCCTGCGGGCTCCTTCAGCTTGCGGCGGCCGAAGAGGATGTCGCTCAGGCCCACTTACTGCTCGGCCGGCTGCTCCTGTCCCGGGCTCTGCTGCTGCGTGGGGCCGGGCGCGGGCTCGGCGTCCCCGGACGCGAGCTGCCTCGCCTCGTCGCCGGGACCGACCTCCGCCTTCAGCCGGGCGAGATCCTGGTCGACCTGGCCTGTCGCGGAGAGCTGCGCGAGCTCTCGGTCGAGCTGGGTCTGGTCGCCGGCGGTGAAGTCCTCGAGCGCGCCGCTGGTGGTCAGCTCGTCGATCGCCGACGCGCGGGCCTGCAGCTCGTCCGTCTTGTCCTTCGCGCGCTGGATGGCCGCGCCGGTGTCGGCCATGCCCCGGCCGATTCCCGTCGCCGCCTCGCCGATCCGCACCTGCGCCTCCGCGGCCGAGTACTGCGCCTTCATGACCTCCTTCTGCGAGCGGAAGGCCTCGATCCTCGTCTCGAGCTTCTGCTGGCCGGCCACGAGGCTCTCCTGCTGCGCCGCGAGCTGCGTGATCTGCTGGTCGAGCCCCTGGAGCTGCTGCTGGGCGGCGGCCTTGCGCTCGAGCGCCTGGCGGGCGAGGTCCTCGCGGTTCGCGCCGAGCGCCTGGCGGGCCTGCGTCTCCAGCTTGACCACGTTCTGCTCGAGCTTCTGGGTCTGCAGCTCGAGCCGCTTCTTCGCGGTCACCACGTCGGCGACGCCCCGCTTCACGTTCTGGAGCTGCTCCTGCATCTGCTCGTAGGAGTAGTCGAGCGTCTCGGTCGGGTCCTCCGCTCGATTGAGCAGCTTCGAGAGCTTCGCCTTCGCCATCAGGGTCGCGCGTGACATCAGGCCGGCCATCCGTCCTCCTCGTCGTGTGCACGGTTAGCCTACCGGCGTGCTGATCGAGCGGAGCATGCATCCCGACTGGCTCTCGAACGCCTACGTCGTCGCCGACCGAGAGGGCGGGACGGCGATCTTCGTCGACTCCGGGGCCGACCTGCAGCCGCTCCTGGCGGCGATGGAGCGTTGGGGCGCGACGCCTGCGGCCGCGCTGCGGACGCACTCCCACCACGACCACGTCGTCCACGAGGACGAGCTGCGGGCGTTCGGGATCGACGTCGTCGCCGAGCCCGGCGAGTGGGCCTGGGGCGGGCTGCGCGTGCGCGGCATCGCAACGCCGGGCCACTCCGACGACATGGTCGCCTTCGTGGTCGACGAGGAGGCTGTGTTCTCGGGCGACACGCTCTTCAAGGACGCGGTCGGCGGCGGCAACCTGGGCGAGGTGCGCTCGTCGGTGATGGACGTCTTCATGGCCCTTCCCGACGAGGTGCGCGTGCTGCCCGGCCACACCGAGGAGACCACGATCGCGCGCGAGCGCGAGTCGAACCCGTTCGTTCGCGTCTGGCGCGGCGTGGAGCCGGAGGGGACGGAGCGCATCCGCGTCGGCGGCCGCGACGCGACGCTCGTCGTCTGGTCGCCCGACTACGACGGCAAGGGCAAGGCCTGGGTGCGCTTCGAGGACGGCACCGACGCGATCGTCGGCGGCTCCCGCGTCGAGCGCTAACGACTGGGCCGGGTGCGAATGCTCGCCGCGGCTCCCTTTCCGTAGTGCCTGTCCAAAACGGACAGTAGGTTGCGGGCCGTGCGCCTGCTCGTCGCCCGCTGCGAGGTCCGCTACTCCGGCCGGCTGAAGGCCGTGCTGCCGCAGGCGGTGCGGCTCCTGCTGCTGAAGGGCGACGGCTCGGTGCTCGTCCACGACGACGCCGGCGGGTACAAGCCCCTCAACCGCTCGAAAGAGCCGCGGTAGAAGATCCACATGTTCGTACCGCCCCAGTCACGCGACAGCGTCCGCGAAGCAGCGTTGGCAGACGTGGAGCAGCAACGTCTCCGCGCGCTCGTCGCCGCAGATTCGGGCTTGGCGGACGAGCTGCACGCCGACGATTTCCGCCTGGTTACCCCGGGCGGCGACTCGCTCTCGAAGGGCGAGTACCTCGGAGGTATCGCATCCGGAGCGATCAACTACCTGCGGTGGGAGCCCGAGGAGATCGAGGCGCGGGTGCGCGGAGATGCAGGTTGTGTGCGCTACCGGTCGACGATCGAGATCGTAGTCGACGGACGCGAGCTCCCGCCGACCCGGTGCTGGCACACCGACTACTACGAACGCCGAGGGGGCCGCTGGCAGGTCGTCTGGTCGCACGCGACGCAGACTTCTATGCCAGACGCGACATAGTCCGCCTCGGGCACGTCTGACTCGGCCGGTAGCTTCCCAGTCTCTTGCGCTTGATCGTTGCCCGGTGCGAAGTGACCTACACGGGACGCTCCTCGGCGTTCCTACCCGAAGCCGTGCGGGTTCTGATGCTGAAGGCCGATGGCACGGTGATGGTTTGGTCGGACGCCGGCGGCTACAAGGTAAAGCCGCTGAACTGGATGACCGCGCCCACCCTCGTCGAGGACGCGGGCGACCGGCTCCTCGTCAGACAGCCGAAGACCGACGACGTGCTCGAGATCCGGCTCGTCGAGGTTCTGAGCGACGTGACCCACGACATGGGGGAGTCGGTGGCGCTCCAGAAGGACGGCGTGGAGCGAGACCTGCAGGAGGAGCTCGCGGCCACGCCGGCGGCGCTCGGGGAGGCCCTGAGGCTCGTCCGCCGGGAGTGGCCGACGGAGGTCGGGCCGGTCGACCTGATGTGCCGGGACGAGAGCGGGGAGTGGGTCGCCGTCGAGATCAAGCGGATCGGCACGATCGAGGCGGTCGAGCAGCTCACGCGCTACCTCGACTTCATCCGGCGCGACGCGGCGAAGGCCTCGTGCCGCGGCGTGCTCGCGGCGCAGCGGCTGAAGCCGCAGGCGGTGACGCTGGCCGAGTCGCGCGGGATCCGCTGCGTCGCGGTCGACCTCGAGCTGCTGCGCGGCGAGCGGGAGCCGGACCTGACGCTCTTCGCCGCCTGACGGCCCTTTCCGAGATCGCCCGGAGCGGCGTATGGTGGCCCTTGGGTTCCGAGCCGAAGGGAGACGTCATGGCCGTAAAGCTCCACCGTTGCTCCGGGCAGTGGGCCAAGATCAAGGCGCACCCGTGCTGGCGGGTCGAGAAGGCGCTGCAGGACCTGGGCGTCGAGTACGAGCGGGTGCCGGGGCCGCACCGGCGCAGCAAGCGGGAGGCGGTCGTCGCCGGCACCGGTCAGAAGCTCTACCCGGCGATCCAGTTCGAGGACGGGAGCTGGTACCGCGAGGAGGCGAAGGAGATGGAGCGCACCATCCGCGAGGGCAAGCTGATGGAGCGCGCGCAGGCAGCGACCGCGCCGTCTCCAGGCTAGACTGGAGCCGGCCCGGGGCTATAGCTCAGCTGGGAGAGCGCCTGGATCGCACCCAGGAGGTCGCCGGTTCGAGCCCGGCTAGCTCCACCTTCGAAGGCCCTGGAGACAGGGCCTTTCTCATCGGCTCTGCCGCGGCGGCGTTAGGAACCGCGACGCCGGGGCAGATGGACGGTCGTGATGTGCGAGCCGTCCTCCGCCCGGCCGACCGACGAGTCCACGCGTGCGCTGGTCCTGGCGACGGCGCTCTGTCAGACCCTGATCGAGAGCCTGCACGACGTCGGCGGCGAGGTCGTGGGCGCAGCCTCGTTCGGCGCGCTCACAGAGCTGCGCAGCGCCCTCGAGGCGGAGGTGGCTTCCCGCGCCGGCCGCGGGCGATAGCGCGCGCCCACCGCATGCCGCGGGAGCGGCTATGTTGGCCGCACCGGTGGATGCACGCGAGCAGCGCCTGGCGAGGAACGAGGTCCTCTTCCGGGAGGTGAACGAGCGGATCGAGCAGATCGCGAACCCTCGCGGCCCCCTGGACCCCCACGTCTTCGAGTTCCTGTGCGAGTGCTCGAACCTCGACTGCACCCTCCGTCTGCCGCTGACGCTCGCGGACTACGAAGAGATCCGCTCGCACCCGACCTGGTTCGTGGTCGCGCCCGGCCACGAGCTGCCGGAGATCGAGGAGCTCGTGGCGCGGCGCACCGAGTACCAGGTCGTCACCAAGCAGGGTTACGCTGCGGCCGTGGTCGCGGCGCAAGATCCGCGCAGCTGATCCGGCGGCCGGCCGACCGGCGTATCCTGCGGGCCATGCCGAGCCTCGCGGGCAAGGTCGCGGTGGTCACCGGCGCCGGCCGCGGCATCGGCCGGAGCCACGCGCTCGCGCTCGCGAAGGCGGGCGCGAGGCTTGTGGTCAACGACCTTGGCGGCTCGCTCGCCGGGGAGGGCAGCGACGCGACGCCGGCGCAGCAGGTGGTCGCCGAGATCGCAGCCGCGGGAGGGGAGGCCGTCGCCGACGGCGAGAACGTGGCCGACTTCGCGGCCGCCGGTCGCCTGGTGCAGCATGCGCTCGAGGTCTTCGGCCGGCTCGACATCCTCGTCAACAACGCGGGCATCCTGCGCGACCGGATGCTCGTGAACATGACGGAGGAGGAGTGGGACGCCGTCGTCGGGGTCCACCTCAAGGGCCACTTCGCGCCGACCCGGCACGCCGCGGCGCACTGGCGCGAGCGCGCGAAGGCCGGCGACGACGTCCGGGCGCGCGTGGTCAACACCTCCAGCCCGTCGGGCGTCTTCGGCAACGTCGGCCAGGCGAACTACGGCGCGGCGAAGGCGGGAATCGCCGCCTTCACGCTCATCGCCGCGCAGGAGCTCGCGCGCTACGGGGTCACCGTCAACTGCCTCGCCCCGAACGCCCGCACGCGGATGACCGAGGAGACGTTCGACCTCGGCGCGCAGGCCGGCGGCTTCGACCCGCTCGACCCGGCGAACATCTCACCGGTGGTGGTGGCCCTCTGCGCCGACGAGGCGCAGGGGATCACGGGCCAGTGCTTCCACGTCTGGGGCGGCGCGGTCAACGCGCTGCAGGGATGGACGGCGGGGGAGCTCTTCCAGAGCGAGGAGCGCTGGGACGCCGACGAGCTGCTGGCTTCGCTGCGGGAGCGCTACCCGGAGGGAGTCGCGCCCGACGGGATGGTCGCCGGGATGCAGAGGGCCGGCGGCCGCTCGCTGCGGGCGTCGTGAACGACCCGCCGGCGCGCCGGCGCATCTACCTGATGCGCCACGCGCAGGTGCGCTACTTCCAGGGGCTCGAGCCGGAGGACGTCGTGCTGACCGACGATGGCCGGCGGCAGGCGGAGGCGGCGGCACGCGCGCTCCGCGGCGTGCTCTTCGACCGCGTGCTGACGAGCGGCCTCGAGCGAACGCTCGAGACGGCGCGCATCGTCGCCCCCGGGCAGGAGCCCGAAGAGCGCTACGGGCTGCGCGAGATCGAGAGCGGCGACGTCCGGGGCCTGCCGCCGGAGGAGGTGCAGAGAATGATGACCGCCGCCTTCCGCGGCGTCGTGCCGCTCGAGACGCGGTTCCTCGGCGGCGAGACGGTCGGGGCGCTCCTCGACCGCGTAGAGCCCGAGCTCGGGGCGCTGCTCGGCGACGGCGGCTGGGACGTGGTGCTGCTCGTCCTGCACGGCGGCGTCAACCGCGCGATCCTGAGCCGCGCGATCACCGGCGAGCGCCTCTTCCTCGGCGGCTTCGAGCAGGGGCCCGGCTGCATCAACGTCCTCGACGTGGACGCCGAGGGCGCCTTCGTGGTGCGGGCCGTGAACCACACCCCCTACGATCCCGCGCACGTGGAGGCGCCTCGCGCGACGACCATGGAGCAGCTCTGGGAGGAGTACCTCGCCGCCCGGCAGGCGCGCCTCCTTGTCCGCCGCGCGGCGGATCCCTAGGGTTGTCACGGGTCCGGATGGGTCTCCTGTCGCTGCAGAACGCCTCGCTCCGCTTCGGCGGCATCGTCGCGCTCGACGACGTCTCGCTCGAGGTGGAGGAGGGGGCGATCGGCGGGCTCATCGGGCCGAACGGCGCCGGTAAGACGACGGCGTTCAACGTCATCACGCGCCTCTACCGGATCGATTCCGGCGACGTCGCGTTCGACGGCCGCTCGACCCTGCGCACGCCGCCGAGCCGGGTGATCAAGCTCGGCATCGCCCGCACCTTCCAGAACGTGGAGCTGTTCCCGACGATGACGGTGCTCGAGAACGTGCTCGTCGGCGCGCACACCGTCTCGCGCTTCCAGCGCGAGCGCACGCTCCGCCGGGCCGCGCTGGAGACCCTGGAGCTCGTCGGCATCGCGGCGCACGCGCGCCGTCCCGCCGCAGGCCTCCCCTTCGGCACCCTCAAGCGGGTCGAGCTGGCACGGGCCCTGGCCTCGAAGCCCCGGCTGCTGCTGCTCGACGAGCCCGCCGGCGGGCTGAACCACGAGGAGGTCGAGGAGCTCGGGCTGTTCATCCGCAGGCTGCGGGACGAGCTGAAGCTGACGATCCTGCTGGTGGAGCACCACATGAACCTGGTGATGCGCATCTCCGACCACGTCCACGTGCTCAACTTCGGCCGCACGATCGCGAGCGGCCCGCCGCAGGAGGTGCAGCGCGACCCGAAGGTGATCGAGGCCTACCTCGGCGGCGAGCTCGAGGCGGGTGCGTGACGGCGCGCCCGCTGCTCGAGCTCGACCACGTGACGGCGCGCTATGGCCCGGTGCAGGCGCTGCACGGCATCACGCTCGCCGCCGACGAGGGCGAGATCGTCGCGGTTCTGGGCGCCAACGGCGCCGGCAAGACGACCACGCTGCGCGCGATCTCCAACACCGTGCGCCGCGACGGCGAGATCCGCTTCGCCGGCAGGACGCTCGGCCGGCAGGGGCCCGAGGCGGTCGCACGTCTCGGCGTCGCCCACGTGCCGGAGGGCCGCGGCACCTTCGCAGAGCTCAGCGTCTGGGAGAACCTGCGCCTCGGCGCCTACACCAGGCGCGGCGCGCTCAAGGACGACCTGTCGCGCGTGCAGCGGTACTTCCCGTGGCTCGAGGAGCGCCGGAGCCAGCAGGCCGGGACGCTCAGCGGCGGCGAGCAGCAGATGCTCGCGCTCGCCCGCGCCTTCATGCAGCGGCCGCGCCTCCTTCTCCTCGACGAGCCCTCGCTGGGGCTCGCGCCGCTGCTCGTGACCGAGATCTTCCGCATCGTCAAGGACCTGAACGAGCAGGAGGGGTTGACGGTGCTCGTGGTGGAGCAGAACGCCCACCTCGCGCTCCAGCTCTCCCGCGCCGCCTACGTGCTGGAGGTCGGTCGGGTAGCGCTGTTCGGGCCGAGCGACGAGCTGCAGGAGCACGAGTCGATCCGGCGGAGCTACCTCGGTTACTGATTGATGGTCGAGCTCGCCCGCCGCCTCGGCGGCGCCCCGAAACGCAAGAGCCGCGTCAGCACGGGGATCTCGCTGCCGGTCGGGCTGTTCCTGCTCGCCGCCGCCGCCTTCCTCGTCGTCGGCTCGGCGGTCAGCAGCATCTTCGCCCAGCAGACGGTCGCGGGGCTCGCCCAGGGCGCGATCTTCGGCAGCCTCGCCCTCGCGCTCGTCCTCATCTACCGGGCGACCGAGGTGATCAACTTCGCGCAGGGCGAGATGGCGATGGCCACGACGTACATCGCCTACCAGCTCACGCTCTGGGGCCTCTCCTACTGGCTCGCGTTCTTCCTGACGCTCGGGCTCGCGTTCGTGCTCGGCGTCGTCGTGCAGCTCCTCGTCATCCGGCCGGTGCAGCACAAGTCGGTGCTCGCCGTCGTGATCGTCACGATCGGCCTGTTCATCCTGATCGACGGCCTCGTCACGTGGAAGTGGGGTGCCGACCTGAAATTCATGCCGGCGCCGTTCGGCAACACCGTCTACCACGTCGGCCAGGTCGCGTTCTCGCGCCAGGACGTCGGCACCCTGCTCGTCTCGATCCTGTCGGTGATCCTGCTCTGGCTGCTCTTCCAGTTCACGAAGCTGGGGCTGGCGATGCGCGCCGCTGCGCTGCGACCGGCCGCCGCGTCGCTCGTCGGCGTGCGTGTGAACTGGATGCTCGCGATCGGCTGGGGCCTCGCGGCCGTGCTCGGCGCGGTGGCGGGGCTGATGACCGAGCCGACCGTGTTCCTGCAGCCGACGATGATGCAGGCGATCCTGCTCTACGCCTTCGCGGCCGCCGTGCTCGGCGGGCTCGAGAGCCCCGCCGGCGCGGTCGTCGGCGGCCTCGCGCTCGGCGTCTTCCTGAACCTGGTCGGCCAGTACGTCGGGTTCGCCACGGCCGAGCTGCGGCTGCCGATCGCGTTCGCAGTGCTCCTCGTCGTGCTGCTGCTGAAGCCGACCGGCCTCTTCGGCCGCAGGCAGGTGCGCCGCGTATGAGGTTCGTGCCGGCGGTCGTGGCCGCCGTCGCCGTCGCGCTGCTGCCGTTCGCGCTCAGCGGCTACCACCAGGGCCTGGCGAGCAGCGTCGCGATCTACTTCGTCGCGATACTCGGGCTGAACGTCCTGACCGGCTACACGGGACAGATCTCGATCGGCCACGGTGCGTTCATGGCGATCGGCGGCTACGTGACCGCGATCATGTCGCAGGCCCACCACACGAACCTGATCGCGACGCTGCCGCTCTCGCTCGCGATCACGTTCGTCTGCGGCGTACTCGTGGGCATCCCCGCGCTGCGCCTCTCCGGGGTCTACCTCGCGCTCGCGACCTTCGCGCTCGCAGTCTCCGTGCCGCAGCTGCCGCTCAAGTTCTCGAAGTTCCTCGGCGGCAGCAACGGGCTGCAGACCGACCACACCGTGAGTCACCTGTGGCTGTACGGCGTCAGCTGGGCCTGCGCGGCGATCGTCTTCGTGCTGGCCTGGCTGCTGCTGCGCGGCCGGATCGGGAGGGCATTCCGCGCAGTCCGCGACAGCGAGGTCGCCGCCGCGTCGTCGGGCGTCTCCCTGCCGATCTACAAGACGTTCGCCTTCGGGGTCTCCGCGGCCTTTGCGGGCGTCGCCGGGTCGCTGTTCGTCCTCGCCACCAACGGCTTCGCGCAGCCGAACGAGTTCGGCGTGCTGCTCTCCCTGAAGATCCTGATCGGAGCCGCGGTCGCCGGGTTCGGCTCGCTCTGGGGCGTCCTCGCCGGCGCCGCCTTCGTGGCCCTCCTGCCCGAGATCTCGGGCAGCGTGCCCCTCATCGGCGCGGCGCACGGCCAGGACGTCGTCTTCGGGCTCGTCCTGATCCTCGTCATGCTCGCGCTTCCGAACGGCTTCGCCGGCCTCGTCGCGACCGTCGAACGAGGAGTCAAAGGCGCTATCAAATGGCGTGCGGCCGCGTCATAATCGGGGCGCCGAGGTTTTCGGCCCGAAAACACAGGCCTCAACGATTGTCTAGGAGGACCGATGGGTGAGAAGCGGAGGATCCTGGCAATCCTGGCCGGGGCAGCGGTCGTCGCTGGCATCGCGGTCACGGCCGCAGGCGGGGCCCAGCGCGCGACTCCCGGGCTTACCGCCACCTCGATCAAGATCGGGGGCACCTTCCCCCTGACCGGTGTCGCGTCGCTGTACAGGACCATCCCCGCCGCCGAGAAGGCGTACTTCGACTACGTCAACGACCACGGCGGCGTCAACGGGCGGAAGATCGACTTCGACGTCCTCGACGACTCCTACGACCCCTCGAAGACCGTTCCGCTCGCCCAGCAGCTCGTCGAGAAGGACAAGGTCTTCGCCGTCGTCGGCAGCCTCGGCACCGCGCCGGGCCTCGCGACGTGGGGCTACCTGAACCGGCACAAGGTGCCGCAGGTACTCCTGGCCACCGGCGACTCGTACTGGGGCTTCTCCAAGAAGCGCTACCCGTGGACGATCGGCTGGCAGCCCGACTATCCGGGCGAGGCCAAGCTCTACGGCAGGTACATCAGGACGAAGTTCCCGAACGCGAAGATCGGCGTGCTCTACCAGAGCGACGCCTACGGCAAGAACTACTACGCCGGCCTGCGCGTCGGCCTCGGCAGCAAGCGGAGCAACATCGTCGACGCCGAGACCTACGACGCGACGAACCCGACGGTGACCCAGCAGATCCTCTCGCTGAAGGGCAAGGGCGCCGACGTCTTCGTCGTCTTCGCGACGCCGACGCCGACGATCACCTCGCTCGTCACCGCGGCCAAGGTCGGCTGGAGCCCGACGGCGACGTTGATCAACAACGTCTCCGCGAACCGGCTGTTCCTGCTCGCCGCGGCCGCCAACGGCGCGAAGGTCGACGGGGTCGTCTCGACCTCCTACCTCGCGAGCTCGACCACCCAGGCGAGCCTGCCGGGGATGAAGCTGGCGAGGCAGATCATCGCGCAGTACGCCCCCCCGCTCCAGGCGAGCTTCGACCGGGGCGACGGGAACATCGTCTACGGCCTCGGCTCGGCCTGGACGTTCGTCTACGCGCTGAAGCACGCCGGCAAGAACCCGACGCGGGCGAGCCTGATGCGCTCTCTGCACCACCTGAACGCGAAGGACCCGTTCGTGTATCCGGGGATCAGGGTGCGGACCTCGCCCAGGGACAACTTCCCGATCGAGCAGGAGATCTTCATCAGGTGGTCGGGCGGGGCGACGGGCGACTGGCACCCGTTCGGCAGGCTCTTCGGACGCGTCCGCTAGGGGAGGGAAGCTCTGTGGTCGGTGGCGGCGCCCCTCGGCGCCGCCGCCGAGAGCTCGTCAGGCGAGCAGCGCCGGCTCGGTGACGGGCGCTCGGCAGGCGAAGCGCTCGCACACGTAGACCGCCGGCAGGCCGTCGACGAGCGTCTTGCCCGCCAGCAGCGGCACACCGTCGGCGGGGCCGAAGGCGACGACGCCGCTCGGGTCGAAGCCGCGGAGCGCCGCACGGGCCACCTCGCTGGAGGGATCGCCGACGATCGCCAGCTCCCGCGGCGGCGCCAGGTGCAGGTCGAGGGCGCAGAGCGCCCAGCCGAAGGCCGCCGGCGCGCGCGGGATCACGTCGCGGACGAGGCGGAGCACGCCCATGGCCCGCCGCTCCAGGTCGTCGTCGCCCCAGATGCGGGCGAGCCGCAGGAGCACGAACGCGAGCATCGAGTTCCCCGACGGCGTCGGGTTGTCGTCCAGGTCCTTCTGGCGCGCGACGAGGGCCTCGCCGTCGGTGGGCGTCGCGAAGAAGCCGCCGCGCTCGTCGTCGGCGAAGAGCTCCACCGCGAGCAGCGCGAGCCGCCGCGCCTCCTCGAGCCAGCGGAGCTCCCCCGTCGCGACGTGCAGCTCGTACAGGCCGTGGGCGACGTCGGCGTAGTCGTCGAGGTAGCCGCTCCCCTTGGCGACTCCCTCCCGCCAGGTCCGGTGCAGGCGCCCGCCGTCCGAGAGCGGGCCGAGCAGGAACGTCGCCAGCTCCCTTGCCGCGTCGAGCCACTCCGCCCGCTCGAGCCGCCGGGCGGCCTCCGCCAGGGCCGCCAGCATCAGGCCGTTCCACGCGGCGATCGCCTTGTCGTCCCGCAGCGGCTTCGGCCGCAGCTCGCGCACCGCGAAGAGCCGGGCGCGCTCCTCGTCGCTCAGCGCACCGCGGATGACGAAGCGGCCCTCCTCGAACGGCTGGAGGAGGTCCTCGCGGCCGGAGCCGATCGTCTCCGCGAGCTCGGCGGGCGTCCACGTGAAGGTCAGGCCCTCCACGCCGTTCGTGTCGGCATCCTGCGCCGAGGCGAAGCCGCCGCCGGCGAGCCGGAGCTCGCGCAGGCAGTACTCCACCGTCTCCTCGACGACGCGCCGATACGCCTCGTCGCCGGTAAGCACCCACGCGTGCAGGTACGCCGGCACGAGCAGCGCGTTGTCGTAGAGCATCTTCTCGAAGTGCGGCACGAGCCAGCGCTCGTCGACCGAGTAGCGGTGGAAGCCGCCGCCGACCAGGTCGTACATCCCGCCGGCGCGCATGCCGTCGAGGGTGAGGCGAGCGGGGTCGAGCTCGCCCCGGCGGAGGAGAAGCTCGATCGTCGAGGCCGGCGGAAACTTCGGCGCGCCGCCGAACCCACCCCAGCGCCGGTCGAGCTGGCGCTCTAGCGTGAGGACGGCGTCGGCGATCAGCTCGGCCGTCAGCGGCTCGCGGCTGGGTTGCGTCTCGGCCCGCCGCCGCAGCGCGTCGACGAGGGCCGAGGCCTGTCGCGTCACGTCGTCGCGGCTCGTGCGGTATGCGTCGGCCACCGCGACGAGCAGCTGGCGGAAGGCCGGCAGCCCGTGCCGCGGCTCGGGCGGGAAGTACGTGCCGCCGAAGAACGGCTCCCCGTCCGGCGTGACGAAGACGGTCATCGGCCAGCCGCCCTGGCCGGTCAGCGCGACGACGGCGTCCATGTAGACGCCGTCGACGTCGGGTCGCTCCTCGCGGTCGACCTTGACGTTGACGAAGAGCTCGTTCATCAGGGCGGCCGTCTCGTCGTCCTCGAACGACTCCCGCTCCATGACGTGGCACCAGTGGCAGGCGGAGTAGCCGACCGAGAGCAGGACCGGCTTGTCCTCGGCGCGGGCGCGCACGAAGGCCTCGTCGCCCCACGGGAACCAGTCGACCGGGTTCCCGGCGTGCTGGAGCAGGTACGGGCTCGTCTCCCCGGCGAGGCGGTTCACCGCGCGTCGCCGATCAGCCTCGCATGAGCGTCCACGGCGAAGTGCATGACCTCGCGACGCACGACGAAACCGGAATGATGTCGCGCGTGAACTACGAACAGCTCGAGGTCGGCGCCGTCTACCGCAGCCGGTTCGGCCGCACCGTACTGGAGGCCGACAACGTCTGGTTCACGCTGCTGACGCTGAACACGAACCCGATCCACTTCGACGCCGCGTACGCCGCGACGACCGAGTGGGAACGCCCGCTCGTCGACTCGACCTTCACGCTCGCGCTCGTCACCGGCCTCTCGGTCGCCGACGTGTCGGAGCGCGGCGTGAACCTGGGCTGGCGGGAGGTGCGGCTGCCGGCGCCGGTGTTCGCAGGCGACACGATCCGGGCCGAGACGGAGGTGCTGGCGAAGCGCGAGTCGAGCTCGCGCCCCGGCCGGGGAATCGTCACCGTGCGGACGCGCGGGCTGAACCAGCGCGACGAGCTCGTGATCGACTTCGAGCGCACGATCATGGTGCCGCTTGCTCGAGACTGAGCGGCTGATCGTGCGCAAGCCGAGGCTCGACGACGCCGAGGCGGCGTTCGAGTATCTCTGCGACCCCGAGGTGATGCGCTTCATCGGCGGCGAGACGGTGCCGCGGGAGGCCTGCAGGGACGTCGTCCAGAAGTGGCTTGATCGGTGGGAGACGAACGGCTTCGGCCATTTCGCGCTCGAGCGGCGGGAGGACGGCAGGTTCCTGGGCCGGGTGGGCTTGATCGTCTGGGACAGCCGGACGTGGGCACACACGACGCTGGCGGAGGCGGGGGAGGGCGCCCAGCCGGAGCTGGGCTGGACGCTCGCGCGCGAGCACTGGGGACGCGGCTACGCGACCGAGGGCGCGCGCGCCGTGCGGGACTGGGCGCGGCGCGAGCGGGGGCTCGAGCGGCTGATCTCGCTCATCCACCCGGACAACGTCGCCTCCCAGCGCGTCGCCGCGAGGCTCGGGGCGGAGCCGGGGGAGACGGTCAGGCTGCTCGAGGCAGGTGTCGAGTGCGTCGTGTGGGTACACCCGCCGTCCGGCGACCGCGGCTACTTGGGCCAGCGGCCGGCGCGGTAGACGTAGCCCTCGAGCCGGCGGCCGAGCACCCCTTCGAGCCACTCCGCGATCGCCACGAGCGCGTCGAGGTCGACCCCCGTCTCGGCCCCCTCGCCGGCCAGCAGGTAGACGAGGTCCTCCGTCGCGACGTTCCCGGTCGCGCGCGGCGCGTAGGGACAGCCGCCGAGGCCGCCGATCGACGCGTCGAGCACGTGCGCGCCGGCCTCCAGCGCCGCGAGGCAGTTCGCGTAGCCCGTGTTGCGGGTGTTGTGCCCGTGGAACCCCTCGGCTCCGGTTCGCTTGACGAGCCGTCGAACGGCCGAGGGCGTCGCGACGCCGATCGTGTCGGCGAGCACCACCTCGGCCCGGCCCGCGAAGCGCCCGGCGAGCTCTGCCACGCGCGCCGGGTCGACAGGCCCCTCGAACGGACAGCCGAAGGAGACGGAGAGCGTCACCGTCGCGGCCACGTCGGCCGCCCCCAGAATCGCCTCGGCGCGCGCGACCGCCTCCTCGAGCGAGGCATTCCCGTTGGCGCGGTTGAAGCTCTCGGTCGCCGCGAGGGTGACGTTGACCCGGTCGAGCCCCGTCCCCCGGAAGCGCTCCCACCCGCGCTCGTTCAGCACCAGACCCGACAGCTCGGTCCCCGGCCGCCGCTCGACCGCGGCCGCGACCTCCTCGGCGCCCGCCATCTGCGGAACCCGTTCGTCGCGGACGAAGCTCACCGCCTCGACCCGCGGCAGCCCCGCCGCCGCCAGGCGGCTCACGAGCTCCGCGCGCGTCGCCGGCGGCAGCGTCTCGGGCTCGTTCTGCAGGCCGTCCCGCGGGCCGACGTCGCACAGGGTCACTCGCACCGCGCGAAGCGTAGTGGCGAGGTGCCCTGACGGCGGGACCTCTGACTCACCTGCGAACGTACCCTCGTACGTGCGACTTCCTGCCTCGAGAGAGGGATGCGACCGTTAGCGCCGTGGCTAGGGCAGGTTCGATCGTGCGGGCCGACGTCGACCGGCGCGAGCGCGCGCTCGTGCGCGAGGCACAGGGCGGGTCGGCGCAGGCCATGGAGCAGCTCTTCCGCCGCCACTGGCCCCGCGCCTATCGCGCCGCGCTGCTCGTCGTCGGCGACGGCGCGGCGGCCGAGGACATCGCCCAGGAGTCGTTCCTCGCGGCCGTCCGCGCGCTGGACCGTTTCGACCGCCGGCGGCCGTTCGGCCCCTGGCTGCACCGCATCGTCGTCAACCGCGCGATCGACTGGGCCCGCGCCCGCGCGCTGCGGCGCGAGCTCGGTGCCGACGATGCTCCCGAGCCGGCCGCGCCTCTGCGCGAGACGCCGGAGCGGGCCCGGGAGCTCGCGTCCGCCCTCGCCGAGCTCGGGCCGGAGCACCGTGCGGTGATCGTGCTCCGCTACCTGCTCGACTATACGCCGGGCGAGATCGCCGAGCTGCTCGAGCTGCCGCGCGGGACGGTCAACTCTCGCTTGCGCCGCGGCCTCGATCGGCTCGAGGAGGCCCTCCGGTGAGCGCGCGGTCCGTAGAGCGCCTGCTCGACGCGGCTCCCGCCGACGGCGAGGCCGAGGAGCGGGCCTGGCAGGTCGTCCTCGCCGCCTACGCCGAGCGGGAGCCCGCCCGCCGGCCGCCGCACCGGCGGCCGGCCCTCGTCCTGGCCGCCGCCGCCGTCGCCGTGGCGGCGGCCGCGCTGTCGCCACCCGGCCGGGCGGTCGTGGACGCGGTGCGCCGGACGGTCGGCATCGAGCACGCGGCGCCGGCGCTCTTCCGGCTCCCGGCTCCGGGGCGGCTGCTCGTGAGCGGCCCTGGCGGGACCTGGGTGGTGGCGGCCGACGGCTCCACGCGGCGCCTCGGCGGCTACGCGCAGGCGGCGTGGTCGCCGCACGGCCTCTACGTCGTCGCGGCGACGACGGATCGGCTGGCGGCGCTCGAGCCGGGCGGGCGGGTGCACTGGACGCTCGCGCGGCCGCAGATCCGCTATCCCCGCTGGGGCGGCACCCGCGCCGACACGCGGATCGCGTACCTCACGTCGGGCCGCCTCCACGTGGTGGCCGGCGACGGCACCGGAGACGTCGCCCCGGCGGGCCCGCAGGCGTCGACGCGCGTCGCGCCGGCGTGGAAGCCGACGAGCGCCGACGAGCACGTCCTGGCCTACGTCACGACGCGCGGGCGCGTGACGGTGCTCGACACCGACAGCGGCGCCGTCCGCTGGGTCTCCCGCGGCTTCGGGGGCCCGCGGGCGCTCGCGTGGTCCGCCGACGGCAGGCGGCTCGCGCTGGCCACGGCCTCGCAGGTGACGCTCTTCGACGCCCGCAGCGGCCGCGCGCACGGCGTGCGGGTCTCACGGGTGGGGGAGCTGGCGTTCGCCCCCGACGGCCGGCTCGCACTCCTGCGCGGCGGCGCGGTCCTCTCCGTCGACGGATCGCGAGTGCGCACGGTGTTCGCTGAGCCGGGCCGCCTCGCCGGCCTCGCCTGGTCACCCGACGGGCGCTGGCTGCTGACCTCGCTGCCCGGGGCCGACCAGTGGGTGTTCGTCCAGGCGCGCGGCTCGCACCGCGTGCTCGGCATCTCGCACATCGAGGAGCAGTTCGGCGGCCCGGTGACACTCGCCGGCTGGACCGGCGGCACTTGACCTTTCGCCCCGCGGCGCCTAGCCTTCGGCGGTCCCCGTCGCCCGCGAAAGGAGGTCGAGACTCATGAAGCCTGTGCTCCTCGCCATCTCGGCCGCCCGGGCGATCGTCCCCGCGGCCTGACCGGCGCGCGGCGCAACTCCTTCGGGTCGCGGCAGCGCGCGGTCCGTCCTGTCATCCGCCTCGAAGGAGAACCCGCGTTGTCCGACATCGATCTGGGCGACCTCGGCTGGAACACCGAGCTCGCCGACAACCTCCAGCCCGGCCTGACGCCGGGACGCGTCACGGCGGCGCACCGCGCCGCCTTCGACGTGCAGACCGCCTCCGGCGTCGTCCGCACGCGACTGCCCGGACGCCTCGTGCACGAATGCGCCGACGTCGCCGTCGGCGACTGGGTCGCTCTCGGGGACGGCCTGATCCGCTCCGTGCTGCCGCGCCGGTCGGCCATCGTCCGCAACGCCGCCGGGCGCGCGGCCGCGACCCAGACGCTTGCCGCCAACGTCGACGTCGCCCTCGTCGTCACCTCCCTCGGCCCGGACCTCGAGCCCCGGCGCATCGAGCGGTACCTGGTCACGATCTGGGAGAGCGGCGCGGCGCCGGAGATCGTGCTTACGAAAGCCGACCGGCTCGACGACCCCCGGCCGCTGGTGGCGGAGATCGAGGCCGTCGCGCTCGGGGTCCCCGTCCACGTGGTGAGCGCGGTCACCGGCCAGGGCTGCGACGAGCTCCGTGCACGGATCCGCCCCGGCGCCACCGCCGTGCTGCTCGGGTCGAGCGGCGTCGGCAAGTCGACGCTCGTGAACCGCTTCGCCGGACGCGAGCTGATGGCGGTGAACGAGACGCGGAGCGACGACGACGAGGGAAGGCACACGACCTCGCACCGCGAGCTCCTCCTCCTGCCGGGCGGCGGCCTCGTCATCGACACGCCGGGGCTGCGCGAGCTGCAGCTCTGGGACGGGGCCGACGGGATCGAGCAGACGTTCGCCGACGTCGAGGAGCTCGCCGCCCGGTGCCGCTTCAACGACTGCAGTCACGCAGTCGAGCCCGACTGCGCCGTCCACGCGGCGCTCGCGTCGGGCGAGCTCTCCCGTGAGCGCTACGAGAGCTGGCGCAAGCTGCAGCGGGAGCTGCGGTCGATCGCGATCAGGCACGACGCGCGCCTGCGCCGCGAGGAGGGCCGTCGCTGGGAGCAGATCACGCGCGACGCCCGCACCCGGACGAGGCACAGGTGAGCGAGCTCGAGCTCCGGATCCAGCACGCGATCCGCGGCGACGCGGAGCGAGGGCGAGAGGTCGAGCGCGTCGGGCCCTTCGCCGCGACCTTCGCGCCCGGGACGACGAACCCGTACCTCAACTACGCGATCCCGGAGGCGGGCGCGAGCCCGTCGGCCTCGGAGATCGCGGCGCTCGCGGCCGCCTTCGTCGAGCGCTCGCTGCGGCCCCGGCTCGAGTACCTCCCGTCGCTCGCTCCGCAGCTCGAGGCGGCACTGGTCGCGGGCGGCTTCGCGGTGGAGTCGCGGACGCCGCTCATGACCTTCGCCGGGAAGCCGCGTCCCCACGAGCCGCGAGGCGTCGAGCTGCTCGAGGCGCGCGAGCCGGACGCGATTCGCGCGGCGCTCACGGTCCAGCACGAGGCGTACGGCGAGGACGAGCCACCCGACGAGGCGCGGCTCACGGGCGTGGCGCGAGGAATCGAGCGCGGCGCCCTGCTCGTGCTCGCCCGGGACGCCTCGACCCACGAGCCGGCCGGAGCGGGTCAGTGCACCGTGCCGGTCGACGGCGCGACCGAGCTGACGTCGGTGGGCGTGCGTCCGGCTTTCCGCCGCCGCGGCATCGCCCAGGCGATGGCGGCATGGCTGGCGGCGGAGATGACGAGCCGCGGCGCAGACCTCGTTTTCCTGATGGCCCACGGCGACCGCGAGGCAAAGATCTACGAATGCGCCGGCTTCGCCCGCATCGGGGAGGTCCTGCACATCTCGCGGGCCGGCGAGCCTAGGGAGCGGCCGTCGTAGAGACGACGTCGAGCGGCTTCACGATCTCCGCGAAGTGGCAGGCGCTCGGGTGGCCCTGGCCGCGGTCGACCAGCGCCGGCTCTTCCTCGGCGCAGATCGGCTGCGCCTTCCAGCAGCGCGTCCGGAACCGGCAGCCCGACGGCGGATCGGCGGGGCTCGGCACGTCGCCCTCGAGCACGATCCGCTTCCGCTTCCCGCGCTGGGTCGGCTCCTCGACGGGCACCGCCGAGAGGAGCGCCTGCGTGTACGGATGCGTCGGCCGGTCGTAGATCTCCGCCTTCGTCCCGATCTCCATGATCTTCCCGAGGTACATCACGGCGACGCGGTCGGAGATGTGCCGGACGAGCGAGAGGTCGTGCGCCACGAAGAGATAGGTGAGGCCGAAGTCGCGCTGGAGCGACTCGAGGAGGTTGACGACCTGCGCGCGGATCGACACGTCGAGCGCGGATACCGGCTCGTCGAGCACGAGCATCTGCGGGTTGAGCGCGAGCGCGCGCGCGAAGCCGATCCGCTGCCGCTGGCCGCCCGAGAACTCGTGCGGGAACCGGTTCGCGTGCTCGGGCGACAGGCCGACGGTCCGGAGCAGCTCGTCGATCCGCTCGCGGCCCTGCTTCCCCCTGTAGACGCCGTGCACGCGCAGAGGCTCGGCCACGATCTCGCGCACCGTCATCCGTGGGTTGAGCGACGCGTAGGGGTCCTGGAAGACGATCTGGAGCTCGCGCCGCACCTCGCGCATCTGACGCCGCGAGAGCGGCGTGATGTCGCGGCCGTTGAAGATGATCTTCCCCGCAGTCGGCTCGACGAGCTTGATGATCGTGCGACCGAGCGTGGTCTTGCCGCAGCCCGACTCGCCGACGAGCCCGAGCGTTTCGCCCTGTACGAGGCTCAGGTCGACGTGGTCGACAG
>JBBWZD010000129.1:0-14143 GCA_039648875.1 Actinomycetota bacterium
CGTCCTGACGTCCTGAGGAGCTAGGCGGCCGGCAGCGTGAACGAGACGCGCGCCCCGCCCGACTCGAGGGGCTCGGCCCAGATCCGGCCGCCCTGCGCCTCGACGAGGCCGCGGGCGATCGCCAGGCCGAGCCCGGTGCCCCCGGTTGCGCCGTCGCGCGCGGAGTCGCTGCGCCAGAAGCGGTCGAACATCCGCCGCGCCGTCTCGGCGCTGATGCCTTCCCCCGTGTCCTCGACGGTCACCCGTACGACCTCGTCCGCCGGCGTCAGCGCGACCGCGACGGTGCCGTCGGCCGGCGTGTGCCGGAGCGCGTTGGTCAGCAGGTTGAGCAGGACGCGCTCGACCTGCTCGGGCGCGCAGCGCGCCGCAGCGTGGGGCTCGAGCCGCTGCTCGAGCCGCACCTTCCGCGCCCGCGCCTCGGCCTCGAATCCGCGCACGCACGACTCGACGAGCGGCGCGAGCGTCACCTCCTGCAGCTCGTGTGCGAGCGCGCCCGCGTCGATGCGCGCGAGCTCGAAGAGGTCCTCCACGAGCGCGCCGAGCCTGCGCGCCTGGTCCTGCAACGCGGGCAGGTATTCCGACGCGTCGGCGAGCCCGTCCTCGATCGCCTCGAGCATCGCCGCGATCGACGCGACCGGCGTGCGCAGATCGTGGCTCGCCGCGACCACGAGCTCCCGGCGCGCGTCGAAGAGACTCTCGAGGTTCCCGGCCATCTCGTTGAACGAGCGCCCGAGCCCGGCCAGCTCGACCGGACCTCGTTCCGGCGCCCTGGCGCTCAGCTCACCCGCGGCGAGTCGCGCCGAGGCGGAGCCGAGCTGCTCGATCCGGCGCGCGATCGACGTGCCGAGCACGAGCGCGGCCGCCACCGCGGCCGAGGCGGCCGCCGCGGTCACCGCCAGGATCTTCACGTCGTCGCCCATGTGGAACATCACCCAGCCCGAGAGCAGCACCGCGAGCAGCGGCAGCAGCACCGCGAGCAGCGCCAGCCCGCCGAGCTGCAGGCGCACCGTCGGCAGCAGGCGGAGCACCAGCGTCGCGGCGAGGCCGACGGCCAGCGTCGCCCCGGCGACGCTGAGCCCGAGCCCGATCACGGCACGAACCGGTAGCCGACGCCCCACACGGTTTCGAGGTGCCGGGGGCGCCTCGCGTCGCGCTCGATCTTCGAGCGGAGCCGCTGGACGTGCACCGTCACCGTGCCCGTGTCCAGGGCGGCCGCGTACCCCCAGACGCTCTCCATCAGCTGGTCGCGCGAGAAGACCCGGCGCGGGTTCGACGCGAGGAAGAACAGGAGGTCGAACTCCTTCGCCGTGAGCTGGAGCGGGCGGCCGTCGAGCTCGACGTCGCGGCTGCGCGCGTCGACGACCAGCGCCCCGAAGACGAGTCGCTCCTCGGGCGGCGCCGCCTGCGCTGCGCGGCGGAGGACGGTGCGCACGCGCACGGCGAGCTCCCGCGGCGAGAACGGCTTCGTCACGTAGTCGTCGGCGCCGAGCTCGAGTCCGACGATGCGGTCGGCCTCTTCGCCGCGGGCGGTGAGCATGATCACCGGCAGCTCGCCGCGGGAGCGGATCCAGCGGCAGAGCGCCAGCCCGTCCATGCCCGGGAGCATCACGTCGAGCACGACCAGCTCCGGCGCGCCCTCCTCGATCAGCTTCTGCGCGGTCGGCCCGTCGGCCGCCTCCAGCGTGTCGAAGCCGTCGCGCTTCAGATAGCGGACGACGACGTCACGGACGATCGGCTCGTCGTCCACCACGAGAACGGTGGTCATCGCGCTCAAGTGTCACTATTGGGAGGCTGCTGCCGGCTCTCGAGCCACTTGCGGTGGTGCTCCCAGGCCCAGTCCCGGCGCACCGTGCCCCTCGTCATCCCGCGCAGCGCGTGCTTCGTCGACGGGTAGATGAGCGCGAGGTAGAGGTGGCCGACGAGCACGAAGACCGAGACGTACATCAGCCCGTCGTGGAGCAGGATCGTGCTGGCGAAGCGGAAGCTGTTGTTGCGCTCGCCGTACCAGAGCAGCAGCCCCGACACGGCGAAGAGCAGCGCGAACGACGCCGTCAGCGCGGCGTTCAGCTTCTGACCGGCGTTGAAGCGCCCCTGCGGGCGCGGGATGCGCCGGAGCCAGAGCCGATCGTCCCGGTCGAAGGCGTCGAGCTCGCGAAGGGTGCGCCGGATCCCGCGCCGGTCGCCGAGCAGGATCACGAGCGCGATCGCGAGCATCCAGGCGAGGCCGGTGTCGAAGTGGATGTCCTTCACGAGCGGGCGACGGCCCACGAGCTCGCTCAGGCGGGGCACGTAGAGCACGAGCCCCGACCCGAGCAGCACGAGGAAGGCGCTCGCGTGTACCCAGTGCAGCGTGCGCTCGGTCCGCGAGAAGCGCCGGACGTACAGCGGCTCGCTCGCGTACTGCCGGACGAAGAGCGGCTCAGTAGCCATTCGAGCGGCCGACCCACGCGTCGACGTCGTAGCCGCGCTCTTCCCAGTAGCCCGGCTGCACCTGGTCGAGCACGACGATCCGCTCGACCCACTTCACGTTCTTGTAGCCGTACATCTCGGGGATGACCACGCGGGCGGGCGCCCCGTGCTCACGTGCGAGCGGCTTCCCGTTCATCTCGTACGCGAGCATCGCGTCGTGCAGCTCCGCCTGCTTCAGCGTCAGCGTGTCGAAGTACGGCTTCTCGGCGGAGACGAAGCCGAGCACCGTGCCGTCGAGACGCGGCCGTGCCGCGGCGAGCAGGTCGCGGAAGCGGACGCCGGCCCAGTGCACGTTCTTGACCGACCAGCCCGTGACGCAGTGGAAGTTGGAGACCTGCTCTGCGCGCGGCAGCTTCCTCAGCTCCGCGTAGGTCAAGGTGTGCGGGTTGTCGACGAGTCCCTCGATGCGCAGGCGCCAGCTCGCGGGCTCGAACTTCGGCATCGTCGCCGCGACGGTGTAGATCCGCCAGCCCGACGGCACGAGGCTCGCCGGCAGCGCGTTTCGGATCGGTTGCAGCGCGCCGCTCACGCCGTCCCAGACCGGCTTCCCCCAGAACAGCGACGACAGGCCGACCGCGCTGACGCCGAGGAACGCGCGGCGCCCGTAGAGCTTCGGCTCGTCGGCGGGCGCGCTCATCCACGTTCACCGTAGCTCCGCCTCGCGACGGCGGCATTACGAATTTCTGAAATCGGGTTCCGAGGCGGAGCCGAGCGGATCCGTCAGCTCACGCGGAGCTGGAGGCCGCGCGCGTCTGCGAGCGGAGGCGCTCGCGCAGGCCCGGCGCGTTCAGCGCGAGGTAGACGAGCCCGGCGACGGCGAAGGCGACGAAGAAGCTCAGGTCGCCGACTCCGGGGTGGTGCTTCGGGACGTAGCCGAGCGGAATCGGGTGACCCTGGTCCCAGAACGGCACCGATGCCGCCATGCCGGCGGCCATCGCGAGCGGCGCCTTCCAGCGGCGCCGGGTGCGGTCGAAGAACTCGCGCTCCGCGTAGTCGCCGCGCCGGAGCCAGTAGTCGAGGAGCACGACGGCGAGGTACGGGCTGATCCAGTAGGTGATCGCGAGCAGGAAGTTCTCGTAGTGGCTGCCGGGTCCGACCTGCGCCTTGAACGCCAGGCCGATGCCGAGGCCGAGCGCCCCGCTGGCGGTGGCGACGAGGGCGCGGCGCAGCCGCAGCGGCAACTCGATGCCGAGCGTGAGGAACGACATCGAGCCGCTGTAGATGTTGAGGACGTTGGCCGCGACCGCGCCGATCGCGATGCCGACGAGGACGGCGTCGCCGAGCGCGTGCCCGAGCGGCGCGGTGAAGTTCGTCGTCGGGTTGGCGCTCGTGCCGTGCAGCGTCGCGACCCCGGCGCCCGCGATCTCGAGCGCGACGCACGAGACGAAGACCCCGAGCCCGGCCCACATTCCGACACGGCGGCGGTCGACCGTCGGCGGCAGGTAGCGCGTGTAGTCCGACGCGTACGGGTTCCAGCCGACGGCGTAGCCGTACGAGATGAAGAGCGCGAGGATGAACGCGGCCGACTGGTGGCCGGACGAGCCGAACTTCGGGTTGTAGCCCGCGGAGAAGTGCGTCTTCGTCAGGATCACGGCCGTTGCGATCGCGAACACGATCGCGAGGTAGGGCAGGACGGTCTTCTCGAAGGCGTGCACGAGGTTGTGCCCGAGGAAGGCCACCGCCACCTGCGCGACGACGATGATCACGTAGCCGATCCAGAAGCGCCAGCCGAACAGCGACTGCAGCGCGAACGCGCCGCTGACGCTGTTGACGATGAACCAGCCGACCCCCGCGGTGAAGGTGTTCAGGCCCGCCGGCAAGACGTTGCCGACAAAGCCGAACGCGCCGCGCGACTGCACCATCTGCGGGATCCCGAAGCGCGGGCCCCAGGTCGAGAGGATCGCGTGACTGGCCGACCCGAGCGCGGTCCCCAGGATCAGCGCGATGCAGGTCAGCCAGAAGGCGCCGCCGAAGTACGCGACCGGAATCACGCCGACGAAGACGGTGGCGAACTCCAGGTTCGGCGAGACCCACGTCCAGAACAGGTCGAGCGGGCGGCCGTGCCGCTCCTCGGCGGGAATGAACTCGACGCCGCCCGGCTCGACCGCGACCACGCGGTCGCCGTACACGCCCTCCCGGACCGGGACGCCGGTCTCGCGCTCGACGGTCACGCCCACCATTGCGCATATTGCCTGTCCGGAGCCCGCGCGTCCGGAGGTACCGGCGGCCTCTGGGCGAGGATTCGCAGCCAGCTCCAGTCCCGCGGCTGACTTGCCGGTCGACATTGCGCTACCCTGGAAGGGCACGATCGTCCGCCGGGTCGCTGTTCCGCTCCTCCCTCCTTCCGGGCGCTCACTTTTCAGGAGCGGAGTCAGCAGGTCCGAGTGACCGGCGATGTCAGCACCATCGGACGCCAGGCCGCGGCCGTCTCCAACGCGATCACGCGCCTGCACCGAGAGCACTACGGTCGCGGCGCGACGGTCAGCCGCACCGTGATGCACCGTAACTACGTGGTCGCCTTCCTCGAGGACATCTACACGCCGGTCGAGCGGACGCTCATCGACGCCGACCGCCGTGACGCGGTCAAGGAGACGCGCCAGATCTTCCAGCAGGCCATGCGGGAGCAGTTCAGCGAGGCGGTGGAGCAGATCACCGGCCGGCGGGTGATCGCGTTCATGTCGCAGGTGCACTTCGAGCCGGACATGGCCGCCGAGATCTTCGTGCTCGAGCCCCTCGCCTCGGACGATGGCGCCGCTTCGCTGGACGGCGCCGGCCACTAGCGCGGCGGCGGGATCGCGCGCACCTGAGAGAATGCGCCCGTGGACCTCGAGGTGAGAGTTGCCGGGCGCGAGCAGCCGGACACGATTGCCGTTACCGAGGGCATCTCCCCTCACGAGGAGCTGGCGCGATTCCTCAACCGGCAGGGACCCTACGCGCAGATGTGGATCCGCCTCGCGTCGGGCGAGTACGTCCGGTACGACCACATCGTCTCCGTCTCGAACCCGAACGAGGACCGCTAGACAGGCTCGCGGCACGAGAGGCCTCCCGCGAATCTCGGTCGAATACGCGGCGCTGCCCCAGGGGGAGTGCGTCACCGGCGACTTCCCGATGCCTGAGGCTCCGCTCGCGCAGGGCGTGCGCGAGACGGTCGAGCTGTTCCGCTCGGCCGCTAGGATGCGCCGGATTACGACGTCCATGGGGGCGGCGACGCGAGGAGGAGTACCCGTTCGGGGGTCGTCTCTTCCAGCGTTTCGACCGTCGTTACGGATGAGCTTCACGAATAGCGAGGAGGAGCGAGATGCTGAAGAAGAAGCTGTTGCTCGCGTTGGCTGCCGGCGCGCTGGCGGCCGGCGTTGGTGTTGCGTCGGCGTCCGCCGACAAGGCATCCACCGGCACGGCCGGCACCCTCACGACGACGACCGCGACAAGCGGGACGGGTGACGAGCAGGGTGAGGCCCAGGAGGATCTCCAGGGAGCCGACGAGCAGGGCGACGATCAGGGAGCCGACGAGCAGGGCGAGGACCAGGCCGACGAGCAGGGATCCGACGAGCAAAGCGCCGCGAGCGATGTCGCGGCAGCCGCCGGCGCCGTCCAGAGCGAGGCCGACAACCCGGGCGCCGATGACGACACCGGCGATCAACAGGGCGAGATCAGCGACTCCGGCGGGGACTAGCGCCGACCGAAACACCCCAGAGGACGATGGTCGTGCGTCGCGCAGCCCCGCTGTTCACGATGCTTCTTGTGGTGCTTGCACTCGCGGCGACCGCGGGCGCGAGCAACGCCACGCTTCGCACGACGATCAATCGGTGGTCGCTCAAGGTCGGCGCGGACGCCCGAGCCGTTGCGGTCGACGCCCAGCAGCACCACCCCCGCCGGATGACCTCCGACGCGACCCGCTTCCGCGGAGACGCCCTGCGGGCCCGCGCCGCAACCGCTGCCAGGCACGCATCGACGGCCAAGGGGGCGGACGCGCGGCGACTCGCATTGGGCGCGTTCAGCGCCTACGCGGTCGCCGGCTCCCGCTGGGCCGCCAGCGGTCGGGCACGGCTTGCGCACCACCGCGCCCGCGCCGCAGCGCTGGCCACCGCAGGCGCCCGGTACGCCCGCAGAGGTAACAGTCTGCTCGTCAGTGCAGGAAAGCTGCTCCGCTAGGCAACGTCCGGAGGCGGCCAGGGCAGTCGCACCGGCAGGTACTCGCCCGGCCAGCCTGCATATGCCTCGTCTGGGTCGGCGGTCTCCTCGACCGCGGAGGCGCCGTACTTCGCGGCGGCTTCGCTCACCGGGTACCGCAGGACCTCGACCTCGGGCCGGGCCCCGATCATGAGGATCGCGCACGGCCCGTCGCCGGCTCCGACGAAGATGTGGTCCGTGTCTGCCGGGCAGTGGAAATAGTCCCACTGGCCCAGCGTCCGCTCCTCCTCTTCGACGATCAGCCTGCACTCGCCCGAGAGTACGAGGAATCCTTCCTGCACCGCCTCCGAGTGGTACAGCCCGTTGGGGTCGCCCGGCCAGAGCACGCGAACGTTGACGGCGAAATCGGCGAACGGGGACTCCCGCGGCTCCAGCGGGTAGGTCGCGCCGCCCTTCTCCTCGTTGCGCACCGCGAGCGCGTCCGCGAGGTTGAGCACGAACCAGCCGTCCGAGGTGACGTGACGGCCGTACGGCGTCTCTTCCGAGCGTGCTTCGTTCACGGGCATTCGTCCTCCTATGTGCCGGCGGCGCGGACCGGGTTCGTGAGCGCGCCGATCCCCTCGATCTCGATCGTCACCTCGTCTCCCGGCTCGAGCCAGACCTGCGGATCGCGGAACGCCCCGACGCCGGCGGGCGTGCCGGTGGCGATCAGGTCGCCCGGCTCGAGCGTGATCGCGCGCGTGACGTGCGCGACGATCTCGGCGACGGAGAAGATCATCCGCGAGGTGCTGGAGTCCTGCAGCACCTCGCCGTTCACCAGCGCCCGGATCGACAGCGCCTGCGGGTCCGGAACCTCCGCCGCCGGCACGAGCTCGGGCCCGACCGGGCAGAACGTGTCGAGCGACTTGCCGCGCACCCACTGGCCGTCGCCGAACTGGAGGTCGCGCGCGGAGACGTCGTTGAGACAGAGATAGCCGTGCACCGCCTCGAGCGCGTTTTCCGCGGAGGCCCCCCGCACGCGCTCGCCGATCACCACGCCGAGCTCCGCCTCGTAGTCGACCTTGCTCGTCACGGGCGGGATCACGATCGGCTCGCCGGGGCCGATCAGCGTGTTCGGCCACTTGGCGAAGAGCAGCGGCGCCTGCGGCAGCGCCGCCCCCTGCTCTTCGGCGTGGTCGCGGTAGTTGAGGCCGACGCAGACGATCTTCTGCGGCCGCTCGATCGGGAGACCCACGACGCGCGACCCTAGCGAATGAGCACGTGCACGTCGCCGGGACCATGGACGCCCACCGCCAGCCGCTGCTCGATGTCTGCGCTGCGGCTGGGCCCGGTGACGATCGCGAGGGCGCTCGGGAGCTCCGCGCCGAGCCGCTCGAACAGCTCGTCGAGGCCGGGCAGGATCCGCTCCCGCTCGACCAGCGTCCAGTGCGTGAAGGGCAGAAGGGACCGCGCGCGCGGCTCCTCCGGCGACGCGGCGAGCACGACGCTACCGGTGTCGGCCAGCGCGTAGAGGGCGCTCGAGACGGCGGCGTCACCCGGCGGCTCGATCTCCCGGTGGACGGTGAACCCGGCTGCGGCGGCATTCTCCGCGAAGAGCTCGACGAGCTCCGTCACGTCGCCCTGCGGCGGTCGCGGAAACGGCGGCGGGCGAGCCGCGGCAGCGCGCGCTCCGCCGCCCAGAGCCTCCCGGGCCCCGGCAGGCGTGGGGCCAGCGGCGCGCCCAGACGCGCGGCGGCTGTCGAGAGGCGATAGCCCAGCGCCGTCGACCACGCCAGGGACCAGAGGCGGAACGCGAGCCGCTCGGGCAGGGGCGCGACGCCCTCGGCGACCAGGTCGCGGCGCAGGTCGAGCAGCAGCTCGTGCAGCGGGATCTTCACCGGGCACGCCTCGGTGCAGGCGCCGCAGAGGGAGGAGGCGTGCGGCAGCGACGGCGCCTGCTCCAGCCCGACGAGCAACGGCACGAGCACCGCGCCCATCGGCCCCGAGTAGACGGGGCCGTAGGCGCCGCCGCCCGACTTGCGGTAGACGGGACAGACGTTCAGGCATGCGCCGCAGCGGATGCAGCTCAGCATCTCGCGGTAGCGGCCGCGGCGCAGCGCCGAGCGGCCGTTGTCGAGCACGACCACGTGCAGCTCCTCGGGCCCGTCCTGCTCGCCCTCGCGGCGAGGGCCCGTGACGATCGTCGTGTAGGTCGTCAGCCGCTGCCCGGTGCCGCTGCGGGCGAGCAGGCGCAGGAGCACGGACAGGTCGCGCGTCGTCGGGACCAGCCGTTCGACTCCGAGCAGCGCGACGTGCACGCGCGGCAGCGCACTGACGAGGCGGCCGTTGCCCTCGTTCGTGACGAGGACGATCGAGCCGGTCTCGCAGACGGCGAAGTTCGCGCCCGTGATGCCGACGTCGGCGGTCTGGAACACCTCGCGCAGCTGCCGCCGCGCCGCCAGCGTCAGCTCCTCCAGCTCGGGGCGCAGCTCCCTTCCCTCGACGGCGCCGAGCAGCTCCGCGACCTGCTCGGCGGTCTTCTCGATCGCCGGCGCGATGATGTGCACCGGATGCTCGCCGGCGAGCTGGAGGATGTACTCCCCGAGGTCGGTCTCGACCACGCGCAGCCCGTCCCGCTCGAGCGCCTCGTTCAGGCGGATCTCCTCGCTCGCCATCGACTTCGCCTTCGCGACGAGCCGTGCGTCGGCGTCGCGGCAGATCGCGCGGATCGCCGCCGTCGCCTCCTCCGCGTTGGCGGCGAAGTGGACGTGCCCGCCGTTCGCCTCGAACGCCTTCGCGAACTGCGCGACGTACCGGTCAAGGTCGCCGATCGTGCGCTGCCGGATCTCGCGGCCGCGCTCCCGCAGCTCCTCCACGTCGGGCAGCAGCCCCCACGCCGCCAGCCGCGCCTCGCGCAGCCGCGACGTCGCCGTGTCGAGCGCCTGCTGCGTGTGCGCGTCGCCGAGCCTCGCCGCTGCGGTCTCCCGAAAGCGCTGCGGCGCCTGCTCGAGCGGGCTCACGCGACGCCCCGGGCCAGTGCCGTCGCGAGGTGGACGACGCGCGCGCCGCCGGCGCGCTCGGCTCGCCCGCGGAGCTGCATCAGGCAGCCGGGGTCGGCGGTGACGAGAGCGTCGGCCGCCCGTGCGCCGGCGAGCTTGTCGTCGGCCATCGCGACCGACACCTCCGGCTGGCGCACCGAGAACGTGCCGCCGAACCCGCAGCAGAGGTCCGGGCGCGGCAGCGCCACGACGGTGGCCCCCGAGCGCTCGAGCAGGCGCCGCGGCGCCTCTGCCACGTGGAGCTCCCGCAGCATGTGGCAGGAGTCGTGGTACGCGAGGCGGCGGCCCTCGTTCGTCGGCCCGGGCGCGAACGCGTTGGCGTCGAGGAAGGCGGACAGCTCCCAGATCTCGAAGGGCTCGACGCCGAGCAGCTCCGGCAGGTAGTGGGAGAGCATCGTCGCGCACGAGCCCGAGGGAACGACGACGGGGGCCTCGCGCGAGAAGGTGCGCGCGAAGCCGCGGGCGACGCGCCGCGCGGCGGCCCGGTGCCCCGCGTTGAAGGCCGGCTGGCCGCAGCAGACCTGGCGCGGCGGGAACTCGACCTCGTGGCCGGCGGCGCGCAGCAGGCGCTCCGCGTCGTCGACCGCCTCGGGAAAGACGAGGTCGCCCAGGCAGGTCGCGAAGAGCTGGACGTGCATGTCCGCGCCGGCCGCCTACGGTGTCGTGATCTCGGCGTGGATCCGCTGCTTGGCCTCGCGCAGCCTGCCGCCGGAGCGGCCGGCGCGCAGCGCCACGACCTCCCCGAGGATCGACAGCGCTGTCTCCGGCGGCGACTCGGCGCCGATGTCGAGGCCGCACGGCCCGGATATGCGCTCCAGCTCCACCTCGTCGACCCCCTCCTCGAGGAGCCGCTCGCGTCGCCGCTCCTGATTCCGGCGCGAGCCTAGCGCCCCCACGTAGAAGGCGTCCGTTGCGAGCGTCGCCTTCAGCGCCGGAATATCGAACTTCTCGTCGTGCGTCAGGACGACGACCGCCGTCGCGTGGTCCGGCCGGATCTCCGCGAGTGCCTCCTCCGGCCACGCCACGAGCAGGCGATCGGCGTGCGGGATACGGTCGGGCGTCGCGAACTTCGGGCGCGCGTCCGCGACGATCGTCTCCCAACCGAGCAGCTTCGCCGCCCGGCACAGCGCGTCAGCGGTGTCGACGGCGCCGATGATCACGAGACGCGGCGGAGGCCCGTAGATCTCGACGAAGAGCTGCGTCCCCTCAACGTCGAGCACGCGGTTGCGCGCAGCGCGGATCAACTCGTTCGCCTGCCCGAGTGCCGCCCCCGGTATGCCGTTTCCGAGACGCTCGCCGCTCTCGAGCACGAGAGCCTTGGCCCCGACTCCCTCCCCGCGGATGATCGTGAAGACTACCGCGCGCTCCTTCCCTCCGATCGCGTCGAGCAGCCGGTTTGTCAGCGCGACGCTCACGCGTCCAGCGGCTCGACGAAGACGTCGATCTCGCCGCCGCAGGGGAGGCCCACGCTCCACGCCTCGTCATCTGCGATGCCGTAGCTCAGCAGCTGCGGCACACCGGTCTCGAGCACCTCGAGCGCGTGGTCGAAAACGTCGGCCTCGACGCAGCCGCCGGAGACCGAGCCGGCGATCTCGCCGCCGGCGGAGACTGCGAACTTGGCCCCGACCGGCCGCGGAGCGGACCGGCGCGTGGCGACGACCGTCGCGATTGCGACCCGTTCTCCACGCGAGCGCCAGCGCTTGACGTCCTCCAGGATCTCCTTCATGCCGCGTGTCCTCCTCCTGCGGTGTGCTCTGGCAAGAACGTAGCTGTAGGGGCAGAGCCGCGCGGACGGTAGCCGGCTACCCCACGATCCGCTCGGCCAGCGCCGAGTGCCGCCGCCGCTGCTCGGCTCGGGCGACGGCCATCGCGACGGCCCTCCGCTCGCCCGCCAGCACGCACAGCCGCTGTGCTCGCGTGACCGCGGTGTAGAGGAGCGCGCGCGAGAGCATCACGGCGTAGGCCGTCGACCAGGGCGCGACGACGGCCGGGAACTGCGAGCCCTGGGCGCGGTGCACGGTGAGCGCCCACGCGAGGTCGTACGTCTCGAGGGCCTCGGCGGGCACGACGATCTCCCGCTCGCCGTCGTCCAGCGAGAGCCGCGCCTCGGCTTCCTCCTCGTCCCAGGCGACGACGAAGGCGACCTCGCCGTTCATCACCTCGCGGTCGACCGTGTAGTCGTTCTTCGTCTGGACGACGCGCGAGCCGAGACGCAGCCCGGAGCGCGCCAGCACGACCGGGGGCTCGCCCGGGTTGAGCCGGCGCTCGAGCTCCTGGTTCAGCGCCGTCAGGCCCACGGGCCCGCGGCGCATCGGCACGAGCGTCATCACCTGCGTCCGCGGGTCGAGCCCGTACCGGGCCGGGATTCGCTCGCAGGCCAGGTCGAGAACCGCCTCGAGCAGCGACTCCGGACCGTGGCGCGCGACGAAGAAGAAGTCCTCCTCGAGCTCGGCGTCCGCGCCGAGGACGGCCCGCGCGTCGTCGACGGAGAAGAACGGCAGCTCCCCGAGGTTGATCCGGCGGGCGCTCCGGATGATGAGCGAGCGAGCAGCCTGCCGGTAGATGGCGGTCAGGTGGATTCGCGGGACGATCCTGCACTCGACGAGGTCGGCGAGCACCCGCCCGGGGCCGATCGGCGGCAGCTGGTCGGTGTCGCCGACGAGGAGGACGTGGCAGTCGCCGACGGCGCGAAAGAGGGCGTCGGCCAGCTCCAGAGACAGCATCGACGCCTCGTCCACGATGACCAGGTCGTAGTCGCTCGAGAGCGGGCGGTCCTCGTCGCGCTGGAAGCCCCCTTCCATGGGCGAGTAGCCAAGCGCGCGATGGATCGTCATCGCGTCGTGCCCGGTCAGGTCGCCCATGCGCCGCGCGGCCTTCCCCGTCGGCGCGCACAGGAGGACGCGCCGGCGCGCGCGGCGGGCGACCTCCACGAGGACGCGCTGTGTGTGCGTCTTGCCGGCGCCCGGCAGTCCGGTGAGGAGCACGAGCGCGCGCGTCCTCACCAGCTCGACCACGGCCCACTGCTCGTCGGAGAGCTCGCTCGCCGGCCGGTCGGGTGCCTCGAAGAGCTCGCCGCCCGCAGTGCCGGCGCGGGCGCGGAGAGCGGCGGCCAGACGCTCCTCGGTCTCCCAGAGCTCGCTCCGGTAGAGCCGGTCGCCTTCCACGACGGCCTCCGCGGCGACGACGAGCGCGCGCACCGCGGCCTCGAGCGGCTCGATCTCCGCCACGCCGAGCAACCGGCCGGCGCGCTGCCACAGCTCCCCGAGCGGCAGGAACGTGTTGCCGTCCGACTCCGCCTCCTCGAGCACGAAGAGCAGGCCGGCGCGCAGGCGCTGCGCGTCGTCGAGCTCGACCCCGAGCGAGCGGGCGATGCCGTCGGCGATCTTGAAGCCGACCCGGGGCAGCTCGACGAGGCGGTAGGGATCGTGCGTCAGCACCGCGACCACCTCGTCGCCGTACCGGCGGACGAGGCGTCCGGCGAGCCCCGGGCTGATGCCGTGCGTGAAGAGGAAGCTCTCCACCTCGCGGACGGCCGCGACCTCGCGCCACGCGGCGATCGCGCGCTCGACGCTCCTGCGCGAGATCGCGCGGCCCGCCCTCGTCCGCACCTCGCGCAGCCGCTCCGGCTGACGGTCGAGCTCCTCGAACACGTGCTCGGCGCCGAAGTGGTCGACGGTCGCGCGCGCGAAGACCGGCCCGATGCCGGGCACCCGCGTCACCAGCCAGCGCGCCACGCCCTCGGGCGAGCGCGGCAGCGCCGAGCGGAACGTCTCGACCGCGAACTGGCGCCCGTGCTTCGGGTGCTGCGAGAACGCGCCGCTGCACACGAGCTGCTCCCCCGGAGCCTCCTGGCCGAGCGGCCCCACGAGCGTCACCGGCTCGCCGTCCCGATCCTCGCCGATCGTCGCGCCCCAGACCGCGAACTCCCCGTCCTGCCCGATGTACCGTGGCCCGGACTCCGACAGGGTCACCCGGAGGTCGCACGTGTCGACGCCGGCCGGCGCAGCGGCGTGGTCGAGCTTCCACACGGCGGCGACGATACTCGGAGCGTCAGCCCTCCGAGCGCGCCGCTAGCCTCGCTGGATGCACGCTCCACCGGTGCGACGGCCACTCGAGCTGCTCGAGGAGACGTTCGGCTTCGCCTCGTTCCGTCCCGGGCAGGAGCAGGTGGTCGACGCGCTCCTCGCCGGCAGGTCGGCGCTGGCCGTCTTCCCCACGGGAGCGGGCAAGAGCCTCTGCTACCAGCTGCCGGCGCTGCTCCTCGACGGGCTGACGGTCGTCGTCTCCCCGCTGATCGCGCTGATGAAGGACCAGATCGACTTCCTGCAACGGAGCGGCATCGACGCGGCGCGGCTCGACTCCAGCCTCGATGCCGACGAGCAGCGCGAGATCTTCGAGCGGCTCCGCACTGGTGCGCTGAGGCTGCTCTACGTCGCGCCGGAGCGGTTCAACAACGAGCGCTTCCTCGCGCAGCTCGGACGTACGCGCATCTCCCTCTTCGCGGT
>JBBWZD010000158.1:0-9045 GCA_039648875.1 Actinomycetota bacterium
AGCGTGAGATCTGCGACACCTCCTGCACGCGGTTCTCGGCATTCGTCGCCGAGGACATCAGCTGGAGGTAGTCGACGATGATGAGGCCGAGGTCGGGGTGGCGCGACTTCAGCCGCCGTGCCTTCGAACGGACCTCCATCATGTTGATCGAGCCGGTGTCGTCGACGTAGATCGGCGCTTTCGCGAGCTTGTCGCACGCCTTCGTGAGGCGCGGCCAGTCGTCGGGGGCGAGCTTGCCGTTGCGCAGCCGCTGCGACTCGACCTTGGCCTCGCTGCACATCAGGCGCTGAGTCACCTCGGACTTCGACATCTCGAGCGTGAACAGCCCCACCGGCACGCCGTCGCGGACGGCGATGTTCGCCGCTATGCACAGCGCGAGCGCCGACTTCCCCATCGACGGCCGCGCCGCGATGATGATCAGGTTGCCGGGCTGGAAGCCGGAGGTGAGCCGGTCGAGATCCTTGTAGCCCGACGGCGTGCCGGTGACGTCGACGCCCGCCTCGTACAGCGCCGTGATCCGCTCGAAGCTCTCCTTCAGCAGCAGGTCGATGTGCGTGAACTCACCGGTGACGCGCTGCTGCGAGAGGTCGAAGACAATCTGCTCCGCCTGGTCGACGAGGTCGCCGGCCTCACCCGGGCGCTCCCAGCCGAGCCGCGAGATCTCGCCGCCCGCCCGGATCAGGCCGCGCAGCGTGGCCGTCTCGTGGACGATCCGCGCGTAGTGCGCGGCGTTCGCGCTCGCCGGGACGAGCGCCGCCAGCTCGTGGAGCCGCACGCGCCCGCCGACGTCGTCGAGATGGCTGCGCTCCTCGAGCTCGTCGGTGAGCGTGATCGCGTCGACCGGCTCGCCCTTGGCGTACAGGGCGAGGGCGGCCCGGTAGATCTTCGCGTGCGACTCGCGATAGAAGTCGCCCGCGTCGAGGAACTCGCTGACCGCCCCGATCGCGCCCGGGGAGAGCATCATCGCCCCGAGCACCGATTCCTCGGCCTCGAGGTTCTGAGGGGGGACGTTTGCGGCGGGCGCGACCGGGGCGAGCTGGGCCATGTCCGCCGATTTCAGCAGGTGTGGCGGCCGGTTACCAGGTGTCGAAGGGTCCGTTGTGAACATGTCGTTTCGCCCGATTTGCAGGAGAAACAACCATGATCGCAGGAGGCCCGGACGGAACGCCTGTGGACGGATACCCCGCTGCGTGCGGGAAGTTCGGCCGCGATTCCACAGGCCGTGGAAAGGCCTGTGGAATCACGGGGAACCTAGATGTTCTGGTCGCGGAGCGCGGCCTCGGCGTCGGCCCGCCACTCGGGCTCCGGCTCGGGCTCTGGGTCGGCAGCGGCCTCCGCGGCCGGCGCGGCGGCCGGCGCGGGCTCCTCGACGGCTTCCGGCTTCGGCTCCTCGGTCACGCCGGCGGCCGCGCGCTGCTCGGCCGCCTCCGCCGCCGCGAGCACGTCGAGCTCCTCGTCGGAGGGAAGCTCGCCGCCCTCGGGCGCGACGAGCGTCTTCACCGCGACGCGGACGTCCTGGTAGATCTCGATCGGCACCTCGTAACGGCCGATGCGCTTGATGTTGTCGACCTCGATCTTGCGCCGGTCGACGCGGATCTTGCGCGTGCGCCAGATCTCGTCGGCGATGTCGGTGGACGTCACGGAGCCGAAGAGCGAGCCGGTCGGCCCCGCCTTCATCTCGAAGCGCAGCACCGTCTTCGCCAGCGTGTCGGCGATCGACTGGGCCTGGTCGGCCGACTTCGCCTCGTGGCGCGCCCGCTGCTGGTCGCGCTTCCGCAGCTCCGCCACCCGCGCCGCGGTCGCCTCCTCGGCGAGCCGGCGGGGGAAGAGGAAGTTGCGCGCGTACCCGCGCGCCACCGAGACCACCTCGCCGCGGAGGCCGACCTTCTCGACGTCGCGGAGCAGGACGACGTCCATCAGCGGTCCCGGTCCTCGCGCCGCCCGCGGCCGCCGCGCCCGCCCTCGCGGTCGTCGCTGCCCTCCGCGACGTAGGGCAGGAGCGCCATCTCCCGCGCCCGCTTCACGGCCTGCGCGACCTGCACCTGATGGCGCCGGCACGCGCCGGTGATGCGGCGGCTGCGGATCTTGCCCTTCTCCGACACGTAGCGCCGGAGCTGCGTGATGTTCTTGTAGTCGATCTCCGCGACCTTGTCCTTGCAGAAGTAACAGTTCCGCCGCTTGACCGGCCCGGCCGCGCCGCCCGGGCGCTTGCGCTGCTGCGTTCTCTCTCTCGGCACGTCTCGCTCCTAGAAGGGGATGTCGTCGTCGGCGGCGCTCGGGAAGTCGGCCGTCTCGGCCGCGGCGCCCGCGGGCACGAACTGGTTGCCGCCGCCGCCGCCGAGTTCCCCCTCGCCCCGGCTGCCCAGGAACTGCACGCTGTCGGCGACGACCTCGACCGACTCGCGCTTGCCGCCGTCCTGCGCCTGCCACTCGCGCCATTCGAGCCGGCCGTCGACGCCGACGGGGCGCCCCTTCGAGAGGTACTGCGCGCAGCTCTCGGCCTGGTTGCCGAAGACGGAGATGCTGAAGTAGTTCGGCTTGTCGGCCCACTGGCCCGTCTCGTCCTTGCGCCGCGTGTTCACCGCGACGCGCAGGCTGCAGACGGGCGTGCCGCCGGGCGTGTGCCGCAGCTCGGGATCCTTCGTCAGGTTGCCGACGAGGACGACCCGGTTGATGTTCGCTGCCATGCTGCTCCTCCTACTCGTCGTCCGAACTGTCGTTCGGGTCGGGGTCTCCGGCGTCGGGGACGGCCGCCGGCTCGGGCGCGGCCGCCACCGGCGCCGGGGCGGGCGGCGGTGGCGCGGGAGCGGGCGCGGGCGCCGCGGCGGGGGCCACGGCCGCCGCGTCGTCGCGCGGCGCGCTCGTGCGGGAGCCCTCGATGTGCCGCGTCGCCATGTGGCGCAGCACGCCGTCGTCGATCTTCAGCACGCGCGTGATCTCGTCGAGCGTCTCGCCGCTGCTCTGGAAGACGAGCAGGTGGTACACGCCCTCGCTCTTCTTCCGGATCTCGTAGGTCAGCCGCCGCCGGCCCCAGGGGTCGTGGCTCCGCCACGTGCCGCCCGAGCCGTCGACGAGCTCGCGCACGCGGGCGATCAGCTCGTTCTGGCGCTCCTCGGCGAGCTCCGGGTCCAGCAGCAGCAGGATCTCGTAGGTCGTCACGCGTCCCGATACCTCCTTCCCACGGTCTCAATCGGCCCCGACTGCCTGCGCCGCTCGGGACGGAACGGCGCGTTGACGGGGCAGGAAGCAGCGGCGAGTGTAGCATCGCCCCGATGCGCCGCCTCCACGCGTGGCTGGCCGGAGCGGCCGGCGGGATCGCCGGCTACGGCGCCCTGAGACGGCGCCGCCGCGACGCCGCGCCGGCGCCGATCCAGGAGCCGGATCCACGCGCGGACGAGCTGCGCGCCCGGCTCGCGGAGGCGCGCGCCGCGGGCGACGACCGCGAGGAGTTCGAGGCGGGGGAGACGCCGATCGACGAGGCCGTGCCGCTCGACCCCGCCGCCCGCCGCCGGCAGGTGCACGAGGAGGGGCGAGCCGCCCTCGACCAGATGCAGGCCGAGTAGCGCCGCCCGCCGCGACGGCCGCACATCCGGGCGCGGGACAAACTGGCTCCTCGGCATGACACGCCACGATGCCAGGAGCGGCGGGCGCCGACAAGGTGTCCCGACCGGCCCTCTTCCGACCGGCACCGCCTGGCCGGCGGGCGGCCCGACGTAGGATCTCCCGGGTGCGGGTCGTCGACCTGACGCACAGCTTCGCGAACGGCATGCCGGTCTTCCCGGGGCTGTCCGACCCCGCCTTCGAGCCGGTCGCGACGGTGGAGGACGACGGCTACGCGATGACGGCGTACCGGATGCTGAACCACATCGGCACGCACGTCGACGCGCCCGCCCACCAGATCGCCGGCGGCGACACCCTGGACGAGATCGGCCTCGAGCGCCTGGTCACGGAGGCCGTGACGATCGACGTCTCGCACCGCGAGCCGCACGGGCCGATCCCGCTCGCCGAGCTCGAGCCGGAGCTCGCCGACGTGCGCGCGGGCGACATCGTGCTCCTCTACTCGAACAACGGCCGCAACTACGGGAGCGAGGCGTACTGGACCGGCTGGTCGTACCCCGACGCCGAGGCGTCGCGCGCGCTCGTCGAGGTCGGGATCTCGGCGATCGGCTTCGACGGCCCGAGCGCCGACCCGGTCGACACGACCACCTTCGACCTGCACCGCATCTGGCTCGGCGCGGGCCGCCTGATCCTCGAGAACGTCGCCAACCTCGAGCGGCTGCCGCGGCGGGCCCAGGTGGTGGTCGCGCCCATGAAGGTCGCCGCCGCGAACGGCGCGCCCACGCGCATCTTCGCCCTGCTCCCCGACCAGTAGAGGAGGACCGATGGAACGCAAGACCGGACTCGTGGGCGAGCTCCGCCACGGCATCCTCTCGGTCGCCGACGCGCTCGCGCAGTCGGTGGCGCTGCTCTCGCTCGCGCTCGGCGTCGCCTTCGCGTCCTCGGCGGCGGCCGGCGAGGCCGGCATCGCCGCACCGTTCGCGTACCTGATCGCCGGCATCGGCAGCCTGTGCCTCGGCTCGGTCATCATCCGCTTCACGCGCCGGATGGCGAGCGCCGGCGGCCTCTACACGTACATCGCGCGCGGCCTGAACCCGAGCGCCGGCTTCCTCGGTGGCTGGCTGTACGGCAGCGCCTTCGCCGTCGGCATCTCGTTCGTGCTCGTTATCGGCGCGTTCTTCATGTCGATCGCCATGAGCGCGCACACGGGCCTGCACTGGGGCTGGTATCCCTGGTTCTTCGTCTTCCTCGGCGGGCTCGCGCTGCTCGCCTTCCTCGACATCCGCATCTCGACGCGCCTGCAGCTCGTCGCGGCCGCGATCGGCGTGGCGGCGATCCTGCTGCTCGCGATCGTCATCGCGGCCAAGGGCGGCGACTCGGGCCTCTCGATCCAGCCGCTCAACCCGGCGCGCGCGACGTCGACCAGCAACCTCTTCCTCGCCGTCGTGCTGACGTTCACCGGCTTCATCGGCTTCGAAGCCGCCGCCGTGCTCGGCGAGGAGGCGGCCGACCCGCTGCGGGCCATCCCGCGCGCGATCCTCGCGGCGGTGCTCGTCGCGCTCGTCTACTACGTGTTCGTCACCTGGGCGATGGGCGTCGGCTTCGGCGTCGGCAACGCCGGCAAGTGGGCGCAGGACCCGGCGGCGCTCGACACGCTCGCGACGCGCTACGTCGGCAACTGGCTGGCGGTGATCATCGACTTCTCGGTCGCGGCGTCCGGCTTCATCGCTGCGCTCGGCGGCCTCCATCTCACCTCGCGCACGCTCTTCGCCATGGGACGCGAGGGCGGCCTGCCGCGCGTGTTCGCGTGGACGCACCCGCGCTTCCGCACGCCGTGGACCGGGATCGCGTTCTCGCTCGTCGTCACGCTGCTGCTCGGCATTTTCTTCGCGCACCGGTACAACCCGCCGATCACCTACTTCGTCTGGATGGCGACCTGCGCGACGATCGGCATCCTGATCACCTACATCCTGATCGCCGTCTCCGGGATCGTCTTCTTCGCCCGCGGCGGGCGCGCCTGGAACCCGCTGCTCGACATGGTCGTTCCCGCCGGCGCGATCGCCATCTGCGGCTACACGCTCTTCCGCTCGCTCCACCCCGCGCCGGCGTACACGGGCGTCGTCCGCTGGGCGCCGTGGGTGGCGCTGATCTGGCTCGGGATCGGCATCGCCGTCGACCTGGTGCTGACGCTGACGCGGCCCGACCGCGTCGCCGCGTTCGGCTCGATCCTCGCGGCGTCGGAGGGCGCTCCCGCGGCCGAGACCGCCCAGCCGGCCGCGCGGTAGGCGTATCCGCGGCGACGCCCGGTACGTTTCCCGGACGGACAATGGCTCGTCCCGTTCCCGCAGATCTCGAGGACGCCCTCGCCGCGTCGCCGGCCGCGCGCGAGCGCTTCTGGTCGCTGCCGCCCGAGCAGGTCGACGCGTGGGTGCGCTACGTGGAGCGCGCGCGCTTCCCGGGGGCGCGCCGCCGGCGGATCGGCCAGGCGGTGCGGCGCCTCGGCGTGCGGCCGCGCGCCGCGACCAGGGCCACCACCGTCGAGACGAACGGCAGCGCGCCGCCGGTCGCGCCGCCGAACGACAACTGGCTCGTCTGGCTGCTCGCGGCGCTCGTGCTCGCCGCCTTGATCGGGCTCGTCCTCTGGCTGGCCGTCTTCCGCGACAACTCCAAGCCCGGGCCGACCGCCGTCGTCGTGGGCGCGCGCTCGAGCGTGCCGCACGTCGTCGGTCTCCGCGTGCAGGCCGCGAAGTTCCAGCTCCGGCGGCAGAAGCTCGGCGCGACCGTAGTGCTGCGCAACTCCCCCAAGTCGCGCGGCGTCGTGCTCGGGCAGGCGCCTCGGACGGGGGCGCGGGTGCCGCAGGGGACGCCGGTGAAGCTGCTCGTCTCGAACGGGCCGCTCGGTGCGAGCGTCCCGAAGGTGGTCGGGCTCTCGGCCGCCCTCGCGGTCGAGCGCCTGCGGGCGGCGCATCTCGGCGCGTCGCTGAACCAGGTGCCGTCGACTCAGGCGCCGGGCACGGTGCTCGCGCAGCGGCCGGCGGCGGGAACGCGCGCGAAGGCCGGGACCGCGGTCGTGCTCAGCGTCGCGAAGGGCAAGGTCAGCGTGACGGTGCCGAACGTCGTCGGCCGCAAAGGCGCGGACGCGGTCGTCGTGCTGCGCCGGGCCGGACTGACGGCGCGGCCCGTGTCGGTGCCGTCGTCGCAGACGCGCGGCACGGTCGTCGCGGAGAACCCACCTGCGGGCCGGAAGGTCGCTCAGGGGAGCACGGTGCGCCTGAACGTCTCGCGGGGGCGCGCGCAGGGGCCGGGGACGACGACGACCACGCCTCCGCCCACGACGACGACGGCTCCTCCGACGACGACACGCGCCGCGGCGCCGCCCGTGCGCGGCCCCTACGGCGGCATGCAGCTCGCGACGGCGGTGCAGAGGATCGCCCAGGGACGGCAGCAGGCGATCGTCGTCTACGCGGCCTCGAGCCGGCCGGTCGGCACCGTCCTCTCCAGCTCGACCGCGGGCTCGCGCGTCCGCCTCAACGTGTCGGCCGGCCCGCAGCCGGCTCCCGCCACTTCCGTACCGGACGTGACGGGCGAGGACGCGGCGACGGCCGTCTCCGATCTCCGGGCCGCCGGCTTCAGGGTCATCCAGGTGAAGTGGCCGGTGACCGACCAGGCGAGCGACGGCGTCGTGGTCGCGCAGACGCCCGCCGGCCGCGCGCCGCAGGGCGCCGCGATCGTGGTCTACGTCGGCTCGACCGGCTGACGCTCGACCGCGGGGCGCAACCGCCGCGTCGTCGCCTCCAGCTCGTCCCAGCGCTCCCGGAAGGCGTTGTACGTGCAGCCGTCGAGCGCGATGCGGATCTCGTACGCCCGCAGCCGCTGCTCGAAGCCGGGCACGTCGAGCCCGATCCGCTCGTAGTGGCGCTGCGCCTCGTCCGCGAGGTCGACGCCGCGCCAGGCCGGGTGCCACGGCGCCCAGAACGTGAACTGCGCCAGCTCGTAGACGAAGTCGCCGTGCGTCGAGTTGCCCCAGTCGAAGACGGCCTGGAGTCGGCCGTCTGCGACGAGGACGTTGCGGTTCAGGAGGTCGTTGTGGGTCAGGTGCCGCTCGTCGGGGCAGCCGGGGGCGAGCTCGCGCAGGCACGCGAGCGCCTCCTCGAGCGGGCCGTCTCCGAGCGGCGAGGAGGCGAGCCGCTCACGCCAGCCGTGCGTCCTGCTCGACGGCTCGTCCTCGCCCACCGCGAGCAGCGCCTCCTGCCAGCTCGCGTGGGGCGCGGCGCCGGTCGCGTCCCACTGGCCGTAGCCCGTGGTGCCCGAGAGGTCGGTCCGGCGGGCGGCGTCGAGCGCGGCGAAGAAAGCGGGGAGGATCGCCCGCATGCGTCGCTCGTCGAGCGCCTCGAGGAAGGTGCCGTACGCGCGCTCGGAGATCGCGTAGTAGCCGCCGAGCGCCTCGCCGACCTCGAGCACCTGCGGCACCGGCAACTCGGCGCTCGCGTAGGCGGCTGCGACCCGGTCCTTCTCGAAGTCTTCGAGCCAGGCACCGAAGCGGGCGACGTGGTCCGCGCCGTCGCTGCGGAAGGCGTAGGCGACCGACCAGTCGCCGCGCCCGACCGGCGCCACGTCGCGCACCGGCCCCGAGCAGCGCTCGCGCAGGAAAGCCTCCACGAGCGCCGGATCGCGGTTCTGCCGCACCGGGCGCAGCCTAGGAGCGAGCGGGGCACGGGCGACGCCGGTAAGGTGGGCGTTCTGCGGCTGTGGGAGCCGGGGCGTGGCGTGGGAGCCGCAGCCCTGCCAGCCCCGGCTCCTTCTGCTCGGCTCAGCCGGCGGTGATCACGCCGAAGAGAGCGGCCGACTCCGCTCGCGGGCCGGCGGCGAAGTAGAGGCTCGTCGTCGGGCCGGCTGCCGCGCCGTTGCCGAAGGCGATCGCCCAGAGTCGTCGATTGCGACGACCGACCGTCGGGGTTGCGGAGCTGGCCGTTGTAAGCAAAGCGGCCGTTCGACTGCGATTACGAGTCGGGGATGGGCGGCTTCAGTCCCACGCGAGCTCCAGCAGTACGTCCGCGAGCGCCTCGATCGTCTCGCGGAGCGCGAGCTTCTCCCGCCAGTCCGCGGGGATCGCCTCCGCGCCGTAGAACGCGCCCGCGAGCTGGCCGTAGACGGCGCCGGTCGTGTCGGCGTCGTCGCCCAGGTTCACCGCGAGCAGAGCGCCGTCCCGGAAGTCGCCGCTGCGCGCGAACGCCCACAGCGCCGCCTCGAGCGAGAGCACGACGTAGCCCTTGCCCTCGATCTCCGGCGGCTCGCGCTCGCGGAGCGACCCGGCCCGGACCGCGGCGATCTCCGGTACGAGGTCGTCCGCGCCGAACGACGGCGAGAGGAGCTCGTCCCTCGAGACGCCGGACGAAGCACCGCCCGGTCGACGACAGGTGGCCCTCGCGCCACCAACGGACGTAGCGCGAGAGCTGGTCGACCGGATCGAGCTCCCGTCGCGCGACG
>JBBWZD010000169.1:0-7009 GCA_039648875.1 Actinomycetota bacterium
CGAGCTCGGCGTCGATCGCCTGCGCCAGCCGCTCGACCTCGGTTTCGGAGAGGTCGGTCGAGAGGGCGTACGGGGAGAGCTTCGCGGCGTGGAGGATCTCGTTCGCCCACGCGCGGCCGATGCCGGCCAGCGCCCGCTGGTCGCGCAGCAGCGCGTGCAGGCGGCGCGACTCGCGGCCGGCGATCTCGCCGAGGCGGGCGGGGCCGAGGCCCAGCGCCTCCGGCCCGAGGTGGGCGAGCTCCTCCTGCGCCTGCTCCGGCGTCAGGAGCCACACGCCCGCGCGCTTCTTCCGTGCGTTCTCCGTCAGGATCAGCCGCGAGCCGCCGGCGAACTCGAGCGAGAAGGCGGGCGTCTTCGGCCCCGTCTCCCCGGCGCGCAACGCCTTGAGCCGCCCGGCCGTCATCAGGTGCACGAGCAGCACGAGGTCGCCGTCGTCGGTGGGGAAGAGGAGGCGCTTGCCCCGCCGCTCCGCGCCGCGCAGGCGTCGCCCCTCGAGCGCGGAGAGCGGTGGATCGAACGTCTTGAGCGTTGCGATGTGCGCGGGGCCGGCCTTCGAGACCGGGAAGGCCGAGACGGGGTCGTTCAGCTCCCGGCGCCACGCCTCCATCTCGGGGAGCTCGGGCACCCGGCCAGCGTAGCCGCGCGGCTCCGTCAGTCTTCGAGGGCGCTCGCTGGGCCGGCGCCCGCGACCGCGCCGCTCTCGTCGACACCGGCCGTCACGGCGGGTGCGACCCCGGCCTCGCCGGCGGCGATCGTCGGCAGCACCCCCTCCGGCTCCGGGAACACCTTCAGCTTGCGGATCGGCGAGAGCACGATCGGCAGGGCGGTGGTGAACCCGCCGGCGGCGCCGACGAAGAGCGCCGTCCGCAACCCGAAGGCCGACGCGATCCCTCCGCCGGCGAGGGCCCCCAGGGGGATCGGCCCCCAGACGAGGAAGCGCATCACCGAGTTCATCCGCCCTTGCATCCGCTCGGGCGTGATCGCCTGGCGGAGCGAGACCTGGTTGATGTTGTAGACGACGGCGCCCCAGCCGCCGAGGATCGAGCCCGCTACGAGGGACGGGACCGGGAAGCTGACGGGCGTGAGCGCGATGATCAGCGCCGCGGGGCCGCTGAGCGCGGCGCCGAGGATGGTGGCACTGCCCACGCCGAGCCACCGCTGCACGCGCGGCGCGAGCGCGGCGCCGGTCAGCCAGCCGATGCTGCCGAGGCCGAAGGTGAGTCCGATCAGCCCGTTCGACATGTGCAGCGTGCGGATGGCGAAGACGATGATGATCGAGAACGCGACGTTGGAGAAGAAGTTCGAGACTCCCGTCGAGATCGCCTGCGGGCGCAGGTACGGGTGCCTGACGACGTAGCGCAGGCCCTCCCAGAGCTCGTGCCGCATCCCGGCGCGGCGCCCGTCCTCGCGCTTCTCGAGCGGCGCTTCGGCCTTGCGGATCGCCACGAGGAAGGCTCCCGACACGAAGAAGCTGACCGCGTCGAAGACCACGGCGTACGGAGCCGTCAGGAGCTGGATCAGACCGCCGGCCGCGGGCGGGCCGGCGAGCTGCCCCGCCGAGCGCGTCACCTCGAGCTTCGAGTTGCCGTCGACCAAATGCTCCCGCTCGACGAGCGCCGGCAGGTACGACTGGTAGGCGACGTCGAAGAAGACGGTCAGGATCCCGGTGAAGAAGCCGACGACGTAGAGCTGCGGCAGTGTGAGGTGGCCCGCGAGGTAGACGATGGGCACCGACGCGAGCAGCAGGCCGCGACCGACGTCGCCGACGATCAGGACCGCCCGGCGCGGCAGGCGGTCGACCCAGACCCCTGCAGGCAGCGTGAAGAGCAGGAACGGCAGGAACTCGACCGTCCCCAGTGCGGCGACCGCGAACGCGGACGCGTGGAGCAGCCGGACGGCGATGATCGGCAGGGCGAGCTGGGAGATCGCCGAGCCGAACTGGCTGATCGTCTGCCCCGTCCACATCTTCATGAAGTCGGGGTGGCCCCAGAGCGGGCCGGTCGGCCGGCGCGGCCTACGCATCGTCGGCCCTCCCGTAGAGCGAGGCGGCGAGCCCGTAGGCCTTCCCGCCGGGAGCGTCGGCCGCGCGGAAGTCGTCGATCAGCCGCTCGAGCCGGCGCGTGAGCCGGCGCGCGTCCTGGTCGGTGAGCCTGGCGCGGACGACGGCGAAGGTCGTCCGGCCGTCTTCGTCGAGGGGGAGCATCTCCTCGGCTGCGCGGCGGAGGGAGGCCGCGGCGACGTTCCGGACGTCCTCGCCGTCCGCGTCGGTGCTCTTGAAGACGTAGAGGCGCGCGACGCGGCCGTAGTACCGCTCCGTGAGCGCGCGTACCCGCCGTGTCCGCACGACGCGGATCAGGCCGGCCTTCTCGAGCACCTTCACGTGGTGGCCCACCGTGCCCTTCGGCAGGCCGAGCTTCTGTGCGAGCTCGGTCGTCGAGGCGGCCTGGCTCCTCAGCAGGAAGACGATCCGTGAGCGAAGGTCGTCTCCCAGCGCCCGCAGCTGCTCCGGCTCGCGGACCACGAGCACGTCGTCGGCCTCGTAGTCGGCGACGGGCAGGTTGAAGGACCGTTCCTGGTCCTCGAGCGCGGGCGAATGAGCCACCGTTGCGGAACATACGACTTTTCCCGTCCGTTCGCAACTCCAGGCCCAGAAACCGGGGGCCTGGCCCGGGCCAGACCCCGTTACGAGAGCGTCACGCCTTCTCGACGAAGCGCCGCAGCTCGAAAGTCGCGGCCTGGGGGGAACTGCCGAAGCAGCCGAGGACGACGCTCGGGTCGACGAACGTGAGCGGCTCGGCACACCCCACGGCTCCGGGATAGCTGCTCCAGCGCCACTGCACGGGAGACGCGCAAAGGCCTGCCTCCACGGGGTTTCTCGCGAGGTAGCGATACGTGTCCCGCAGGTCGGCTTCGCCGACCACTCGGCGAGAGCCGTAACGGCCGCCGACGACGTGGCCGCGGAGGCGGTGGCGCGAGTTGAAGCCGCTTGCGTAGCGGAAGTTGAGCGCCTGCATGGCGCCGGGGAGAACATCCTTCTCGACCTCCACCAGGAGGTGGTAATGCGTCGTCAGCAGACACGACGCGATGCACCGCCAGCCCGTCCGCTGCGTGATCCGCGCCAGCTCGGTCACGAATCTCGAGCGGTCGAGGTCGTCGCGATACAGCTCTGCCGACCACACCGAGTGGCACCAGACGTGGAAGAGCCCTGCGTCCTTGTCGCGCTGCCGGCGGGCCACGGTTCGAGGATCGCCTCGACAGGCCCTCGCCGCCAGTGTCCCTTGCGCATCCGCCGGGAACTTGTGACGGCTCGGTATCGGGGTCTGGCCCGGGCCAGACCCCGGGTGTCCGCGTGAGCCGGTGCCTCGGGGGCCACGGCTGCGTAGGGTGCGCCGGTGGACGCGATCGTCGTCGAGGTGCGGCGGAACGGCGTCGTCGAGGCCCGGCACAGGGTGCACGCAGTCGCCGTGCAGCAGGGCGCAGTCGTCGCCGAGGCGGGCAACGGCTCGCTCGCCTGCTTCATGCGGTCATCGTCGAAGCCGATCCAGGCGCTGCCGCTCGCCCGCGCCCGCGAGGACCTCGGCGAGCGCGACCTCGCCATCGCCTCGGCCTCGCACCACGCGACCGAGGAGCAGATCGCCGCAGTCCGCGCGCTGCTCGCGAAGGCCCCCGCCACCGAGGACGAGCTCGAGCTCGGGATCCAAGAGGGCCGTCGGCCCGAGCGCGTGTTCCACAACTGCTCCGGCAAGCACGCCGGCATGCTCGCCCTCTGCCGCGCGCGCGGCTGGGACGCCCGCGGCTACCGGCTCCCCGGCCACCCGGTGCAGGACGCGTGCCGCGACGCCCACGCCGAGGCGGCCGAGGTCGACGCGGCCGAGCTCGCCACCGCGACCGACGGGTGCGGCGTCGTCACCTTCGCCCTGCCGCTCGAGCGGATGGCGTACGCCTTCTCCCGCTTCGAGCGCCTTCCCGCGGGGCCGGGGATCGCCGCCGCCGTGCGGGCGCACCCCGAGCTCGTGGGCGGCCGGGACGGGGCGGACGTGGGCCTGATGCGCGCGGCGCCCGGCTGGCTCGCCAAGGGCGGCGCCGAGGGCCTGCTCTGCGGAGCGAGCGTCGACGGCGTCGGCATCGCCCTCAAGTCCCAGGACGGCGCGTCCCGCCCCCTCGGCCCCGCGCTCGCCGCCTTTCTCGCGCCGCTCGGGGTCGATCTGCCGCAGCTCGCCGACCACAGGCTCCTCAACAGCCGCGGCGAGCGCGTCGGCGAATGCGTCGCCGTCCGCGCGTGATTCGCAAATTTTCTTTACGAACCCGTTACCTGCCACTAAGATCCGCGGGATCCGAGGGTGAGCCGGGAGGGTGCCCGGCTCTGCACGTCCGTTCCCCGCACCGGTCGCCGAATCCGACAAAGACGGAGGTCTTCGCTTGCTCACCGTCGACATCTCGCTGCCCGAGGTCGAGGAGCTCCAGAAGCTCGTCGCCGACGGCCAGGAGAAGGGCTTTCTCAACTACGACGAGATCGCCAGCGGGCTCGAGGAAGTCGAGCTCACCAAGGAGCAGGTCGAGGACTTCTACACCTACCTCGTCGACCACGGCGTCGACCTCGTGGCCGGCGAGCAGCACAAGGCACCGCCTCACGAGCAGCCCGCGCCGGAGGACGAGAAGGCCGCGGCGACGCCGAAGCTCGACCTGAGCGTCGAGCCCTCACTCGACTCGCTGCGCGTGTACCTGCGCGAGATCGGCAAGGTGTCGCTGCTCACCGCCGACCAGGAGGTCTCGCTCGCGAAGCGCATCGAGCGCGGCGACATGGACGCGAAGACGCAGATGACCGAGGCGAACCTGCGCCTGGTCGTCTCGATCGCGAAGGGCTACCTCGGCCGCGGCCTCAGCTTCCTCGACCTGATCCAGGAGGGCTCGCTCGGCCTGATCCGAGCGGTGGAGAAGTTCGACTACCGCAAGGGCTACAAGTTCTCGACCTACGCGACCTGGTGGATCCGGCAGGCCGTGACGCGCGCGATCGCCGACAAGGCTCGCACGATCCGGATCCCGGTGCACATGGTCGAGAAGCTGAACAAGGTCGTGCACATCGAGCGCCAGCTCGTGCAGCGGCTGGGGCGGGAGCCGACCGCGGAGGAGATCGCCGAGGAGCTGGAGATCGCACCCTCGGAGGTGCGCGAGATCCTGCGCATGGCCCAGCATCCCGTCTCGCTCGAGAAGCCGATCGGCGAGGAGGAGGACTCGGCCCTGGGGGACTTCGTGCAGGACGAGACGGCGGAGTCGCCCTTCGACACCACCCAGCTCTCGCTGCGGCGCGGGGACATCGAGAGCGCGCTCGGCGCGCTGCCCCTGCGCGAGCGCCAGGTGATCGAGCTCCGTTTCGGCCTCCTGGGCGGGCCTCCCCGGACGCTGGAGGAGGTCGGCCGCGAGTTCGGCGTCACGCGCGAGCGCATCCGCCAGATCGAGAACAACACCTTGAAGAAGCTCGAGCACCTGCCGGAGGCGCAGGGGCTCCGCGACGCAGTGACCTAGGGAGACCTACGCGACGGCGTCGGGATCGCGCATGAGCGGCTCCAGCGCCACCTGCTCCTCGACGCGCGCGTACGGGACGAACAGCTTGCAATGCGGGCATTTGAAGCCGTGGTACCGAGCGGCGGAGCCCTCGATCGGACGGCCGGAGAACGTCTTGTGGCAGTGCGGGCAGTCGACCTCGAACATCACCGCCGGCTGTGTGTCGCTCACGGATCGAGGGTAGCTGACCGCGCGGCGTCGGGGCCGCGCTTCCGTCCGACCCGCTCCATACGCTGCGCGCGATGCAGGCAGACGTGTTCCGCCGCGGCGTCGCCGAGTTCGTCGGCACGTTCGCGCTGATCTTCATCGGCGGCGGCGCGGGAATCGTCAGCGGCGCCGACATCGTCGCCGTCGCGCTCGCGAACGGGCTCGCGATCGGAATCATGGTCTCCAACGTCGGCCACATCTCGGGCGGCCACTTCAACCCCGCGATCACGCTCAGCTTCGTGGCGGCGCGGCGGATCACCCTCCGTCTCGCAGTCGTCTACTGGATCTCGCAGCTGCTCGGCGCGGTGAGCGCCGCGGCCATCCTGCGGGGGCTCTTCCCGCGCGCCCAGGTCCTCGCAGCCGTGCCGCACGCAGCCGGCTTCGGCGCCGGCAAGGGTCTCGTCGTCGAGATCATCCTCACCTTCTTCCTCGTCTGGGCGGTCTTCGCGACGGCGGTCGACCCGGGCGGCGCTTTCAAGTCGATCGCCGGCCTCGCGATCGGGCTCACGATCACGATGGACGTCTTCATCGGCGGCCCGCTCACGGGTGCGGCGATGAATCCCGCACGGGCCTTCGGGCCCGAGCTGATCACGCACTTCTGGGGCGAGGGCTGGATCTACTACGTAGGCCCCGTCGTCGGCGCCTTCGCCGCCGCCCTGGCGTACGAGTACCTCTACCTGCGTCCCTCGCGCCCGGCCGTCGTCGGCACGCCGGAGTCCGGCGTCGACGAGCCGCGCCCCGGCGACACCGCCCTGGACTGACGCCCCCGTCTAGCCGTCCTGGTCGCGTACCAGCTCGAGCGTGGCGCAGTGCAGGCCCGCGATGGCGAAGCGGTGGCTCTCGGAGAAGTCGACCTGGATCACTTCGACGTCGTGCTGCTCGAGCGCCTTGACCACGGTCGGCGAGCCGGCGTTCATCAGGACGCGTCCCGGTGAGAGCGTCACGCCGTTGATGGCGAGGTCCCAGTACTCCTCGACCGGCACCTCGATGATCGTGTAGTCGCGCCGGATCAGCTCCCGCACGAAGCCGTAGTTGACGAGGTGCGGCGCGAGCAGGACCTTCCCCTCGTCGACCGTCAGCATGACCATGTCCATGTGCGACGTGCCGATGTTGCCGTGGCCGGTCGTGTCGTACCAGCCGGGCGAGTGGCAGACGATCAGCTCGATCCCGAGGTTCGAGAGGATGAACTCGAGCTGGCGCAGGCCCTCCTCGTTCGCGACCACCGACTCGTTGAAGGCGA
>JBBWZD010000170.1:0-3697 GCA_039648875.1 Actinomycetota bacterium
GACGACGACGCGGCGGGCGCGGCCGAGCTGCGTGACCTTCGTGTTCTCGAGCTTGAGGCCCATCTCCTCGGTGATGACCTCGGCGCCGCTGAGGATCGCGATGTCCTCGAGCATGCGCTTGCGGCGATCGCCGAAGCCCGGCGCCTTGACGGCGACGGCCTGGAAGGTGCCGCGCAGCTTGTTCACGACGATGGTCGCGAGGGACTCGCCCTCGACGTCCTCCGCCACGATCAGCAGCGGGCGGCCCTGCTGGATGACCTGCTCGAGCACGGGCAGCAGGTCCTTGACGGCGCCGATCTTCTGGTTCGCGACCAGGATGTACGGCTCCTCGAGGACCGCCTCCATGCGCTCGGGGTCGGTCACCATGTACGGCGAGAGGTAGCCCTTGTCGAACTGCATGCCCTCGGTGAACTCGAGCTCGAGGCCAAGGGTCTGGCCCTCCTCGACGTTCACGACGCCGTCCTTGCCGACCTTCTCGATCGCCTCGGAGATCACGTCGCCGATCTCGCGCTCGCGCGAGGAGATGCTGGCGACCCGGGCGATGTCCTCCTTGCCCGAGACCGACTTCGACTGCGACTTCAGGTCCTCGACGACCGCCTCGACGGCCTTCTCGATGCCGCGCTTCAGCGCCATCGGGTTGGCGCCGGCGGCCACGTTCCGCAGCCCCTCGCGGACGATCGCCTGCGCGAGCACGGTGGCGGTGGTCGTGCCGTCGCCCGCGACGTCGTTCGTCGAAGTGGCGACCTCGCGCACGAGCTGGGCGCCCTGGTTCTCGAAGACGTCCTCGATCTCGATCTCACGGGCGATGGTGACGCCGTCGTTCGTGATCGTCGGCGCGCCGAACTTCTTGTCGAGGACGACGTACCGCCCCTTCGGGCCGAGGGTGACCTTGACCGCGTCGGCGAGGGTGTTCACGCCCCGCTCGAGCGCGCGGCGCGCGTCCTCGTTGAACTTCAACTCCTTGTGAGCCATTCCGTTTTCTTCCTCCTTGCTGCGTTAAGTGCTTACGACGTTGCGCCGGCCGGCTCGCGGGTCCCGACCACCTTCGCGAGTACGTCCGACTCGCGGAGGATCAGGTACTCGTCCGTGCCGACCTTGATCTCGGTCCCGCCGTACTTGGAGAAGACGACCTCGTCGCCCTCCTCCAGGTCCATGGCGACGAACTGGCCGTTGTCGTCCCGGCTGCCCGGGCCGACGGCGAGGACGCGGCCGCGCTGCGGCTTCTCCTTCGCCGTATCCGGAAGCACGATGCCGCTGAAGGTCTGCTCCTCTTCCTCGAGGACCTCGACGATCAGCCGGTCACCAAGCGGCTTCAGGTTCATCCGTCCCTCCCTGACTGGCTTGAGACTCGGTGCTTGTGACACCCGTTGGCACTCTCCCCGTGAGAGTGCCAGGGCATTGTACGAGCAATGGAGGCGGTTCGCAAATTCCGAGCTCTTGCAGGCGAAGAGTTGTTACAAAGGGGCTATGGCGAGGGAGATGTCGGCCGGCGGGGTGCTCGTCCGGGTCGTCCGCGGCCGGCCGATGCTCGCCGCCATCCGGCCGCAGGGGAAGCCGGAGGGGCTCTGGGCTCTGCCGAAGGGCAAGATCGACCCGGGCGAGGAGCCGGCCGCCACGGCCCTGCGGGAGGTCTGGGAGGAGACCGGGGTGCACGGCAGCCTCGTCGAGAAGCTGGGCGACGTCAGGTACGTGTACACCCGCCGCGACGGCGAGCGGGTCTTCAAGATCGTCAGCTTCTACCTGCTGCGGGCCGGCCGGGGGCGGATCGACGAGATCGACGCCCGCATGCGGATCGAGGTGGCCGAGGCGCGGTGGCTGCCGCTCGACGAGGCCCCGCGCCTGCTGGCCTACGGCGGCGAGAGGAAGATGGCGGCGCTCGCGCAGGAGAGGATGAGCCGGTGAGCGGGCCGCTCAACGTCGCGGAGTACGCCGAGCTCGCGGCGGCGAAGGTCGATCCGAGCGTCTGGTGCTACTTCGAGGGCGGCGCCGGCGACGAGGTGACGCTGCGCGCCAACGCGGCGGCGTACGGCCGCTGGCGCTTCCGGCCGCGGATGCTCGTCGACGTCAGCGAGATCTCGGCCGCGACCACGGTGCTCGGCATGCCGGTCTCGATGCCCCTGCTCGTGGCCCCGTTCGCGATGCAGCGCCTGGTGGCGCCCGACGGCGAGCTCGCGACGGCCAGGGCGGCCGCGGCGCTCGGCACGCTCATGTGCGTCTCGACCATCACCACCTCCTCGCACCGCGAGATCGCGGCGGCGGCGGGCGACGGGCCCCGCTGGGCCCAGCTCTACGTGCTGCGCGACCGGGAGCAGACGCGCGACCAGCTCGCGGAGATCCGCGAGGGCGGCTACTCGGCGCTCGTGCTGACAGTCGACATGCCCCACCTCGGGCGGCGCGAGCGCGACCTGCGGCTCGGCTTCCAGATCCCCGCCGACCTGCCGCTGCCGTACATGCGCGGCAGCGACCTGCCGCACGCGGAGCTGGTGGCGCAGACGTTCCGCACGAGCGCGGCGCTGACGTGGCGCGACCTCGAATGGCTGGCGGCCGAGAGCGGGCTGCCCCTCGTGCTCAAGGGCATCCTCACCCGCGAGGACGCGGAGCTCGCCGTCGAGCACGGAGCCGCCGCCGTGTACGTGTCGAACCACGGAGGACGCCAGCTCGACGGCGTCGCCGCCGGGCTCGACGCGCTGCCGGAAGTCGTGGAAGCCGTGGCCGGACGCTGCGAGGTGTACGTCGACGGCGGCATCGGCCGCGGCGGCGACGTGCTCAAGGCGCTGGCGCTCGGCGCGCGGGCGGCCTTCGCCGGCCGCGCGATCGCCTGTGGGCTCGCCGTCGGCGGCGAGGAGGGCGTGCGCCACGTCCTCTCGCTGCTGCGGGACGAGCTCGAGCTCGGGCTCGGGCTGCTCGGCTGCACGTCGCCGGCTCAGGTGACGAGGGCCCACGTCGAGCCGACCGTCCCCTATGATTCCCCCGCTTGAGCGGGCCGCACGAGCCGATGTACGCGCTGAACTTCTACTCCCCCATGGTCGCCGACCAGCTCCGCAGCGGTCGGAAGTCCGCGACGATCCGGCTGGGCGACAAGTCGGGCAAGTACAGGAAGGGCATGGTCGTCCAGGTGCTGTGCGGCGTCCGCTACGGCGCGCGCGAGCGCGTCTTCGAGGCCGTGATCGACAAGGTCGAGGTGAAGACGCTCGGCGAGCTGTCGCCCCGCGAGATCGAGCACGACAACCCCGAGATCCGCCACACGGAGGAGATGGCGCACTTCCTCGGACAGCTCTACAACCGGGAGATCGGCACGGACGAGATCGTCACGGTGATCCGGTTCTCGCAGATCCTGAGCGGCCCGGTCGTGCAGACGTTCCGCGGCGAGAGCGCGTATTGAGCTAGCGCCGGCGCCTGATCGGCGAGCCGAAGATCTCGTCGGGGCGCAGCGGGCGACCGCACCTCTCGCAGTCGACGCTGGCGATCGAGGAGAAGGCCGCGCCGCAGGCCTTGCAGCGCCGCAGGAACTCGCCGCCGCACTGGGGGCACCGCTCCGGCACCTCGTCCTCGAACTGCTCGAACCAGCGCCGCGCGGCGCCGCAGCCGAGGCAGACGGCGACCCAGTCGCCGAGCACCTTGCGGCGCTCCTCGCGCAGCCAGTCCGACGCCTTGCCCACGATCCGACTGTAGCGTCGGCGCCGTGCCGACGCCGTAC
>JBBWZD010000181.1:0-14743 GCA_039648875.1 Actinomycetota bacterium
CTCTCGAGCCAGGGCGATGCGCCGAGTCGTTCGAAGAGCTCGGCGGCCTCTGCGCGTGACGTCTCGCTTCCCGTCAGCTCGGCGTGCTCGAGAAGCGTCACGCCGAGCGAGAACGGAATGTCGAGCTCGCGGAACAGGCGCGCGGCCAGCTCCAGGCCCTCCGCATCACGCGCCATCCGAGCGCGGAAGCGGTGCGCCTGCGCCTCGAGGAAGGGCGGCCGGATCCCGGGCGACATCCCGTCGATGAACGCGAGGAGCTCGTGCGCGCTCGCCGAGTCACCGAGCGCCAGCGCCGACTCGACTGCGTCGACCACCCCGTGCTTCACACCCTGGAAATCGGCGCCGAGGGTGGGCCCCGCCTCGATCGTGGCGGCCCCGTCGGAGAGCGCCTCCGCGAAGCGTCCTTCTGCCCGGCGCAGCGCAGCCTTCGCAGCCAGGTACGTGCTTCGGTCCTGGACGTCGGTCGAGCTGTCGAGCCGCGAGAAGAGCGACAAGATGCGCCGGGCCTCGTCGAGCTCGCCACGCTCGACGTGGACGTAGACGCCGGACTGCAACACGCCGAGCACGACCCCACCGGAATCGATCTGCTCCTGCGTGAACCCATCGGTCGTCGCGACCACATCGTCCCAGCGGCCGGCCATGAAGAGCGGGTAGGTCCTCTCCGCCAGGACTCCGTACTCGAGCGGGCGGCTTCCCATCTTGTTGGCAAGCACAAGCGACTCCTCGAGGTAGCCGAGGGCCTCCGCATAGCGGTCGCGGCGGAAGCAGCGGTCAGAGAGGAGGAAGTAACAGGTGCTCGCGTCCTCGGCGAGGTCGTTCTCGAGCGCGACCTCGAGCGCGTGCTTCATGACCGCGAACGACTCCTCCCGGTGGCCGCGGCTGAACAAGACGGCTCCCTTCGCCCGGAGCGCGACCGCCAGCGCCCCCGGCAACCCCTGGACCTCGGCAATGTCGAGCGCGAGCTCGGTCCTGGCGGCGGACCGCTCGAGATCGCCGCTGAACCAGTACGCCCGGCCGAGCATCGCGGCGAGCATCGCGAGATCCTCGTCGGGCTCGTCTTCGGAGATGACCTCGTATGCATGCTCCAGCCGCGCGAGTGCTTCGTCTCGACGCCCGGTGAAGGCGAGGGCTCTCCCCAACTCGTAGGTGACGCGAGCCGCGGCATGGGTGTCGCCTTCGCCTTCGTAGATCGCGATCGACTCTTCGATCAGCCGCTGAGCCGTGTCGGGATCGCCCGCGAGGCCCGCCATCTCGCCCGCACGCGCGAGCAGCTCGGCGCTCTGCAGCGGCTCCTCCGTCAGCTCCGCCGCCTGCTCGAAATAGCGCTTCGCTTCGGCCGCCGCGGCAAGCGACCCCGCTCGTTCACCGGCGCCGACGAGCGCCAGCCTGGCCCGCCTCTTGATCTCGGGCGCGTCGACCGCGCCGGGGTCGAGCCTGTACGCCTCGACCAGGTGCGACGCCACGACCTCGGCCAGCTCGTCCTCGGCCGTGGAGGAGAGATGCTCGGCGGCCGCGAGGTGGCGCGCGCGCCGCTCCCGTCTGGGGAGCGTCTCGTACGCGACGTGGCGGACGAGGTCCTGCAGGAAGCCGTACTGGCCGTGCTCCGGCGAGCGCGGGTCGGAATGCAGCGAGACGACCTCCTTGCGCACGAGCGAATGGAGGAGCGGGTCGAGCTCCACCTCGCCGAGGCCGGTGAGGGCCGCGAGTGCAGCGCGCGTGAACGACTTACCGAGAACCGATCCGTCCTGCAGCAGCCGGCGCTCATCCTGCGGCAGACCGTCGAGGCGGGCGGCGATCAGCGCGTGAAGCGTCTCCGGCACCTCGAGCGCCTCGACCTCGCCGACAGGCCGGTAGACGGAGCCTTCCTGGACGAGCGCGCCGCGGTCGAGCAGCATCCGCACGGTCTCGACCGCGTAGAGCGGAACGCCCTCGGCGCGGGCGAGGATCTGCTCGCGCAGAGCCTCCGGCAGGCCCGGAACGAGGCCGCTCAACAGCTGATGCATGGACTTCTGAGAGAGGGGCTCCAGGTAGAGCGAGGCGAAGTTGCGGTGGCCCGCGCCCCAGGTCGGCCGCTGCTCGAGCAGCTCCGGCCGGGCGAGCGTGATTACGCACAACGGCGAGTTGCGCGACCACTCGAGCAGGTACTCGACGAAGTCGAGCAACGACGCGTCTGCCCACTGCATGTCCTCGAACGCGAGCACCGTCGGATACACGTCGGCGAGCCGCTCGAAGAAGAGACGCCAGGCGGCGAACAGGTCTTGCCGTTCGTGCGACTCGTGCTCGCCGAGCCCGAGCAGGTGCGCGAGCCTCGGCTCGACGAACCGGCGCTCGTCCGGGTCGGGTACATGTTCCTCGAGCGTCGACTGGAGCTTCGCGAGAGCCGAACGCGGTTGCTCGTCCTCGGCGATGCGGCACCGCCAACGCACCATGTCCGCGAGCGCCCAGTACGTCACTCCTTCGCCGTAGGCGAGGCAGCGTCCCCGATGCCAGTTGACGAGCTGAGCGATCCCGTCGAAGTACTTGTAGAACTCCCAAGACAGGCGCGACTTGCCGATCCCGGCGATGCCGGTCACCGAGATGAGCTGCGCCCGCTTCTCCTCGGCGCAGGTGTGGAACAGATCTTTGATTTGACGCAACTCTCGATCCCTGCCGACGAACGGGGCCTCCAGGCCCTGCGACTTGAGCGTCCCGCGAACGCCGGAAACCACGCGCACCGCCTTCCAGAGCGGGGTCAAGCCCTGCTTGCCCTTCAGCTCGAACGACCCCGCGTCCTCGTAGACGATCGCCTGCTCGGTCGACCGGCGAGTGGAGTCGCCGACGTAGACACGGCCGGGCTCCGAGACGGACTGCACCCTCGAGGCGGTGTTGACCAGATCGCCGGCGACCATTCCCTCGGCCGTGGCGCCGATCGTCACCGCGGCCTCGCCCGTCAGCACCCCCGCCCGAGCCTGAAGGTTCTCGGCGTTCACCTCCTGCCCCAGCGCCGACACCGCCGCGACGAGGTCGAGCGCCGCCCGTACCGCCCGTTCCGCATCGTCCTCCGTCGCCACCGGCGTGCCCCACACTGCCATCACCGCATCCCCGATGAACTTCTCCACGGTCCCCCCGTACAGCTCGATCAGGCGTCTGCACGTGTCGAAGTAGCGGGAGAGAAGGTCGCGAACCTCTTCCGCGTCGCGCGACTCGGACAGCGACGTGAAACCGACGAGGTCCGCGAACAGAACGGAGACGAGGCGACGTTCGGACGCCGGACCCTCGCGGGTAACCGCGGCCGGCGTGCTGCCGGGTTCGGGCCGGGTCACCGGCGCACCGCACTCGCTGCAGAACTTCTCGTCGCCTTCGAGCGCGGCTCCGCACGATCCGCAGGCCACGGCGAGCGCCGTTCCGCATTCCTTGCAGAACTTCTTTCCCGCAACGTTCTCGGTGCCGCAGGTTGGACAGAGCATCCCGACAGAGAGCCTACTGCTGGAATTCCTCGATGCGGGCACGGGCCGCAGGCGTCGAGGGGGACGCTGCTCGGAGGGGCGAGGCGAGAGGCGGCGTGAACCCGCCTCTCGGCTCAGGAGGGCCGCTAGCTCGTCGGCGGCAGCAGCACGTTGTTGATCCGGTTGCGGTTACGCGGTTGCCACCCGCGGGTCACGGCTCCAGCGCCGCCGAATCGCATGCTGCTGCACCACCTGGTAGACGGCCGACGCTCCGACGAGGCCGTAGATGACGCGGCTCGCCGAGTTCGTCTGACCGAAATCGAGTCCGACGAGCGTGGCGACCAGATCGAGCTTTGCCAGGGCGACAAGGCCCCAGTTGATCCCGCCGACGGCAACGAGGACGGCGGCGGCGATGTCCAGCTTCTTCATCGATGCTCCTCCTTTGTCGAGGATTTGTAGAGGCAGAGTCGAGAAGGTAGCCGGGCATAGCCTCCCTTGTCAAGTGTTTGTCCAAAATTCGTGTAGACTTCGGCGAATGGCGGGAACTGCGCACCTTCGAATCGGGGAGCTGAGCCGACGCGCCGGCGTCCCCCCCGAGCTTCTCCGGGCCTGGGAGCAGCGATACGGCTTGCTCCAGCCTGCTCGCTCAGCCGGCGGCTTTCGTCTCTACACCACGGCGGACGAAGATCGCATTCGGTCGATGCGCCGACACCTGGACGCAGGGATCTCCGCCGCGCAGGCCGCTCGCCTGACGCTGGCCGAGCGGCCACGCGGAGCCGGCGGCGAGGACGAGTCCGCGGTCGGGCAGTTGACCTCTGACCTCACGGAGGCGCTCGATCGGCTCGACGAACCCGGTGCGCACGCAGCCGTCGACGGGCTGCTCGCAAGGTTCACGCTCCGGACAGTGCTGCGCGACGTGCTTCTGCCGTACCTCCATGAGCTCGGCGAGCGGTGGGAACGAGGCGAGGCGAGCGTGGCGGAGGAGCATTTCGCCAGCAACGTCCTGCGCGGACGGCTTCTCGGCCTCGCTCGGGCCTGGGGGCAAAGCGCCGGACCGAGGGCCGTGCTCGCGTGCGCCCCAGGGGAGCTTCACGACCTGCCGCTCATCATGTTCGGGCTGGCCCTCGCCGAGCGCGGTTGGTCGATCACCTACTTCGGGGCCGATACGCCGATCGCGACCATTCAGGAGGCACTGGAGGACGTCGAGCCGCGCCTCGTCGTCGTCTCGGCGACGACCCGCCGGCGTCTCCGCGGTGCGCAGGCACAGTTGACCGAACTGGCCCGGCACGTCCCGATCGCCCTTGCCGGCGCCGGCGCCACCGAGCGCCTTGCCCGGGCTACGGGAGCCTCTCTCCTGCAGGGGGATCCCGTCACGGCGGCGGAGCGCCTGGCCGACGAGCACCGATGAGTCGGCCCGACCACGACCAATCCTTGACCTCGACCCAGACGCGTTCACCATCGGGCGCGTTCGAGTCTGTTCAGCGGAGCGCGTTTTCGACACCCGTCGTCGAGCGCTCGCCGGCCGGCGCGAAGCTGTTGGGCGACGTCTACTGGCGCGAGGTGCAGCGCTCCACATTCGGTGTCATCCGCGTACGCCGCAGCGCCGAGGGACTGGACATCTGCTTGCTCGGGATCGGGCCCGCGCTGCTTCGCTTCGGTCGGCCCGAGCACGCTGTCAGCTCGAACGTCGTGCAGTGTCTCTACCCGATCCGCGGTGGCCTTCTCGTCCGCACTCCGGGCGGCTCGATCTCCTTCACGCAAGACGGGTCCGACGTCGTCGAGGTCAGCTCGGCGATCGCCGGCTTCTTCCCTCGTCTCGCGCCGCGACGTTCGAGGCGCCGCTGGCGCGGGGTTCTCTATCCCCAGGTTCAGGCGCGGCTGCACGTTGCGCTCGGCCGGCGGTACTTTGCGCGTCTCCGGCAGGAAGCCCGTCGATGAGAATCGCAGTGCTCGGCGCCACCGGCACCGTCGGCCGAGTCCTTACGCCCCTGCTCGCGCAGCAGCACGACGTGCTGGCCCTGTCACGGCGGCCGCCCAAAGCAACCGGAGGGCTCCGCTGGGCGACCGCCGACGCGACCGACGCGGCGACCCTGCAGAAGGCGCTCGCCGGTGTCGACCTCGCCTATTACCTCGTTCACTCGCTTGGGAGCCGCGACTTCGAGCAGCGTGACCGCCTCGCCGCCGAGACCGTGGCGCGGGCGGCCGAGCGGGCGGGCTTGCGCCAACTCGTCTATCTCGGCGGTCTCGGCGACCAGTCGCCCGAGCTCTCCCGCCACCTCCGCAGCCGCGCCGAGACGGCTGCCGTGCTCGCCTCCGGCTCTGTGCCCGTGACAACCCTGCGCGCCGCGATGGTGATCGGCCCTGGCAGCGCTGCGTTCGACACGATCACGGCGCTCGTCGACCGGCTGCCTGGGATGATCTGCCCGCGCTGGGTCTCGACGCCGACGCAGCCGATCGCGCTGGCAGACATCGCCGCTTACCTCGCCGCCGCCGCCGGTCACGAAGGGATGCTCGGGCGGTCATTCGATGCCGGCGGCCCAGACGTGATGACGTACCGCGAGATGATCGAGCGCATCGCCCGCATCCGCGGCAAGCGTCCCCTGATCCTCGAGGTGCCCGTCCTCACGCCGCGGCTCTCGTCCTTCTGGCTGCACCTCGTCACGCCGGTGCAGGCGAGCGTCGCACGGCCGCTCATCGAAGGGCTCCGGAGCGCAACCGTGGCCAACGACGACCGCCTGCGCCGACTCGTGCCCCGCCGGCTGACACCGTTCGACGAGGCCGCGCGGGCTGCGTTGACACATGCGTCTCGGTCCGCCTCATAACCGAGTCTCTGCGCTCACCGGAGGCGGCTCCAGCCGGGCGAGCGCTGCCTCGAGAAGGGTTATAGGATCAGCCCCGAGATCCCTCGGCCCCCCAGCCCTCCGATCCCAGCGTCCCACCCCGCTCGATCCATTGGAGGTCACGTAATGAGCAGCCGACTTCGCCGTTCCCTCGTTCTCACGGCCCTACTAGTGGCCCTCTTGCTCGGGGTATACGGCGCCGCCGCGCCGATCGGGCTCGCCGCCAACCCGACGAACACGAAGGTCGCCGGGATCGACGTCGACGCGACGACGATCCCGCAGCTCGAGGCGTTGATGAGCTCGCGCCGGATGAACTCCGTCGAGCTGACGAACTTCTACCTCCGGCGCATCCGCCAGTTCAACCCGATGCTCCACGCCGTGATCACGGTGAGTCCGACGGCCCTCGCCGACGCACGAGCAGCCGACAGCGCGCGGCGCAGTGGCGACGAGCGTCCGCTGCTCGGGATTCCGATCATCGTCAAGGACAACATCGACACGACCGGCATGCCGACGACAGCCGGCTCCTGGGCGCTCGCCGGAAGCACCCCCGAGGATGCGTTCATCGCGAAGCAGCTGAAAGCCGCAGGCGCGATCATCATCGGCAAGGCCAACCTGTCCGAGTGGGCCAACTTCCGGTCCGGCCCGTCGTCGAGCGGCTGGAGCGGTGTCGGCGGCCAGACGAACATGCCGTACGTCCTCGATCGCAACCCGTGCGGCTCGAGCTCGGGATCCGGCGTCGCCGCCGCTGCCGATCTCGCGGTCGCGGCCGTCGGAACGGAGACGGACGGCTCGATCGTCTGCCCGTCCGGCGCCAACGGGGACGTCGGGATCAAGCCGACACTCGGGTTGTGGAGCCGCGCAGGCGTCGTCCCGATCAGCGCCGACCAGGACACGGCCGGCCCGATCGCCCGCAACGTGACCGACGCCGCGGTACTCCTCGGCGCAGCGACCGGCGTGGACCCGCATGACGCCGCGACCGCCGCTCAGGCCGGCCACGCCTTCACCGACTACACCCAGTTCCTCGATGATCACGCTCTCCAGGGCAAGCGGATCGGCGTCTGGCGCGCCGGCACGTACGACCCCAGCCTGACCGGCCCCGTCGCCGAGCCGATTCTCGCCAACACGATCGCTGCGCTCGAGGCGCAGGGCGCCACCGTGATCGACAACACCGACGTCGACTTGTCGGCGACGGCCAACGAGTTCCCGGCGCTCCTCTGCGAGTTCAAGACCGACATCGCGGCCTACCTCCAGACCTACGTCCACGGCACGAATCCGGTGTCGGGCGCCGCGTACCCGCAGACGCTCGCCGGACTGATCGCGTTCGACCAGGCCCACCCCCAGCTGGAAGGCCCCTGGAACGACCTCGTGTTCCAGCTCGCCGACGCGACGAACGGTCGTGACGCCGCTTGTGCTGCCCTCCGCGCGGAGACGACGCCCCCCGTCCAGGACGTCATCGACCAACTCATGGCCGACAACCACCTCGACGCGATCGTCGCGCTCACGAACGGTCCGGCATGGCCGACGAACGACAACCCGGACGAAGGCGACCTCAACGGCCATTTCGAGTACTTCGTGGGCTCGTCGACGGCGGCTGCCGTGTCCGGCTACCCCGGCATCACGGTCCCCGCCGGCTACGACGCCGGACTGCCGGTCGGAGTCACGTTCATGGGCGGCCGGTGGGCCGAGCCGAAGCTGCTCGGCTTCGCCTACGACTACGAGCAGGCGACGCACGTTCGTGTCCCGCCGCAGTTCATCCCGACGATTGGCGACGCTCTGTTCCCGGGCGTCCCAAACCCGGTGCAGGCGCAGGCGCGGCGGCAGCAGGCGATCGACGGTCGGCGCGATCTCGTCGTGCGCTTCCGGTAGAGACACATCGCAGTCGCGAAGCCCGGCCGTTCGGCCGGGCTTCGCGTGCGACCGTCACGGGTCGGCGCCGCCGCGGAGGCGGCGGCGCAGCTCGCTGCGACGGATCTTGCCGCTGATCGTCTTCGGCAGCTCCGTCACGAAATGGATCTCGCGCGGGTACTTGTACGGTGCCGTCACCCTCTTGCAGTGGTCCTGGAGCTCGGTGACGAGCTCCGGCGAGGCCTCGTAGCCGGCGGCGAGGACGACGAACGCCGTCACGATCTCCGTCCGCTCCGGATCCGGCTTGCCCACGACGGCCGTCTCGACGACGGCCGGGTGCTCGATCAGCGCCGACTCGACCTCGAACGGCCCGATCCGGTACGCCGACGAGGTGATGACGTCGTCGGCACGGGCCTCGAACCAGAAGTAGCCGTCGTCGTCCTTCTCGCCGCGGTCGCCGGTGTAGTAGAGACCGTTGCGGAACGCCTCCGCGCCGGCCGCTTCGTCGCGGAAGTAGCCGAGGAACAGACCAACCGGCCGCGGTTCCACGCGAACGGCGATGTGGCCGCTCTCCCCGGCGGGGAGCTCGGTCCCCGCCTCGTCGACGATCGCGACGTCGATCCCGGGCACCGGCTTCCCCATCGAGCCCGGCCGCACCGGCACCGCGCGGTAGTTGGCGACGAGCGCGACGTTCTCGGTCTGGCCGTACCCGTCGTACACCGTCAGCCCGCCGGTGCCTGCGGCCCAGGCGCGGATCACCTCCGGGTTGAGCGGCTCACCCGCGCTCGTGCAGTGACGGAGCGCCGAGAGGTCGTACCGCGTCAGGTCGTGCTGGACGAGCAGGCGGTAGAGCGTCGGCGGAGCGCAGAACGACGTTACGCAGTGCCGCGCCAGGATCTCGAGGATCGTGGCGGCGTCCGGACGGCCGAGCGCGACCTGGAGGACGGTGGCCCGCTCGTGCCATTGGCCGAAGAGCCCGCCCCACGCTGCCTTCGCCCAGCCGGTGTCCGAGATCGTCCAGTGGAGGTCTCCCGCGCGCAGGTCGTGCCAGAAGCGCGCGGTGCCGACGTGGCCGAGGGCGTAGCTCTGGGCGTGCAGCGCCATCTTCGGCGAGCTCACGGTGCCGCTCGTGAAGAAGAGGATCAGCGGGTCGGTCGCCGCCGTCGGATCGGCCGGCGTCTCGCCGTCCCCCGCCCGCTCGAGCAGCTCCTCCCACTCCGCGATCGAGCGCACGGCCCGGTCGAGCGCCGGCAGCTTTCCGTCGATGCCGGCGAGCTTCTCGCCGCCGGCCTCGTCCGTGATGACCGCCACCGCGCCGGCCGCCTCGAGCCGATACGCGATGTCGCGCGCGGTCGCCTGGTTCGGCGTCGGCATGGGCACGGCGCCGACGCGCATGGCTCCGAGCAACGCCGAATACCACGCGGGGTGGCGCGGCAGCATCAGGAGCACGCGGTCCCCCTTCCGGATGCCGAGCCCGAGCAGCGCCCGCGCCGCCTTCCGCGACTCCGCGGCGAGCTCGGCCACGGTCTGCGTCGCGACCACGCCGCCGGCGCCGTCGAGCGAGACGAGCGCTTCCGCCTCGGGCGCGCCGGCGGCCCAGCCCTCCACGACGTGCAGCACCGGGTTGTACCGCTCGGGAACCTCGACGCCGTAGCGCGCCCGCTCCTCTTCGTAGGACGTCAGGCGGGGCGGCGCCGAGCGATCGGGACGGGTCGAGACAGCCACGAGCCAACCTCCTTCGCTCCCGCAGTCTGTCACGGGGCTGCGAGCGAGGTGACGGCGGCCAGCTGTAGGGTTCGACCCGTGGGTCTCCCGGCGCGCGCCGCGGGCATTCGCGCATCGGACGCCGATCGCGGCGTCGCCGTCCTCGCGCTGCGCGCGGCGTGGCTCGAGGGGAGCCTGACGCTGACGGAGCTCGAGGATCGCGTGGCGACCGCCCTGCGCTCGCGCACGTCGCGCGAGCTCGACGAGTTGGTCGCGGACCTGCCGTCGCCGCAGCCGGCTCTGCCGCTGCTGGCCGGCTGGTGGCGCCGATCGGCCGCCCTCGCGCTCGACCACGTCCTGCTCGCCTCGGCCGCCGCCCTCGTCGCCGGCGTCGGCGCGGTCACGGGCCATGCCGTGGGAGCCGCGATCCTCGCCGTCGCCGCGGCGCCGCTCGCCGCGCTGGCGTACTTCACCGTCGCGCACGGCAGCCGCAGCGGCCGCAGCGTCGGGGAGCGGATCTGCGGCATCGCGGTCCGCAGCGACCCGCACCGCACGCAGGCCGTGAGACGCGTCACGCACGGGCAGGCGTTCGGCCGCGCGGTGATGCTGTACCTGTTCGCGGCGACCTGCGCGTGGGGCGTCGGCGTCCTGAACTTCCTGTGGCCGGTCTGGGACGCGAAGAAGCAGGCGTGGCACGACAAGGTCGCCGGCACCATCGTCGTGCGTGCTCCGGCTCTGCCGCTCGAGCGCAGACGCTGGGTGCGCCGGTGGCGCGGCTGGAGCCGAGGCGCGCTCGTGCGTCTGCTGCGCCGCTCCTCCTGACCGGGGCGAGGTCAGTGTGCGTGGGCTCCTCGTACACTCGGGCGCGTGGACGCAGGCGCACTCGCCGCCGTCGAGTACCCCGCAATCCTGGAGCGGCTCGCCGCCGCGACGGGAACCCCGTGGGGTGCGGAGCTCGCCCGCGCGCTCGTGCCGTCGGACGACCTGGAGGAGGTCTCGCGGCGACAGGCGCTGACGTCGGAGGCGATCGCGCTGCTGGACGTGGCCGCCGAGCCTCCGCTGCACGAGGTGCACGACGTCCGCGCGGCCGCAGCGCTCGCAGCTCGCAGCGGCGTTCTGACGCCCGACGCCCTCGGCGAGATCGGCGCCTCGATCGCCGGCGGCCTGCGGGCGCGGGCGGCCGTCGAGTCCGAAAGAGGGGTCGCACCGCTCCTCTGGGAGATCGCGGCGGCCATCGATCCCGAGCTTGCGCCGCTCGGGAACGAGATCGCCCGGTGCGTCGAGGACGACGGGGCGGACCTCCGCGACGGCGCCTCGCCGCTGCTCCGGCGGCTGCGCCGGGAGCTGCGGGCCGGCAAGGGCCGTGCGGTCGAGGAGCTGCGCCGGCTCGCGCGCGCGCCGGGCGTGCGGGAGCACCTGCAGGAGGACTTCCTCACCCAGCGCGGCGGGCGGCCGGTGCTCGCGCTCAGGGCGAGCGCGCGGCGCAGCGTTCCCGGCATCGTCCACGACACCTCCGGCTCGGGGCAGACGCTCTTCGTCGAGCCGTTCGGCGTCGTCGAGCTGAACAACCGCCAGTCCGAGACCGCGGCGGCAGAGCGAGACGAGGTCGACCGCATCCTGCGCGAGCTCTCCGCCGGGGCCGGCGCGCGGGCGGCGGCGCTCACCGCTCTCGTGGAGGCCGCCGGCGCGCTCGACCTGGCCGTCGCCTGCGGCACCCTCTCCCGGCGCTGGCGCGGCGCGCCCGTGGAGAGCTCCGACGAGGTGCGGCTGCTCGAGGCGCGGCACCCGCTGCTCGATCCGGCCCGCGCAGTCCCGATCGACCTCGACCTCGGCGCGCTGCGCGCCCTCGTGATCAGCGGGCCGAACACCGGCGGCAAGACCGTCGCGCTGAAGACGCTGGGCCTGGCCGCGATGCTCCACCAGGCGGGGCTGCGCCCTCCCGCCGCGACCGCGGCGCTGCCGGTGTTCGACCGGCTGCTCGCCGACGTGGGCGACCAGCAGTCGATCGAGATGAGCCTCTCGACCTTCTCCGCGCACGTCGGCAACCTCGTCGCGATCCTCCGGACGGCGACGGAGCGCTCGCTCGTCCTCGTCGACGAGGTCGCATCCGGAACCGACCCGACGGAGGGAGCGGCGCTCGCGCAGGCGGTGCTCGCGGAGCTGGCGCGGCGGGCGCGCCTGACGGTGGTGACGACCCACCACCCCGAGCTGAAGGAGTGGGCGAGCGCGACACCAGGCGCCGCGAACGCGGCCACCGGAGTCGATCCCGTCACGCACGAGCCGCTGTACCGGATCGTCCTGGGCCGGCCCGGCACCTCGCATGCGCTGGAGACCGCGGAGCGTCTCGGGCTCGACGCGTCGATCGTCGCCGACGCCCGCAGCCGCGTGGTGCCCGAGCGGCTCCGGGTCGCGGAGCTGCTCGCCGAGGCCGAGGCGGCGGAGCAGGCGGCGGCAGCGGAGAGGCAGGCCGCCGCACGGGAGCATGCCGAGGCCCGGCGCCTCGGGGAGGACGCGCGGGAGCGGGCGGAGGCACTCGAGGCGCAGGTCGAGGAGGTACGCGCCTCGGCGGCGCGCGCACGAGAGCTCGCCGTGGCCGAGGCCGAGCGCGACCTGGCCGCGGCGCGCGCCGAGCTGGGCGCCCTGCGCGAGGAGATCCGCGTCGCCCGCCGCCGCGACCGGGAGACGCAGCGTGCAGCGCCCGCCGCGTCGGCACGGGCCGAGAGCGATCGCGACCGTCACCTGGCCGCGGCGTCGACGCGGGCTGCGCGTGCGGAGAAGGCGCTGCGCGGGCTCGACCAGCCGCTGCCCCTGCGAGCGCCCCTCGCGGTCGGGGATCCGGTCGAGGCGCCGGCGATCGGCCTCCGGGGCACGATCGCGGCGATCCACGGCGACGAGGTCGAGGTCGCCGGCGCGGCGGGCCAGCGCGTGCGCATCGCGGCGGCAAGGCTGCGCGCCGACCCGCAGGGAAGCGCGGCGCAGGAGCCCGGCCCGCCGGCGGTGCAGGTCGTGGCGAGCGCGCGGAGCGACGTCTCCGACGAGCTCGACGTTCGGGGAAGGCGCGCCCAGGAGGCACGTGAGGCAGTGCGCTCATTCGTGGACGACGCGGCATTCGCCGGTCTGGGACAGGTACGCGTCATCCACGGCCGCGGCACCGGTGCCGTCCGAGCGGCCGTACGCGACGAGCTCGACCGCCACCCGCTCGTCGAGCACCGGGAGGCCGAGTCGGCGGACGGCGCGACGCTCGTCCACCTCGCCGGGGGAAGCAACCCCTAACGGGCTACGCGGCCTCGCACCACGCGAGCACGTCGGCGAACGGCCGCTCGGCCAGCGCGCCGAAGAGCCCGTGCTTCGTCAGGCGCGCGCGGGTGGTGGCGGGGCTCGTGATGCCGGCCAGGAACCGCGCCGACTGCCTCGGCGTGGCGAGCGCGTCGGGGTGGGCAGACCGCAGCTCCGTCAGTGCGGCGGCGTCGACCACGGATCCGAGCGGCGGCTTCGGCTTGGTGCTCGGGAGCCGTTGCGCGCTGCCGGTGAGGCAGTGGCTGCAATGCCCGCAGGGCTCGGAGCGAGCTTCGCCGAAGTAGCCGACGAGCGCGCGCACCTGGCAACCGTCGTGGGTCACGAGGTCCAGGACCTGCGCGACGCGCGCCGTCTCCGCCCGCTCGCGGCGGGCGAAGCGCTCGAGCAGGCCCTCCACCACCTCGTCCCGCGAATCGGGGCGCACGAGGACCGTGTAGCGCTGTCGCAGCTCGGCCGGTTGCAGCTCGACCAGGCCCTGCTGGTCGAGGTACTCGAGCGCTGCGACGACCCGGCTGCGCTCCTCCCCGAGTGCGGCGGCCGCATCCTCCGGCGCAAGGGTGGTCCAGCTTCGTCCCTCACGGCCGGTCTCGACCACGCGGCGCAGAAAGCCCGCGCGTTCCTCGTCGAAGCGCTCGAACACGTCCTCGAACGACGCCGGCTCGCGCGGGCGGAGCCGGTAGCCCGCGTAGAAGGGAGTCCCCTGTCTGAGCATCCCGTCCAGCTCGAGGTAGGTGAGGGCGGTCTTCAGCACGAGCGGGCGCAGGTCGTGGCGGGCCGCGAGCTCGTACTCCGAGAGCGCGAGCTCCGTGCCCGGCGGCTGCCCGAGCACCTCGACGAGCAGGCCGCCCAACGCCTCGCGCGTGGGCGTGTCGCCGTACGCGAAGTTCTCCAGCGTCGGCACGTCGTCGACGCACGCGAGGAGCTCGCAGATGCTCTCCCGGCCGTCGCGGCCCGCCCGGCCCATCTCCTGCGAGTACGACTCCAGGCTCTTCGGCAGGTTGTAGTGGTAGACGTAGCGGACGTCCGCCTTGTCGATGCCCATGCCGAACGCGATCGTCGCCACCACGATCGCCTGGGCGGACGCGCTCCACCACTCCTGGACCGCGACCCGCTCCTCGCCGTCCATGCCGGCGTGGTACGGCCGCGCCGGCAGGCCCGCCTCGCCGAGGAGCCGGGCGACGCGCTCGGCCGTTCGCTGGAGCGTCACGTAGACGATCGTGGAGCCGGGCGCCCGCTCGCGCAGCCGCCGCAGCAGCAGCTCGTCGCGTTCGTCCGCGTCGACCGGCGTCGTCAGCAGCGTCAGGTTCGGGCGGTAGAAGCCTGTGACGACCGCGTCGGCGTCCTCGATGCCGAACCCGGCACGGATGTCGGCGACCACGGCCGGGGTGGCGGTCGCGGTCAGCGCCAGCACGCGCTCGGCGCCCAGGTCGCGGGAACGCTCGGCGAGCTTCAGGTAGTCGGGCCGGAAGTTGTGGCCCCACTCAGAGATGCAGTGCGCCTCGTCGACCGCGAAGAGGGAGATGCGCGTACGTCCGAGCTGCGCGAGGAAGCGCTCGTTGTTGAACCGCTCCGGCGCGACGTAGAGCAGCCTCAGCGCACCAGTGCGGAGCCGCTCGAAGATCTCGCGCTGCT
>JBBWZD010000005.1:0-7897 GCA_039648875.1 Actinomycetota bacterium
CGCGACGACCTACGCGTTCGGGTCGGGCGGCGCTGCCACCCTTCGTCCCGCAACGACGGCGAGCGCGCAGCGCTGGAGGCCCTAGGCAGGTAGCCGTGATCGGGGAGCGGAGGCATGCTCCGCTCCCCTCGAGCCCACGGCAAGCCTCTCGGGCCGACCGAAGACAGCGACCGGCCGACAGGTGGGGGAGGCTGCCCTTGACTTACGCGCCGCCGCGCCCGAGACTCAGCGTGTCCGTCAGGGCCGGGTCAACTACAGGAGGTTCCGCATGCGCGCGCCTAGAGCACGCACCAATCACGCACGTCTCAAGTTCCCACGGAAGCGCTGGGTCGCGCTTGTCGCGGCAGTCGCGACACTCGCCATCGCCGTGCCGGTCGCATTCGCGACGTTTACCGACGTTCCGCCGAGCAACCCGTTCTACGCCGACATCAACGCCATCCAGGGAGCCGGCATCACGTCCGGCTGCGGCGGCGGCAACTTCTGCCCGACCGACAACATCACCCGGCAGGCAGAGGCCGCCTTCGTCCATCGCGCGGGCGCGCGGGCGGCGTTCTCCAGCAGCGGCGACTACACCGACCTCAACACGAGCACGCGGAGCGACCTCGCCGTAGCGACGATCGACACCGGCGGCGTGGCCGGCGGCACGGGCTTCGTCGTCGTCAACGCGAGTGCCCTCGGCTTCCAGAGCGCAGGGGCGTCGACCACGCCGAGCCGACTGAACATCCGGATCACGCAGGACGGCGGAGCAGTCTCCGACGACATGTACGAGACGATGATGCCGGACGCGTCCGGGGACCCGAACCCGAACGTGAGCGCGTCGCAGACGTGGGTCTTCGCGGTTCCGACCGCGACGACGCAGACCTTCCGTCTGCAGGCGTACATCGACTGGGGCAGCGGCCCGATGTCCGCGCGCGGCAGGATCAGCGCGGTGTACGTCCCGTTCGGAAGCACCGGCGCGAGCACCCTCGCCCCGGCCGTCAGCACCGGCTCCACCTCGGCCGCCAACCGGCCGTAGGAGTTCGCAGAACCGCGGCCGAGGGGAAGGGCGCTCCGATAGGCCCTTCCCCTCGGCAGGACTGCCGTTGTTGCCGCCGCGTGCGGCGGGCCGAAAGCATGCGCGTCTCGACGCCGAAGGGTCGCGTCCGAGATCAGCGGCCGGCTCCTCCCGTTCACCTTGAGCGTTCCGTGCGCCTGGCTGCGACGGCGACCCCGAGGTCGAGGAGCTCATCGGTCAACGCAGTGACGTCGGCTGCCGTCAGGCGCGCGGCCTGCGGCTGGGTGCTGCGCACTGCCTCGTCGAGCGCCCCCGCAAGCGGCTCTGGGGCTAGCACGGCGTCGTAGTGGAAGCGCCGCTGCGCGAGCCACTCGGCAGCGCCCTCCGGTCCGCCGGCGGCCACCTCGACGCCGACCGCGACAAGGGAGTCGGTTCCGTCGGGATGCGACCCGACGAGCGCCACGTGGGCTCGCGGACAGAGCGCGGCGAGCTCACGCGCGAAATCGCCGCCGCGACCGGACCCGTTGGCCACGAGCAGGCGGTCGGAGGCCGGGGCGTCGCGAGCGGCGAGGCGCGAGCGGCCGTCGCGGCGCAGGGGCCGGGCTGCCAGGAGCTCCGCCCAGCGGCTGCCGAAGCGTTCCCGGTTGCGGGCGAGCAGCGCCAGATCCAGGTCCTCCTGCGGCGGGGACCAGCCGTGGACGTGCGTCACCACCGAGCGCGGCTCGTAGGACGTGACGTAGCCGTGCGAGCCGAGCGACAGGCACAGGTCGACGTCCTCGTAGTACACCTTGCCGTAGCCGGGATCGAAGCCGCCGACCTCGTCGAACGCGCGGCGCCTGACGAGGAGGCAGGCAGCGGAGACGTAGTCGACCACGCGCGGCCGGCCGACGTCGTCGGCGCCGCCGGCGTCGGCGCTGCCGTAGGCGGCGGTGGTGGCGTCGCCGAAGAGGAGGTCGCCGGCCTCGTGGATCGAGCCGTCCACGTAGAGGAAGCGCGGGCCGACGGCGCCGACCCGGCCCTTGGCGGCCGCCCGGTCGAGCAGCGGCTCGAGCCAGCCTGCGTGCACCAGGGCGTCGCTGTTGAGGAAGACCACGAACTCGGCCCTCGCACACGCCGCACCCTGGTTGCACGCGAGGCCGAAGCCGAGGTTGACCGGGTTTCGGACGAGCCGGACGTTCTTCGTCGCCGCAGCGAGGAGATCGGCGGTCCCGTCGGGCGACGCGTTGTCGACGACGATCAGCTCGTAGCAGGGCTCGGTGTTGGCCAGCAGCGCCCCGAGCGCCCGCACCGTCCACTCCCACCGCCCGTACGTCGGGATCACGATCGAGACGTCGGGCCGGCGCGGCGCGGGGAAGGTGAAGCCGCTCACGAGACGAGGCGGCGCGCGCCCGCATAGGCCGCGCGGAGCGGGGCCGTATAGCGGAAGAGTCTCGACGTCTGCAGGCGGTTCAGCTCCTCCTTCGTCCTGCCGTGCTCCTCGGCAGTCGCGGCGGCCCAGGCCTCGACCTCCGCGAGCCGCCTCGTCGCCACGCTCCACGCGTTCTCGACCTCGGCGAGCCGCCTCGTCGCGAGGGCGGCGTCCTCGGCCCGCGCCGCCGCGTGCGCCTCGACCTCGGCGAGCCGCTCCTCTCTCTCCCGCAGCGTCCGCTCCAGCGCCTCGATCTCGTCCGCCAGCCGCAGGCGCTGCTGGACGAGCCGGCGCCCGCGGCCCTCGAAGGCGCGCCCCAGCATCGCCTCGCCTCGCGACGCCACGTCCGCGCCGGTGCCGTCGGATCTTTGCGCGGCCGAGCGCTCCGCCAGCTCGGCGAGCACGTCGAAGTGAGCGTCGATGCGGCGGCTGAGGCCCGCTACGTCGCCGCCGGCACCGTCTCCCGCGAGGACGCGGCGCAGCGCCGGCAGCAGCTCGTCGGGCGACCGCACGAGCGCGTCCTCGCGCCCCGCGAGCGCGGCGAAGCCGGCCAGCTTCGAGTAGCCGCCCGCGAGGCCGAGGATCGCGGTCGGTAGGCCGCGCGCGAAGGCGACGAGGCTCCCGTGCAGCGAGAGGCCCGCGAAGCCGCGCGACTGGACGATCGCGGCGACGACGTCCTCGACGGTCGGGCTCTCGGGCATGCGGTGCACGCGCCGTGGGAGGACGGCCTCGAGCGCGTCCGCGAACTCGCCGTCGCCGTGGCACGCGCCGGTCTCCAGCAGGAGGATCGGTACCTCCCCGGCCTCCTCCAGCGCCGCCGTGAGGGCGCGCGCGACGTCGTCCACCCGAGGAAGGAGCTGGCGGCTGCCCTGGACGACGAGTGGCCGCCCGGACGGCGGATACGACCCGATCCCGCGCAGGTAGGCCAGGCGGCGCTCGAGCTGCTGCTCGCTGACGACGCGGTCGACGAGGAGGGCCGAGTCCGGGACGACCGCGATCTCACGGTCGACGCCTGCGCGGACGAGGCGCTCGCGCGAGATCTCGTCGCGCACGGAGACATACGCTCGCCGCTCCAGCGCCGAGCGCACGCGCTCGGCGATCTCTCCCTCGAGGTCGAACGGCAGGCCCACGCTGTGCCAGGCGACGGGGCAGCGCTCCTCGAGCGCCGGCCCGGGGCCATCGATGAAGAAGGCGCTCGGCCGCAGCCGGCGGGCTTCCCCGATGCTCGTGCCGTAGTACGACGCGTAGGCGTCGTCGAGCGTGTGGATGATCTCGCCCCCGCCGATCGCGATCAGGTCGTAGCCGCGCGCCAGCTCCGCCGCCCGCTCGGGGCTCCAGGCCCCGAGCGGCTCGACCACGCGGCCGCCGGCCAGCGGGACGGGGTGCAGGTGACCGAGCGGCGAGAATGCGTGCACCTCGGCCGAGGGAAGCCGGCGCTTCATCTCGTGCTCGAAGATCCGGGGGAACAGGTGGTCGCCGAAGTTGTCGACGTCGAAGGTTCCCCAGATCGCGAGCCTGGGCGCGGAAGGCACGAGGCGATTCTTGCAGCCGCCTCTCGGGCAACGGCGCGAGAGCGCCTAGAGACGGAAGACGACGAAGCGGCCGTCCCGGTACACCGGCCGCAGCCCACGGCTCTCGACCTGGCCGGCGGGCTCCTGTCGGCGCAGCACGAGCCAGCCGGCGCGGTAGCGGCGCGGAATGGCCAGGTGGCCCGTACGCAGGAAGGCGATCACGTCGGCGCGGCGCTCGTAGGGCCGGTTCGCCTTCGTGTCCGCGACGTGGGCCGGGGGGCCCGCGGCGACGTAGACCGGGACGTAGGCCGAGATCCGGTAGCTCGTCTCGAGGTCGGCGAAGACGACGGCCCGCTCCGGCACCTCCTGGCGCAGGAAGCGCACGAGGCCGGGCGACAGCGCGTAGCCGTCGCGCGTGACGCTCGCGTCCCAGCTCGCGAATCCGTGCACCGCGACCGGCAGGACGAAGAGGAAGCCGGCCAGCGCGGCGAGCGGCCCCGGCCGCTCCAGCTCGAGCCGCCCGCGGCGGGCCGCGCCGAGGACGCCGGCCGCAACGAGGCCGGCGAGGCCGCCCCACAGGGCGATCCACGTCGGCAGCGACGGGCCGCGGTGCGGGAGCGCCACGCCGAAGCTTCCCGGGAACTCGAGCTGCAGCACGACGCCGGCGGCGAGGGCGAGCGGCAGCACGAGCAGGCGCAGGAGACGCGCCAGCACCGCCGCGCCGCCCGCGAGCGCGACGGCGAAAGGCACGAACCCGGCGGCGCGGCGGGACTGGGAGATCGAGACGAGGTCGGAGAAGCGTGGGAAGACCAGCGGCCACAACTCGAGCGCAAGCACCAGGACGGTGCCGCCGAGCACGAACGCGCTCCAGCGCCGCCGCCCGGCGAGCGCCGCGAGCGGCGCCAGCGCGAGGCCCGCGATCGCGATTGCGCCCGCGCGCGCGACGACGCCGGCCGCGAGGTGGTAGCTCGAAGCGGAGCGGACGACGAGGTCGTCCGCATAGTGGGCGAGCGCCCGCGCCTTCTCCCTCGCGCTCGGGTCGTGCGAGCGGGTCTCGCGGACGATCGGCGCGAGCCAGGCGAAGACGAGCCCGACCGGCACGCAGAACGCCGCGAGTGCACCGGCGGAGGCCCGCACGTCGGCGCGGGCGAGCAGCGGCCGCGCGAGCGCGAAGCCGAGGAGCGGGACGGCGACGAAGAGCGCGTACGTCGGGTGGACGAAGGCCAGATCCATGCCGGCGGCTGCAAGGGTGAGGCCGGAGCGCCGGCCCGGGGCGCGGACGAAGCCGAAGAAGAGGACGATGGCGGCCGGCACGAGCAGCTGGCGGGCCACGGTGCCGGGAAGCTCGAGCGTGGTGTACGCACCGCCGCCGCCCGGCGCGAGCGCGATGAACGACACCTGCGCCAGCGTCGCCGCCACGGCGAGCGAGGTCGAGCGGAAGATCGCGCGCCCGACCTCGAAAGCGAGCACGAGCGCGAGCGGCGCGAGGATGCTCGGCTCGTGCAGCACGACGGAGGTCGGGTCGACCCCGGCGAGCTTCGCCACGAGCGCGAGGAACGCGTGCCAGAGCGGGAAGGCGTAGCCGGGATGGAGGCCGCCGTCGCGGAACTCGTCGACGGCGCGAAGCGAGAGCGAGCCGAGGTCGTCGAGCTTGCGCACCCGGCCCAGGTGGAAGAGCGCGTCGCCGTGGACGATGCCCTCGATGCTCCAGAGGGCGGCGCCGAGGCCGATGCCGGCGAGGATCAGCATGCGCGGCACGCGCTCGTCGCCGTCCGCCGCCTCTCGCTGGAACGGCAGCGCGGCGACGCCGGCGACGAGCACGAGCGCGAGCGTCAGGTCGAGCGAGGCGTGCACCGCGAAGGTCAGCGCGAGCGCTCCCGCGACGAGAGCGCACGCCCACGCGAGGGCGTTCGCCGCACCCCGGCCGGCGAGGGCGCGGGCGACGAGGCGGCCCGGCAGCAGCAGCACGAGCGTGGCGGCGGCGAGCCGCAGCCAGAGCCCCACGCCCTGCTCGGGCAGCAGGCGCGCGAGCCCGAGCAGCGGCACCGCGAGCAGCAGCGGCGGCAGGCGGAACCTCACGCGAGCAGCTCCGCAACCGAGCCCGAGCCCAGCCACCGCGCCGTCTCCCGGTAGGCCCGCCCCCGGGCGCCGCGGAAGATCGCCCCGCGGAGGAGCAGGGAGACCCGCAGCAACCGCCGCGCCCGCTCGGCGTACGCCGCATCGCGGTGCTTGGCGAGGAAGCGCAGGTGCCCGCGTACCTGCTCCCGGAAGAGCCGCCCGCCGTGCGACGCGCCGTACACGTGCGTGGCGCCGGCGCCGGGGTAGAACAGCACCTGCCAGCCCGCGCGCCGGAAGCGGTAGCACCAGTCGACCTCCTCGCTGAAGAGGAAGAACGCATCGTCGGCCGGCCCCACCTCGGCGATCGCCGCGCGCCGCACGAGCAGCACCGCGCCCATCAGGAAGTCGGCCTCGCGGACGGCGTCGTGCGCGAAGCCGCCGGCGTAGAAGGCGTTGAGCGCCTGTGAGCGCGGGGCGAGCTTGCGGAGGAACAGGTACTCGGTCGCGAGCCGCCAGAGCGTCGGAAAGCTGCGGACCGAGCGCTGGAGCGTCCCGTCGGGGTTCCGCAGCCGCGGCCCCACCACCGCCGCCCGCGGCCGCGAGTCGGCGAAGGCGACGAGGGAGTCGAGCGCACCCTCGTCCAGCCACGCGTCGGCGTTGAGCAGGAGCACGTAGCCGCCCGACGTCCGCTCGACGCCGGTGTTCCAGCCGTGCGCAAGGCCGAGGTTCTCCTGCTCGACGAGCTGCACGTGCGGGAACCGCTCGCGCACGAACGCGGGCGTGCCGTCCGTCGAGCCGTGGTCGACGACGACGACCTCGATGCCGCCGACGCTCTCGAGGCAGCGCTCGAGCCACGGCAGCGCGTCGTACGTGACGACGACGGCCGACACATCAGCCGGAGCCGAGCTCATCTGGCGTGCAGGGTCTCGTACGCCACGATCCCGACGCCGGGGAGCGCGAGCGCGATCGTGACGACGAAGAAGAGGAAGCCAGTGGCGAAGGCGGGGTCGGCCGCGACGCCGAGCGTCCCGAGGAAGCTGACGAAGAACGACTCGCGCACGGCGAGGCCGTTGACGGTGAAGGGCACCAGCATGACGAGGAAGAGCAGCGGGCCCATCACGTAGTAGGGCCGGGGCGACAGGTCGACGCCGACCGCCTTGCCCGCGCACCAGATGGCGAGCACGCGCACCGCTTGCACGACGACCGTCAGCGCGAACATCCCGCCGAGGAGACCGACGTTGCCGCGGAAGGCGTGCAGCGCGAGGTACACCTCCCGCACGGGCCGCTCGACGCGCAGGGTGCGCAGTAGCGGGCGCAGGCGCCGAAGCGGGCCGTGGAGCCGCGTCGAGAACAGCAGGACGCCGGCGACGACCGTGCCAACCACGAAGGCCAGCTCGACCCAGAGGTAGCCGCCGAGGTCGTAGCGGCCGACGGCGAGGGCGAAACCGCCCGCCGCGAGCAGCAGGGTGGCGGCGCCGCCGAGCGCGCGCTCGAGCAGCACCGTGCCGGCGGCGGCGGCGCCCGCGCCCTCGTGGCGGCGCATCGTCTCGTAGATGCGGGAGGCGTCGCCTCCGAGCGACGTCGGCAGCACCTGACCCGCCGCGTAGCCGACGAAGTACGTCCGCACCAGGCGCGCGAGCGACTCGTGGATGCCGCGCGCGGCGAGGAGCCGCCGCCAGCGCCAGGCCATCGGCCAGACCGAGCCGGTCATGATCGCGAACGAGGCGAGCCACCACGTCGGCGCCGCGTGCGCGAGCACGTGGCCCGTTCGACCGAGGTCGATCTTCCAGACGATGTAGGCGGTGCAGAGGCCGGTCACCAGCAGCATCCCCGTCACGCGCACGGCCCTTCGTCTCACGCCACCGCCTCCGCGCCGCCGGTCGCGAACCGGATGCGCGCCGCCGCCCGGGCCGCGGCGGCGACCGC